>JAGHVE010000011.1 GCA_018064445.1 Candidatus Cacconaster equifaecalis
GCCCTCATCACGAGGGTGCTGGGGCAATGGTCCGACAATGGAAATCTGGGGCTGGGCTTCGCGATGATGAGCGTTGTCATCATAATCTCCCTGGCGCTTCAGATATTCGTTCTCAAGCCCACTACGGACAATCAGGAGTAATCTTCTTACAGCATTTTCAACGCCTTCTTTATCAGGGCCTCGATAGTGATGTCGGGGGTCTGCTGAAGGATGGCGGAAAGAACCTTTTCAACGGCAGGCCTTGAGAAACCGAGAAGCACAAGGGCGCTGCGGGCCTCCTCCCTGACGGCGGAATCCCCTCCGACAGCGGCCATAACCGGCAAATCTCCGACAGCGGTCTTGTCAATCTTGTCCTTCAGCTCCAGAATTATGCGCTGGGCGCTTTTGAGACCGATGCCCTTGACGGCCTTGAACCGGCCCGTGTCTCCTCCGAGGATGGCGGAGCGGGTTTCGTCGGCGGTCATTGAGGAGAGAATCATCCTCGCGGAGCCTGCACCGATGCCACTGACAGAAATAAGTTGCTGGAAGACAGCTCTTTCATCCTTAGTGAAAAATCCGAACAACTGTTCGTCATCCTCTCTGAGGTGATGGTGCGTGAACAGTTTCACCTCCTGTCCGGCGAGGGACTGGAGAGGGGAGAAGGTGGTCAGCGAAATGGCGAGTTTCCAACCTACGCCGCAGGCCTCGACAATCGCTTCGGCAGGTGATATTTCGGTCAGAATGCCCTTGATATATTCGTACATATTGTCCAATATTTTTGTAAAAATAGTTATTTTTGCCGGATATATGAAAACAGAAGAGATACGCGCTCAATTTCCCGGACTCACCCGTACTGTTTACGGGAAGAGACTCGTGTATCTTGACAATGCGGCGACTTCCCAGAAGCCTCTCAGCGTCCTCCGGATGCAGGATTCCCTCTGCCGGGAGGCCTGCGGCAACGTCCACAGGGGTGTCCACAGGCTCAGCATCGACGCCACCGCCGCATACGAGGAGGGTCGCCGGGCAGTCCGCGATTTCATCGGGGCCCGCTCAACTGAGGAGATAATCTTCACTTCGGGGACCACCGCTTCATTCAATCTCCTGGCACACAGTTTTGTATCACGATATGTGGGCGAAGGGGACAAGATTCTGATATCGGAGGCCGAGCATCATTCCAACATCGTTCCCTGGCAACTTGCCTGTGCGGCAGCCGGGGCCACGATTGACGTGGTGAGGGTGGATGACAGGGGAGTCCTCGATATGGACGAGCTGTCGCGGAAACTGGACGGGCGGGTCAAATTGCTCTCAATCACCCAGATATCCAATGTCCTCGGGGTAATCAATCCCATAAGGGAGATAATCTCCGCAGCCCACGCGAAGGGAATTCCGGTTGCGGTTGACGGGGCTCAGGGGATAGTGCACCTGCCGGTGGACGTCTCGAAGTTGGACTGTGATTTCTATGCGTTTTCCGGACACAAGATATATGCCCCAACAGGGATTGGAATCCTGTATGGGAAAAAGGAATATCTTCAGGAGATGCCTCCGTATATGGGAGGAGGGGATATGGTGGAGACCGTCACCTTCGAAAAGACGACATACGCCCCCCTGCCTCTGAAATTTGAGGCGGGAACTCCCAATTTCGTCGCGGCATCCTGTCTGAAGCCGGCCCTTGAATTTGCTGCCGCCGTCAATTCCGACGGAGAGGCGGAGTCCTGCCGGAAAAATCATCTGGATTATCTGATGGATGAGTTGAAGAAGATGAAGGGACTGCATATCTTCGGGAACCCTGAAGCTCCGCAGCTCAAAGCCCCCGTCATAAGTTTCACGGTGGATGGCACTCATCCCTCCGACCTGGCCCAGCTGCTGGACAAGATGGGGATAGCGGTACGCAGCGGCCTGCTCTGTGCGGAACCTGTGGTGAGAAGATTTTCCGAAACGGGAATGGTACGGGTTTCGCTCGCCCCTTACAATACGATGGAAGAGTGCCGGGCTTTCGTCGACGGCCTGACCAAAGCGGTGAAAATGTTGATATGAAAACGATTAAGGAGATAGAAGAGAGCATAGTCGAGGAATTTTCCCTCTTTTCCGACTGGATGGAGAAGTACGAATATCTGATCGAGTTGGGGAAGGAGATGCCCCTGATCGATGAAAAGGAGAAGACGGAGGAGAATCTGATAAAGGGCTGCCAGTCGAGAGTCTGGCTCTCCTGCGAGAAAAGGGACGGATTGCTTTTTTTCAGAGCCGACAGCGACGCAATCATCACGAAAGGAATGATTTCGCTGCTGCTCAGGGTGTTCAACGGCCAGAAGCCGGAGGATATCCTCTCCGCCGACCTGGATTTCATCGATGCGATATCCCTTCGTGAGAACCTCTCCCCCACACGTGCCAACGGACTTGTCTCGATGATAGATAAAATCAGGAATTATGCAGACGCCAACCGCTCTTGAAGCTGACATAAAACACGCTCTGAGGTCCGTATTCGACCCTGAAATTCCGGTCAACGTCTATGATTTGGGACTGATTTACAAAATTGACGTCGACAAGGACAACGCCGTTGCGATAGATATGACTCTCACGGCACCGAACTGCCCCATTGCAGATCAGGTTGTGGAGATGGTGCAGGAGGCGGTCAGGGACGTTCCCGGGGTGACGGACGTCAGAGTCAATCTGGTGTTCGATCCGGAATGGACCAAGGAGATGATGAGCGAGGAGGCTATGCTGGAGCTGGGGTTGCTATGATTTGCCTGCTGCTTGGAACGAACCTCGGGGAGAGGGAGAAAAATCTTGCCCGGGCACGGACTCTGCTGACAGAAAAGTTGGGGGTGGTTCTGCGGTGTTCCGGGATAATGGAAACGGAGGCTGTGGGTTTTGACGGGGCCGACTTCCTGAACCAGGCTGTCTGCTTCGAGAAGGAGATGGACCCTTTCGACCTGCTCGGAGTGACGCAGGCCTGCGAGGCGGAGATGGGACGAGCGCCGCACGCCGCCGAGTACGACAGGGAAGGGAACAGAATATACAGGGACAGAATCATTGATATAGACATACTGACGTTCAATGATTTGCAAATATGCACGGAGAGGTTGGCGCTGCCTCACCCCCAGGTGTGGAGCCGCCCGTTCGTGGAAGAATTGATGAAACAGTTGAAATAAAAAACATAAGACAATGACACAGGAAGAAGTTTTTAAAAATCTGATTGCACACGCCAAGGAATACGGATTCATCTTTCCTTCAAGCGAAATCTATGACGGATTGAGCGCCGTTTACGACTACGGACAGATGGGCGTTGAGATGAAAAACAACATCAAACGCTACTGGTGGGAGGCAATGGTGCATCTGAACGACAATATCGTCGGAATTGATTCTGCCATTTTCATGCATCCCCGTATCTGGGAGGCCTCAGGACACGTCGGAGCATTCAATGACCCTCTGATTGACAACAAGGATTCCAAGAAAAGATATCGTGCCGATGTCCTGATTGAGGAATATCTTGCAAAACTCGAGGAGAAGATGAACAAGGAGGTCGAAAAGGGCCGCAGGAAATTCGGAGAGGCCTTCAACGAGGAGCAGTTCCGTGCGACCAATCCCAACGTCCTTCGCGTGAAGACCAAATATGACGAAGTTCACGCAAGGATGACGAAAGCCCTCAACGACAATGATTTGAACGAGCTTCGCCAGATTATCGTCGACTGTGAGATCGCCTGTCCCGTCAGCGGAACGAAGAACTGGACGGATGTCCGCCAGTTCAACCTGATGTTCAGCACCCAGCTCGGCAACGTGGACGGCGGTGTGGGGACAATATATCTCCGTCCCGAAACGGCGCAGGGTATTTTCGTGAATTTCCTGAACGTCCAGAAAACGGGCCGTATGAAGATTCCTTTCGGAATCGCCCAGATCGGCAAGGCTTTCCGCAATGAGATAGTCGCCCGTCAGTTCATCTTCCGCATGAGGGAGTTCGAGCAGATGGAGATGCAGTTCTTTGTCCGTCCCGGCGAGGAGATGAAATGGTTCGAACAGTGGAAGAAGACCCGTCTTGCCTGGCACAAGGCCCTTGGGCTGGGAGATGAGAAATACCGTTATCACGACCACGAGAAACTGGCCCACTACGCAAATGCGGCCACCGATATCGAGTTCGAGTTCCCGTTCGGATTCAAGGAGCTTGAAGGCATCCACAGCCGCACGGATTTCGACCTTGGACAGCACCAGAAATTCAGCGGAAGGAAAATCCAGTACTTCGATCCCGAGACCAACGAAAGCTACACTCCGTATGTAATCGAGACTTCCATAGGTCTGGACCGTACTTTCCTGGCAATCCTGTCATCCTCATTCTGCACGGAAACTCTTGACAACGGAGAGGAGCGTGTTGTCCTCAGACTTCCCGCCTGCATCGCCCCCGTCAAGCTTGCAATCCTTCCCCTTGTCAAGAAGGACGGACTTCCCGAAAAGGCCCGCGAGATTATGGACGAACTGAGGTTCGATTTCAACTGCCAGTATGACGAGAAGGACTCCATCGGCAAGAGATACCGCCGTCAGGATGCAATAGGCACCCCTTACTGCGTCACTGTCGACCACGACACTCTGACCGACGGATGCGTGACTCTGCGTGACCGCGACACGATGTCTCAGGAGAGAATTCCGATTGAAAACCTCCGCGGAATCGTTTCAGGCAAAGTGGGTATGGCTCCTCTTTTCAAGCAGATTCATAAAATCTGAATGAATTTATTACAAAATAGTTGGATATTGGCAGATTATTAACTACATTTGTATGTTGAATTTGGAAGAAAAGTAATGAATACACCTGCTGAGTTGAAATATACGCAAGACCACGAATGGGTCAGGGTTGAAGGGGACGTGGCTGTCGTCGGTATCACGGATTTTGCGCAAAGTGAATTGGGAGATATCGTGTTTGTTGACATTCAGACAGAGGGTGAGACTCTTTCAAAGGGTGACGTGTTCGGTACGATAGAGGCTGTCAAGACGGTTGCAGACGCATATATGCCTGTGTCCGGTGAAGTGGTTGAAGTCAACGCCGGATTGGACGGTGCCCCCGAGAAAGTCAACAGCGACCCTTACGGAGAGGGTTGGATGGTAAAGATCAAGTTTTCCGACGCTTCGGAGTTTGATACTCTTCTGTCTGCTGAGCAGTACGAAGAAATAATCTGATTTGTAAATCAAATGTGATGTGTTCAAGGGGGCTAAGCGAATGGCCCCCTTGGTTTTTAGAGAGATAGATATGTCATTGAAATGCGGAATAGTAGGATTGCCCAACGTCGGCAAGTCCACTCTGTTCAACTGTATCAGCAGTTCCAAGGCTCAGGCCGCCAATTTCCCATTCTGTACAATCGAACCCAACATAGGGTCGACGGTCGTTCCTGACGAGCGGCTGAATGTCCTTTCCGAGATATGCAATCCCAAGCGGACAATCCCGGCAACTGTCGAGATTGTGGACATAGCGGGACTTGTCAAGGGGGCCAGCAAAGGTGAGGGTCTTGGGAACCAGTTCCTTGCCAATATCCGTGAAACTGATGCAATCCTCCACGTCCTGAGGTGTTTTGACGATGAAAACGTGACACACGTCGATGGGAGCGTGGACCCTGTCCGTGACAAGGAAATCATCGATATGGAACTGCAAATCAAGGATCTGGAAACAGTTAACAACAGGATTGCCAAGGTTCAGAAACAGGCTCAGACAGGAGGGGACCGGGAGGCGAAGAAAGCCCTCGACCTGCTGCTGAAATATCAGGCTGTTCTTGAAAAGGGGCATAATGCCCGCGAGGTTGCCGTTGAGACACCGGATGAGAAACGTCTGGCGAAGGAGTTCTGCCTGCTGACCTGCAAGCCTGTGATGTATGTGTGCAACGTGGACGAGGCTTCCGCAAAGGAGGGGAATTCATACGTAGAGGCAGTCCGCAAGGCCGTCAGCGGTGAGGAAGCACAGATTCTTGTGATAGCCGCAAAAATCGAATCCGAGATAGCCGAGCTTGAGGATTATGAGGAGAAACAGATGTTCCTTCAGGAGATTGGACTTGAGAGGAGCGGACTGGAAAGACTTGTCCAGGGTGCATATTCATTGTTGAATCTCCAGACATTCTTCACGGCCGGTGCCGACGAATGCCGGGCCTGGACTATCAACAAGGGGGACAAGGCCCCTCAGGCCGCGGGTGTCATCCATACTGATTTCGAGAAGGGGTTCATCAGGGCAGAGGTCATAAAGTATGAGGATTTCGTCTCTCTCAAGAGCGAATCCGCCTGTCGTGCCGTCGGAAAACTCTACAGTCAGGGAAAAGATTATGTGGTTGCTGACGGAGATATCATGCATTTCCTCTTTAATGTGTAGAAATTTCTTATTTTTGTCCCGAAATTGATATATCATAACAGAACATGAAAAAAATTCTATTGGCATTTGCTTTCGCTGCGACGATGTTGACCGCCTGCAGGGAGAAGGGCACAAATCTGGAACCTGTATCGGAACCGACGTGGTACAGCGATGAAGGTTACAGCAAGAGCATCATTTCGATGTATGAAGATTTTCCCATCTGGCAGGATAATGTGGTGATGATGGGAGACAACTATATCCACAAGGCCCCGTGGTCCGAGTTCTATGCGGACACCACTTTCAAAAACAGGGGTGTGAGCGCCATCGGTGTGGAGCACGTGCTCTGGCAGATAGACGGGGTTGCCTCTTCAAAACCCGCAAAAATTTTCATCCAGATAGGAAACACCGATATCGACAGGGGCGCTGCCGCCGCCGATGTGGTGAACGGAATCTGCAAGATATTTGACAGGGCCCGCAAGATATCTCCCGAAACACAACTTTACTTCATCTCTCCAGTTTCACGTGGAGACGAAGGGGTGAAGGCCGCTGTCGGACAGGTCAACAAGTCAATGCAGGAATATGCGGGAAAGGGCCTCTTCACGTTTGTTGACGTCAATTCCGCATTGCAGCAGGGTCTTGCCGACGGTTCTTTCAGCACAGACGGGGGATATTCCCTCAATGGTGCAGGATATGAGGCTTTTGCCGCCGCTCTCGACACTTATTCAGGCAAGAACCACCAGAACAGGGCCGCTGACGGAGCGAAGCAGGGAGAATCAACCTATCACAAGACCAGGGCATCGGTATATCGCAGCATTGCCAGAACGGAGGGTCCGTGCCTAGTGATGCTTGGAGCCAGCATAGTCGAAGGCGGCCTGTGGAACGAACTGTTCCCGTTCTCTCATACCTACAACCGTGGAATAAGCGGTGACAAGACTGATGATATTCTTGACAGAATCGCTGACGTCAAGGCTATGGCTCCTGACAAGATATTCCTTCAGGTGGGAAGAAATGATATGGGAGGAAAGGAGACGATCGACGTGGCCGAGTGTTGGACCAAATATGAAAAGTTAATAAAGGAAATCAAGAAGGAGTTGCCCGAAACGGACTTATATGTCCAGAGCGTGTTCCCTGTAGGCAGACAGGTCGAGTACTGTGACCAGTTCAATGCGGCGGCGCAGCAGCTCAACAAACTTCTCGAGGCGGGAGTGGAGCGCTACGGATATTTCTATCTGGATATCTGGTCCGTTCTTGCCGACGAACAGGGATATATGAAGGAGGAATATTCATACGACGGAGTTCACCTCGTTGCCGACGGTTATTTCAAGTGGGCTACAGTCTTGCTTGAAGGCGGTGGAGCAAGGCTTATGGTATTCGACAAACAATTTCAAAATAAATAAGGAAAAATGTATCGTTCTCATAATTGTGGAGAGTTGCGTATCGGGGACGTTGGCCGGAGCGTGACGCTTGCGGGTTGGGTGCAGAAGGCCCGCAAAATGGGAGGAATAAGTTTCATTGACATTCGTGACCGTTACGGCATCACCCAACTCAGGGTGGACGAATCCTGTTCCGCTTCTGTGGCTGAGGTGGCGGCTTCTCTGGGAAGAGAATTTGTCATTCAGGCAACGGGAGTGGTTGAGGAGCGTCAGAGCAAGAATGACAAACTGGATACGGGCGACATAGAGATCCGCCTTACGGAATTGAAGGTGTTGAACGCTTCCCAGACACCTCCCTTCACAATCGAGGACGTGTCGGACGGTGGTGAGGAGCTCAGGGCCAGATACCGCTATCTTGACCTTCGCCGCAATCCTTTGAAGAAAGCGCTGATGCTTCGTCACAGAATGGCCGTCGAGGTTCGCAATTATCTTGACAAGCAGGGATTCCTCGAGATAGAGACACCGTTCCTCATCAAATCGACGCCCGAGGGCGCACGCGATTTCGTGGTTCCCTCCAGAATGAACCCCGGAGAGTTCTATGCATTGCCACAGAGCCCCCAGACTTTCAAGCAACTTCTGATGGTTGCCGGGTATGACAGATATTTCCAGATTGTCCGTTGCTTCCGCGACGAGGACCTGAGGGCTGACCGCCAACCGGAATTCACGCAGATAGACTGCGAGATGAGTTTCGTGGAGCAGGAGGATGTCCTGAATCTGTTCGAAGGTATGATGAGGCATCTGTTCAAGGTGGTCTGCGGAGTGGATATCGCACCGAAACTTCCCAGAATGACGTGGTTCGAGGCTATGGACCGTTACGGCAGCGACAAGCCGGACATCCGCTTCGGAATGGATATTTCCGAGGTGACATCGCTTGTTCAGGGGAACGGATTCTCCGTTTTCGACAGCGTGCCCTATATCGGAGCCATTGCGGTTCCCGGTGCGGCGGAATATACCCGTAAGCAGATAGATGAACTTACGGAATGGGTAAAACGCCCTCAGGTCGGTGCCAAGGGGCTTGTGTATATCAAGATGAACGCGGACGGAATCAAGTCCAGCATAGATAAATTCTATACAGCGGAGCAACTTCAGGCAGTTGCCGCAAAGGTCGGCGCGAAGACCGGGGACCTCATTCTGATCCTCTGCGGACAAAAGAGAAAGACCCAGACCCAGCTCGGCGTACTGCGTATCGAAATGGGAAACCGTCTCGATCTGCGGGATCCCAAGGTGTTCGCTCCCCTTTGGATTGTCGATTTCCCTCTTCTGGAGTGGGATGACGAGACACAGCGTTTCTATGCGATGCATCACCCCTTCACGGCTCCGAAACCGGAACACCTCGAATTGTTCTATTCGGACAAAAAGGAAGACCTTGAGCAGGTCTGCGCGAATGCATACGACTTCGTTCTCAACGGCACTGAACTCGGAGGCGGGTCCATCCGTATCCACGAGGCGGACGTCCAGCAGAGAATGTTCGACGTGCTTGGAATCTCCCGTGAGGATGCAGAGTACAAGTTCGGGTTCATAATCAACGCTTTCAAGTTCGGGGCACCTCCCCACGGAGGTCTTGCCTTCGGTTTCGACAGGGTATGCGCATTGTTCGGAGGGCAGGAGACCATACGTGATTTCATCGCGTTCCCCAAGAATAACGTGGGTCGCGACGTGATGCTCGACGCCCCTTCAAAAATCGACGATGCCCAGATGGATGAATTGTTCCTAAAATCAACAGCCAATGAATAAGATAGTATCAGCACTGTTCGCGGCGGCGGTCGTTCTTGCATCCTGCAACAGTCAGCCTCAGGCTGCGGTGGAGACTCCTTCCACCAGAGGGTCCCAGGATTTCAAGATCGGTGTGGCCGGATTCACTTACCGCGAATTCTCAATCGAGCAGACTTTGGAATATCTCAAGAGTCTGGAAGTCAAATATTTTTCCGTCAAGGACTGGTGGCTGCCACTTGATGCGACTGCCGGACAGATGGAGCAGTTCAAGGCAAAATGCGCCGAATATGGAATAGAAGGATATATACTCGGGCCCATCTATATGCACAGCGAGGAGGAAGTTGACCGTACTTTCGACTATGCCGCCAGATATGGGGCTCCGATGTTCATCGGCGTTCCCGATTATGCCTTGATTGACTATGTCATCGAAAAGGTGGCACAGACCGGTATCAAAGTGGCTATCCATACCCACGGCCCAGACGGAGCCGATTTTCCCGATATCCGCAAGATTGTCGAACTGGTCAAGGACCCTTCCCTCGGTGTCGGGTGCTGCATGGATCTGGGACACTCCGTCCGTATGGGGTATGACATCGCCGAGGACATCGTGACCTACAAGGATTGGATTTATGATATCCATATAAAGGACGAGACTTCCGCCTCTCCGGAGGGACAGACCTGGGAAATGGGCCGTGGAGTGATTGATTTCGTGGCTGTCGTCAAAGCCCTGAGGGAGATAAATTATCAGGGGGTCCTTTCCCTTGAGTTCGAAAAGGACGGGGACAACCCCCATCCCGGTGTAGCCGAGAGCATAGGTTATCTTCGCGGTGTGCTTGATGCCGTCAGATAGTTGGAAGTTATTATAAAAATATTTTTATACCTTTGCAATTCTGATTGAGATATGGTGTAATGGTAGCACTACTGATTTTGGTTCAGTCAGTAGAGGTTCGAATCCTCTTATCTCAACAATATAACTGATTTATTGCACAAATGGAACCTCCGAGTCGCAATTCTATGCCCCTGGAACCGTCTTCAAGTGACGCGTTCCCGTCGGTGTGCAATAATATCCCCAAACGTAATTCATATCTCCCGCCTGTGTCAGAAAGTTGCAGGCGCGGGGTCTTTTTATAATCCATATATGGCACTTTATCTACAAAAAGAACTGGAAAACGGAGCAAAAATCTATGTCTGGGATATGACGGAAACGGAAGAGGAACTTCTGGCGACCACATCTGTCCCCGATGATGAGTTGGAGGAATTGTCCTACATCAAGGGAGAATCCCGCAGACGCGAGAAACTTGCCACAAGGGCATTGCTGAACACGATTTTCCCTGAAAAACTCTATCTGGGGCATCACGACAACGGCAAGCCGTACCTTCACAACACGGCGGTTGAGATCAGCATCACTCACGACAACCGTTTTGTCGCCATCATCGTCCATCCTGATGAGGACCTTGGCATTGACATAGAGAGTCTCGACAGGGATTTCTCGGTGGTGGAGAAGAAGGCTCTCAGCGAAGATGAGATAGAGGACCTGGATGATAAGAAGAAAAACCTCCAGCTTGCAATCTACTGGTGCGCCAAGGAGGCCATCTTCAAGAGAATGTCCCTCAACGGAGTGGATTTCGCCGAGCAGATAGAGATTGACAAGTTCAATCCTCACGAAGACGGTGAACTTGACGCGACTTTCATCCACAAGGATGGCACCGAGATGGAGTTCGAACTGGGATATGAAGTTTTTGAAGGCCACGTAATGGTCTGGGTACCAAACAAATAGAATATGAAGAATTTTGTAGAAGAATTGAAGTGGAGGGGTATGATCCACGATATCATGCCCGGTACTGAGGAAGAACTGATGAAAGGGCCTGCGGGTGCGTATGTCGGAATAGACCCTACGGGAGATTCCCTGCATATCGGGCATCTGGTCAGCATTATGATATTGAAGCATTTCCAGAATTGCGGGCACAAGCCGTTCGCACTTGTGGGAGGGGCGACCGGAATGATAGGCGATCCCTCGATGAAATCGCAGGAAAGAAATCTGCTTGACGAGAAGACCCTTGCACATAATGTCGAATGTATCAAGAAACAGCTTTCGAAATTCCTTGATTTCGAATCTTCAGCCCCGAACAAGGCGGAACTTGTGAACAACTACGACTGGATGAAGGATTACACTTTCATCAATTTCACAAGGGATATCGGAAAGCTGATAACCGTCAACTATATGATGAGCAAGGATTCCGTGAAGAAGCGCCTCAGCCGTGAATCGACGGAAGGAATGTCCTTCACCGAGTTCACGTACCAGCTTCTTCAGGGCTACGATTTCCTCTATCTCTACAAGAACAGGGGAGTCAAGCTCCAGCTCGGCGGGGCGGACCAGTGGGGGAACATCACCACAGGTACCGAACTTATCAGGAGAAGTCTCGGAGGAGAGGCTTTCGCGTTGACCTGTCCCCTGATCACCAAGGCTGACGGCGGCAAATTCGGCAAGACGGAGAAGGGTAACATCTGGCTCGATCCGGAAAGGACCTCTCCCTATCAGTTCTATCAGTTCTGGCTGAACGTATCCGACGCGGATGCCGAGAAATATATCAAGATATTCACTATGCTTGACAGGCAGACCATAGAGTCGGCCATAGAGGAGCACCAGGCCTGCCCCGAACAGCGTCTTCTCCAGAAACTGCTTGCGAAGGAGATAACGACAATGGTCCACAGCGAACAGGATTATGAGAATGCGGTCGCCGCATCACAGATGCTCTTCGGCAAGGGAACTTCCGAGGCGTTGAAGGCACTGGATGAGAAAACTTTCCTGGACGTTTTCGACGGAGTTCCCCAGTGGAATCTTTCAAAGGAGAACCTTCCCTGCGACATCATCGAGATGCTTGCAGTCAGGACGGACATCTTCCCCAGCAAGGGAGAATGCCGCAAGATGATTCAGGCCGGCGGCTTGAGCATCAATAAGGAAAAAGTCTCTGACATTGCCCTTCAACTCGGGCAGGAACATATTCTGGACGGCAAGTACATTCTTGTCCAGAGGGGGAAGAAGAATTACTATATTCTCAAATTCAACAACTGACACATATCCGATGGAACAGGAGAATACAAGACAACTGAAGGTTGCCCGTCAGATTCAGAAGGATCTGGCGGAGATAATCCGCGGTAAGGGGATGGCGGCCTATGACGGGGCTCTGGTTTCCGTCAGCGGAGTCAAACTGAGTCCCGATCTGTCGAGCGCACGGGCATACGTCAGCATATTTCCTTCTTCAAAGGCTGAGGCGGTGTTGAAAAAAATAGAGGAAGAGACACCCAGGCTGCGTGGAGAACTGGGAAGAAGGGTGGCCAAGCAGCTGAGGATAGTGCCTGAACTCTCTTTCTTTATAGACGACAGCCTCGACTATGTCGAGCACATTGATGAGTTACTGAAGAAATAGCTTCTGAGTGCAGATAGCCGATTTCATAGCGCGACGATATCTTTTTGCCCGGAAATCGATGGGGGTCATCAATATAATATCCCTGATTTCGGCACTTGGGATAGCAATCGGCTGTGCGGCTCTTGTGATAATTCTGTCAGTTTACAACGGGTTCGATTCCATTGTCGTCCAGTTGGACAAATCGCATACCGCCGATATTCTGATTACGCCCGTTTCGGGCAAAAGTTTTTCCCTATCTTCCGAAGGCTTCGACGAGTTGAGGAAAGAGAGCGCAGTGAGGGCGTTCTGCGGTGTGGTGCAGGAAAACGTCTTTCTTCAGTATGACCGGAATCACGGTATCGCGGTTGCGCGAGGAGTTGATTCAATATATCAGGAAGTCACTTCTCTCAAGAACCGTATCGTTGAAGGCGAGTTTTCCCTGAATTTCGGGGAGGTGCCCCAGGCGGTGGTGGGAAGGGGTTTGGCCTCGGCAATGGGAATCAGGACGGCATTTCTTACCCCGCTGGAAGTCTATTTTCCTTCCCGTACCCGTGATGTGGATCTTCTGAATCCGGCATCCAGCCTCAGGCAGGCCAAAGTGTTCCCTTCCGGAATTTTCTCGATTGACCAGGATTTTGACAGCAGATATATATTCCTGCCGGTGGGATCTCTCCGGCAGTTGCTGGAATATGATGAAAATGAGGTTTCTTCCGTAGAACTGTTCCTCAATCCGGAGGCGCTCTCTTCCAAGGGTATCGCCACTTCCCGGATTTCCCGTCATATCAAGACTCTGGTGGGGGAAGGGTTTGAGGTAAAAGACAGCAGGCAGCAGAATCCGATGTTGTACAAACTGCTGCTGTACGAGAAGATAGCGATATATCTCATATTGCTTTTCGTAATAATCATAGTATCTTTCAATATCTTCAGCAGTCTGTCTCTCCTTATTATAGAAAAGGGGGAGGATATTCATATTCTCCGCGCAATGGGGACGGACAACCGGACGGTCAGCAGAATCTTCGTTCACGAGGGATGGTTCATCAGCCTGATCGGGATTGTGGCCGGGGTGGCGGCAGGTCTGGCCGTCTGCCTTGCACAACTGAAATTCGGGTTTGTCAAGATGCCCGGAAATTTCATCGTGACGGCATATCCGGTCGTCATCAAGTGGACTGACATTGTTCTGACGGCTGTCCTTGTGGGCGGTATCGGCTATGCCGCCGCGCTTCTCTCGAAAAAATTCGCAAAAAAAGAGTAAAATTATTTGCATATAATAAAAAAGAATTATCTTTGCATTAAAATTGTTTAAGATGATTCGAAGGGGAGTGCTGTTGTTGGTGGCGTTGTTATGTGGGGTGAGAGCCGAGGCCCAGAGGGTATCCATTTCTACCAACATTCTGAATTGGGCAGATCTTGCAACAATCAATGGTGAATTTTCTTTTGCGGTAGCCAGGCACGTGAGCCTGAGCGCAATGGGCCAGTACAACAACTGGAACTTCGGTTCCGTGGAGAAGGGCAATCCCTTTCAGGACCATGTCCGCGGAGGGGCTTTCGGAATGCGTTACTGGACGTGGAACGTCTTCTCCGGATGGTGGTTCGGCCTCAATGCAAGGTGTGAGGAGTACAACCGGGGCGGTTTTTTCGGGAAGATGGAGACCGAAGAGGGGTTCGCCTTCGGAGGCGGGCTTTCCGTAGGATACTCCCGTATGCTCTCCCGTCACTGGAATCTTGATTTCGGCATCGGAGGTTGGTGTGGCGGCAAGAACTGCACCACCTACGCCTGCCCGCGATGCGGGGCAATCATCGACAAGGGCAGGAAGTTTTTCGTGATGCCTTCTGCAGATACGCAGGTTTCAATCGTTTACATATTCTAAGGACACTGGTATGAAGAGGATATTGGCATTGCTATGTGCCGGTCTCTGCATCATTGCGTGCGGAACCCAGAAAAAGGTTACAAGAATCCGCAAGGAGTCCACCGGGGTGCAGATATCACTCCCCAGGGAAAAGGAGGTGCAGTTCCGCGACATAAAGTCGGACTATCGTCCCGCCGATACGCTGACGGTCGTGGATATGGACGGCCACCAGCAACTGATAATGAACGCCATCAGGGATGACGAGACGGGCGAGATGGTAGCTACGGAGACCATAGAGGCCGCGATGGTCACGGCCCGCTTCCGCAATGTCGCCGAGCGTCACGGAAAGGTGGACATAGAGTTTCAGATACGTGTTCCCCACGACCTTTTTGACCCCGCCTGGCAGATAAGATTCTATCCCCGGATGGTCGTCCTTGAGGATACTCTCAATCTTGATCATATTCTGATAACCGGCAACCAGTACCGGCGGGAGCAGGACAAAGGGTATATGAGGTACCGCAGGTTCATGGAGAGCATAGTCACAGACTCCACGGAGTTCATACATATCGGCCAGTTCGAGCTGTTCATCGAGAGGAACATACCTGCCCTCTATATGTTCAAGCAGGATTCCTCGTATGTCATGGACGAGCAGTTCGAGAGCTGCTTCGGCGTGGATGAGGAACAGGCGATAGAGCATTACACCAACAAGTTCCGGCGCTGGTTCAACAACTGGAAGAAGGACAACGTGGAGGTGATGTACCGCCGCTACATAAAGAGCCCCATCGTCACGGACCACCTCAAGCTGGATACCGTGATACAGGCGATGAACGGGGATTTCATATACAATTACACGCAGACGATACAGACAAGGCCGAAATTGCGGAAGGTGGAGGTTTTTCTTTCGGGGGACATCTACGAGCAGGAGAGACATATCTACGGCATTCCGCAGGCGGAGCCCCTGACCTTCTATATCAGCAGCCTGTCCGCATTCGTTGACAATACGGAAAGGTACCTCAGCCGGATTCTAAGCCGGAAGGTGGAAGAGAACACGGCCTGCTACATAGAATTCAAGGCTGGCTCCGATGCCGTGATTGACACGATGGGCAACAACGCTCCGGAGATAGACAGAATCAAGGGTAACCTGGCGAGCCTTGTCCGCAACACGGAATTTGATCTGGACTCCATCGTGGTTGTTGCCTCCGCATCACCGGAAGGAACGTATTCCTTCAACAGGAATCTCTCGTCCAGGAGGGGTGCCGGCGTGAGCCGCTACTTTGAATCATATGTCAGGCGCTATGTAGATTCATTGAAGAGAGAAGAGGGATTCCGTTTCAATCTCGACGAGGAATATAATGGCGGAGGAACTCTGGAGGCTTCGGATATCCGGTTTATCTCCCATTCGGAGCCGGAAAACTGGAGGATGCTCGACGCCCTTGTGAGGAACGACGTCGTGATGGACGACGGGGACAAAGAGGAATATTTCTCCCACGAAGGTATGGAACCGGATGCCCGCGAGGCTGCGATGCGTTCCGACCGTCAGTACAAGTATTACCGGGAGGTCCTTTATCCCAAGGTCCGCATCGTGAAGTTCGCCTTCCATCTGCACCGCAAGGGAATGATTCAGGACACTGTCCTGACAACGGTCCTTGACACCGCGTATATGAACGGTGTGCAGGCGATACGCGACCGCGATTACGAAAAGGCGATAACGCTGCTGCGCCCGTACAATGATTATAACACAGCAATCGCTTACTGCTCAATGGATTACAATGCCAGTGCGATGGCTGTTCTTGAAAAACTCGAGCGTACCGCTCCCGTAAACTATATGCTTGCTGTACTGCATAGCCGCAAGGGAGAGGACAGGGAGGCCGTGGAATGCTATCTGCGATCCTGCCAGCAAGACCCGTCATACGTGTTCCGCGGGAACCTCGACCCGGAGATCAGCGCCCTGATAAAGCAGTACGGGCTCAACAAGGAGGAATATACCGAAGAATAAACTATTTATCAATTGCTTAACAAACATTTAATTATGAAAAAAATCATTTACACGTTGGCAGCCTTGACGTTGGTATTATGCACTGTTGCTTGCAATAAGAGCCTTGACACCGTTGAAGTCACAGGGGATGAAAACAAATCAAAGCTCATCGTCAACATCAAGGGATTCCCTGCCGCAAGTCCATCCGATGATACCGTCAAGTCTTTGACTAAGGGAGAGGGAGATACGAAGTATCAGACCACTGTTGAAAAAAAGGTTTCACAGGTTGACATAGTCATTTATGACGAATCAGGCGCGAAGGAATGGAACAGACATTTCGACGGTGCGCCAATGTCGCATCAACTCATCACAGGCTTGACGGAGGGAGCTAAAACCGTTGCCGTGCTCGCCAATTACACTCTAGATTCTGTACCTGCCACCATTACTGCATTCAAGGAGACTTTGACGTCCCTTGCGGACAACAGCCGCGATAACTTCGTAATGGTCGGAGTGGCTGAAGGGACGGCCGGTACCGATCCGGAACCTGTCAGCTTGAAACTTGTCCGTGTAGCGGCGAAGGTTTCTGTTACCGGTAACATCATCACCGCCTGGGAAGGAGAAGCTCCGGAGTCTTTCGATATTACGGACATATATTTGGCCAACGTTGCGGTCGCCTCTGATTTCGATTATGACGGCTCCTCCGGACCGGAAATCAATTTGCGTTCAACCGTTGAATTGGTGGCAGACTCCCTGTACAATGATTTCACCGTTGCTGTGAAGAAGAATTGGACAGATGGAGATCAATTCAACGGAGGCGTGGATTTCTATGCGTATCCGAACTCTGATGATGTCCGCACCTGTGTGATGATAAAAGCCCTGTATGATGGACGTGTCACATATTATCCTCTTGTCATCAATCAGCCGATTGCTCAAAATACTCTTTACAGAATAGGTGATATAACCATTACCTGCGAGGGCTGCGAGAATCCTTGGGATGAGTTTTCGAAGATCAGGGTGTTCTTTGACATTGAGGTAGCCGATTGGGATTACAAGGAGATTTATCCCGAATATACATTTTAGCCAATCTTTGAAGCTGCTTTTCATGAAACGTTTCTGCCACATAACTCTTCTGCTGCTGGCGACGGCATCCTGTTCCGTCAAGGAAATCAGGGATGACTGTCCCTGCTATTTTGGTCTGACGGTAACTTTCCAGAACGATTCCATTTTTCAGAATGGAAACGCATGGTGCGGCATTTTTAACGAGGACGGCTCTCTGGCTGAAGGAAATGTCCTTTCAGAGATGAACGTGCGGGATACGACAATGTCTTACCGGATTGACCCGAGAAGGACGGTCTCTGCCGTGGCTTCCAGCAGGGAGGTTGTAGCGGGAAAGGTTACCGTCCCCCTCGGAAGCGAGATGACGAAACTTTCTGCCTACAGGCAGGATTTCGTCTGCACCTCCGAATTCGTGGACGGAGTCATTGACAGGCAGGACAAGCAATACTGTACATTGGATATTCATCTGACCGAAGCGGCGATGCCGTTCGCTTCGCAACTGGTCATCCGCATCGAGGCCCCTTATAACGGGACATCATTCCCGTCGATGGAGGCGCATTCCGGAGAGTTCCAGTATAAGGCGGTATTTGACGCCAGTGGACGCGTATCCATACGTATTCCCCGGCAGGGTGCCACCGGTGCGAGGCTTTCAGTGCAAAAATTGAACGCCTTTTCTGCGACTTATGATCTCTATGGCGATATGTCGATGTCCGGTTATGACTGGAACAGGGCCTCAATGGAAGATTTTTCGTTTCCTGTCGGGCTCAATTCCACTACGGGTACCATCGAGATTCCCGACTGGACTCCAATTGAATTAGGTGACTATGAATTTTAATACACAACTCAAACAAAAATCAACAAAAGATGAAACGCTATTTTACACAGGCGCTTTGCGCCGTAACTCTCATCGGTCTTGTTTCCTGCCAGAAGGAAGACCATTTCACAATCAAGGATTCAACAAGGGAATCTCTTACCAGGATGACATTCGGCGTCAAGGGCGATGGTCTCAAGATGGCTGTAAGCACCAAGGCTGAAGTTGTATCCGAAGTCAATAATGTGTATTGGATGGCTACCGGCGGTACTGTCGGCACGGACACTTTGGTACATGAGCCTCAGAGTGTTTCTCTAAGTGAAGCCGAGGATAGTTTCAATACCGGCAAATACTGGCCTTCAGAAGATATTGACTACAACTATTACGTCTCCAACGTTCAGTTCTCGTGGGATTCCGGAGCGGCCACCATTGAGGCATCCAACGAGACGGATATTGTGGCGGGCATTGCGGAGGCGGCTTACAAGAGCAGTCCTGAAGTGACCGTGGATCATATCTTCTGCCGTACAGGGGCCCTGACGCTTGAGGCGCAGGAAGGCTACGAACTGGTTGGTACAGCCATCTGGAAGATACAGAGTAATGAAAGCACGGGCACTGCAGGTGCCTATAATATCGGTACTAAAGAATGGAGCAATGTCTCCGCTCTGTCCCGGGAGGTTTTCACCAGCGAGTCCGACCTTTATCTGATTCCCGGTTCATATAATATCGAGATTACCTATACGTTGAAGAAAGGCAACTTCCAGAAGGAGTACACTAAGGCTGCCGACGTTGAACTCAATGTTGGTAAAGTCAATAACATCAAGGCAACCGCTCACGTAGGCGATGACGGTGCCGAAGAGATTGTCTTCTCCGTTTCCGTTACCCCTTGGGAAGATGAAGACGTAGTAATAGAACAGAGTGACTTAAAGTAAAGAAACGAAAAGTTATGAAAAGATACAGTACTTTGATGATTTGTCTGGCAGTCCTCTTTGCTTCCTGCAACAAGGAGGATGCAGGTATGCGGTCTTTTACCGGTGAAGATTTTTCTTTCTCCGACAAGGCCATCATATTCGCTGATGATTTTGTGGTTACAAAGGCTTATGCCGAAAATACCGCCGAGCAGGTGCGTGAGGGCGGATTCAATGCTGCCTGCCTTGCGGGCGATGCGACAGTCTTCAACGAGAAAGTGGAGTATGACGGATTGTCATCCGCTTACAGAACCAAGTCGAAGGCATATTATTATCCTTCTTCCGGGAAAGTTGATTTTTTCTGCGTCTTCCCTTCCTCCAATACCATAGGAAAAAATGGTGGCGAAGTTACGTTGTCCTATGCCCAGAACTCCGGCACAGACCTTCTGGTTGCAAGACGTACAGGAATAGGCGCATCCGATACGGCTGTTGTAATCAGTTTCGATCATGCCCTATCATTGATTCATTTCAAGGCTGAAGGTTCGGACGATGCCTTGACATATAAGGTGAAATCAGTTTCAATAAACGTTCCGGACGGTGGCGTATTCAGTTACAATGATTATGAGTGGTCTCCGTCAACAGATTCTACTGCCGAAATTTACAGTTCCCGGGTTGTTACGCTCGACGGTCTCACGGAGATACCCGGAGCCGTAGTATTTGTCCCGTGTGAACCTGAAATCAGTGTCCAGTGGGATATTTATTATGGAGACATCCCGATAGAGTCACGTGATGAGACCAGATTTCTTGGCAGCGCTCTAAAGATGGGAGAGGAATGTACCGTTACGTTGATGCTTCCCGGTACGGATTCGGAAAAGATGGACTTTGACATTGTCGTTACTCCTTGGGATTCAACGGAGCGCGATTTGACCTTTAAATCAAAATAACTTCTTATATGCAAAATTTGTTCTATTCTTTTGTCTTTTCTCTTCTTGCGGTTGCTTTTGTTTCCTGCAACAAGGATGAATTGTCTTCAAAGAGAGATTCCTCTGCTGACAAGATAGGATGTGTGTTTTATCTTAAGGGTATCTCAGATGGAATTGTGACAAAAGCCGTTGGAATGGAGTCCGGAGAAGAAGGCCTTGAGGATGAAAAGGCGGTCAAGAGCCTGCAGATATATGTATTCAGGGCTGACAGCAGTCTTGCGGCGTCACGCAATGTGATGAATTCCAAAAGTCTGAAACTTGACGTGAATGTCGGTACGGGCTATTCCATTTACGCAGTCTGCAACGAGGAGAACTGGACCTCTTCTATCAAAAGAATCTCCGATCTTGAGGAAAAAGAGACGGTTCTTCTCAGCACTGATGAGGGTGCGTCTTCGTTTGCGATGCAGGGAAAGATAGAAGATCAGACCATTTCCTCTGAAAACAGGGAATTCAGCATTGAGGTGGTGCGTCGTGCCGCCAAGGTCGTGGTCCGGAAGATTACCAACAATCTTCCGGAGGGTGACATAATCATTGAAGGTATCTATATCTCCAATGTCGTCACAAACTCCTGTATGTTTTCGGACGCATTGCCCAATGCTCCCGTCTGGGTCAATCAACTCGGTGTTTTTGATGGACTATCCGCCCTCAATTGGTTCGGAGACAAATTCGAGACACCCGTGTCTGTTGCCAACGGACAGGCGTATGAGACTGCACATACCTTCTATGCCGCCGCAAATCCGACAGCGACGGATGAGCACAGTATTGACAAGTTCTCTTCCCGATATACAAGGATCGTCATCAGGGCTGACATAGGAGGTACGATATACTATTACCCAATCAGTTTCAAAAACGAAATTCCGGAACTGACAGCCAACGATTATATCGACATAAAGAACATTAATATCAAGCACTTGGGTTCTGATAATCCTGAAACTCCGGTGACAATCGGGCAGGACGTGACCGTATCGGTTGAAGTGAAGGACTGGAACAGGGTAGAGCATACGATTGAATTTTAATGAACCTTATTATGAAAAAATACTTTTTTTTAGCGGCGGCAGTGGTATTACTGACCTCCTGTCAGAAATCTCTCAACGAAACTGATTCTATCCGCCGTGAAATCCGTCTGGGGCTCTCGGCGATAGAATACGAGACGAAAGCTTTCGTGGAATCTACAAACAGCAGTCTGCAGTCCAACGGCTTCAAGGCCGCAGTTGTCATAGATGCTGATAATAGCACGATGTTCAATAAAGCAGTGGTCTACAGTAACGGTGCTTACATCGTACCCGGGGAGCGCTATTATTTTCCCAATGAAGGTACGGTGTCTTTTTACGGAATATATCCTGCCGATGAATTGATCTCAATCGCCGCTGACGGCAAGGCTTCAGTCTCTTATACTCATAACTCTGATGATGACCTCATCGTGGCAAAAAAGAATGGCGTCGCAAGTCAGAGCGATGCCGTGGCATTGGAATTCGAACATCTGTTGTCCCAGGTTTCTATCAATGTAAAAACCGAAGATCCGGATATTGTCTGCAAACTTCACGAGTTATCCATCAATGACTCCAAAGGAGGAATATATAGTTTCGTTGACAGTACATGGACTTTAAATGATAACAAGGCAAAGTATATTTTTTACAGCAATACCGGTGGACAGACTGTAACTACGACAGCATCTGCGGTGGGTTCTGCAATAAGCTTAATGCCCGGAGAGGTTTCCCTTAATGTATTATGGAAGTGTTACAGCAAAAATGGACAACGGTTACTCAGTAACAATGATGTAACAATTCCTGTAACGCTAACCAAGGGAAAGCGCACAGCAATTTCTTTATTGCTTCCTGCCAAAGCTTCGGAAGCCAAAGTCTCATCCAGTGTCAAAGCCTGGAATGACGAAAGCCGGAATCTTACTGCGGAAACTCCTTATTTTCCGGAACTGCTCACAAGCGTATTCACGGTCAATGCGTCAAATAAAAAGGTAAAATTCACCAAGGGGAATCTCTTCTGGAATGGCAGTGAATTCCGCTGCGAGGAACAGCAATATCACTATCGCGATGTTTGGGATGACACGCATATCGATCACTTTTACTGGAGCAGTGATGCAAGGGTGGCGATAGCACCTTTCTACAGTGACGCGTTGACTGAATTCGGCATTACTCCAGGTAAAACTGAGACATTCTTCGCTGCCGACGGCGGAGCGTTCGAAGGACTGACCGTGCTCAGCAGTGATGAATGGCAGTATATTTTTAATCACGGTCTTGCGAAAAATTCGTCTTCAAAGTACAAGATAATCATCAATGGAAAGAATTGCGTTGTCCTAAAACCCGACGGATTCAACGGAACAGTGGCAGACAGTTATACTGCCTCCGAATGGGCTGATGCGGAGTCTGAATTCGGACTTCTTGCCCTTCCTATGGCAGGCATTCGTTTTCAGAAGGATATTAGTTCGCCCGGCATCAGTGCCGCTTACTGGTCGACTACGCATAACGGCAATGAACCCACTGATTTATGGATAGATCGAGCTCCCTTCT
This sequence comes from Candidatus Cacconaster equifaecalis, assembly GCA_018064445.1. Taxonomy (GTDB): domain Bacteria; phylum Bacteroidota; class Bacteroidia; order Bacteroidales; family UBA932; genus Cacconaster; species Cacconaster equifaecalis. The sequence goes on from JAGHVE010000011.1 coordinate 22,945, forward strand.
CTGAAGACAACTTTGGCCCGAACTACGGAGGCCTCCCTACCCAACGCCACAATGGCAATAGTGTCCGCCTAGTACAGGTTCAGTAACTCCATTGATCGGATAATATAAATGAAACGTTTTTTCATCCTTACAACTTTCTTGATGACCTTTACAGGTTGCCAGTCTGTCAATTCAAATGTGACGGACATCTCTCCTGAGGCCCAAGGCCGTGAGTCCCTCAAGGCGATAGAGTTCTCCATAAGGGACACCTCCGCCACGAAGGGCCCGTTTCCGGTAACGTCGCTCTCGCTATTCAACGTGACGGCCACTACAGGTTCTACGGGCAGTGAGACTTCAAAGCTCTCCAATGTTGTGTTCGAAAAGAAGAACAGTGTGTCCAGGAGCGACGCCGTATGGCCCTCGTCCGACCCCGGGTATCACTTCTATGCCTCCAACGTGGCGATGACTCATAATGCGTCCGGCCAGAGCGTGACGATATCCTCCATTGACAAGGACGTCGTCTGCGCATATCTTGCCAGTCCGAGTTACAAGGTGAAGAATGACTTGACGTTCAACCATATCCTCGCGAGGGTAGGGACGGTGTCTTTCACCAACCTCGACCTCTGTTCCAACGTCAGTCTCTCGATGAAGTACAGCGGAAGTGGCACGTACAATCTCAGGACCGGGGTTTGGTCTTCCGTGGGAAGCCAGTCCACGAAGGAACTGACGACATCGGACAACGACTTCTGGATCATTCCCGGAACGTATGATGCGACGCTGACGTACAATGACGCCAACGGCAATCCGCAGAGCAAGTCCTTAAGCCAGAACTTTCTTGCGGGAAAGGTCAACAACATCAGCGCGAAGCTTGACGGCAGCGTTGTCGTCAAGACGGAGGATGAATACGAGGCCCCGACGTTCGAACTCGGGACAATAAGCGACGTTCCGGCGGGAGGAGGGGATTCCGGCACTCCTTCAGTGACCTCCATAGGCCAGCGCAAGAGGGTGAAGAAAACCCTTGCTGACGGGACGGTGAAGTACGACCCCGACTGGACGGCCGAGAGCAGTCCTAATTATACAATCCAGTATGGTAAGACCCTTGCATCGTTGTCGGACAACTGCCCGTCCTACCACGGAAATAATCTCGGCACTACGGCGAAGGCTCGGACGAAACTCGGTGACGTCTACGTGAGGGTTAAGATAGGGGACAAGACCACCGACAAAAATCTCACAGTATATCAGGCGGCCAACGCCCGTCACAAGGGTCAGACGGCCGAAAAGAATCATACGAGGACCGGTTCTGTTTCTTATGGCAGCAAGGAATACTATGGTGACATAAAGTGGGGGAACAAGGAATACGGAAGTGAATATTACAAAAATACCACTACTGGTTCAGAGGTTCAGGATGACGATACATATGGTGATTGGTCAACTTACAGCACGTCTACGGATAAGTATGACTATGCCGTATCGTTTGCCACGACGAGCTGGAGTCCCGGAGCGGTGGGAACCAGCAAGTCAAATTCCGTGACGGCTTATCACTATGAGAGGGATAAGTATGAACAGCGCCGTCCGGTAACGCACCACTATCATACTCCGTACACGGACCATTATTATAAGGATTGGACCAGGACGGGCTCAAGGGATTATACCCGTTCCGCATCCCAGAAGTGCAACTACATCGAATACCGTACGGATAAGTTTGATTCCGGTGCGACGGAATATGTGGAGGAGAGCAAAAGCCATACAGAGTATTGGACGGACTATGGAACGAATTACAGTTATGATTCGGACAGCGGCAGCGATTGGGTCAGGGATGCTTCCGGCAGTACGTCACGTACCTCTGATGGCGGATATGACTATCAGACCACTTACGGCTCAGGAAGCAAGGTAACGGATTATCCGACTCCTTCATCCAACAAGGGTTGGCTGTCATATTCCGGAAACACGATGAGCGTTTCTGCCAACAGCTCAACAAGTTCAAGATATGGTACGTTGAGTGTGTCCAACGGCCCGGCAAGTGCCAGTTGCTCTGTGTCTCAAGGGAAAAACCAGCAGACAGGTTCATCGAAGGAGACCGAAACCGATGATTCAGGGTCAAGGACATCAGACACCGATTACTGGGTGATGATCAACGGCAGCACAAGCTCTTCCGTTGATGTATCAGCCGATGCCGGAAGCGTTGCGGTGAATGTGACGGCAGGGCATAAGCATACGGTGCAGCCGCAGATAAAAACACGTACACGTACAAAATATACCTGGGAGGTTGGAGACCCGACATATGGTTCGTGGAGTTCTTGGTCAGGTTGGTCAGACTATGGTGACCCTACGGTTACGTATCCTTCAGATACACCTGCGTTGTCTTCCGACAAGACTTGGTTGTCGACAAATGGTTCTTACAGTGCCAATACAAGTACATCTTCTTCCCGTTCTGCCAAAATCACAGCAGCGGTAAAAGTTAGTTATTCGACGAAAGCCTCGGCTACCCTGACGGTCAATCAGGCAAAGAAAGAATTGACTTTATCAAGTATTGCAATCTCTGTGACAAGCAGTTCAATTCTTGCAGGCCAAAAAACGTCATATAAGGTAACAGCGACATATTCCGATAAGTCGACAGCCGACATCACTTCCAGTGCCACAGTAACCTCCAGCAATTCCTCCATGCTGAGCGTCTCCGGTGGAAATGTCCAGTCGAACAAGAAGATAGGTTGCCTCGGTACTTTCACTCTGACTGCTTCTTATGGTGGTCAGACAGCCTCAAAGGATGTAACTGTCAACACTGACTATAAGTCCGATGATATCAAACTTTCGTGGAGCAGTGATGTCGGGCGTTCAGGAGAAGCATCCAGCGGCAGTGTCAGCGGATATGTAAAACGAAATTACGATAGCCAGGTTACTGTTTCATTTAAAGGAAATCTCAAAACAAGTAACAATGATACCTATTCTGCATCAAACGGTTTGATAGAATTCTATTGTGATGGTCGTAAGGCATCCACTTCACAGACATACAGTTCCCAGGATGGCGATAGAGAAACATATGAAATGAGATACCTCGGAGAGGTAATCAAGTCATGGTCTATCAGATGGGACGGTCAGTGATTTCCATTTTTATAGCTTCATAAAAAAGGCGGAACTCCGATTGGAGTTCCGCCTTTTCCTGTCAGTTCCCATTTCACAATTTCAGGACCTTGTCCGCAGTGATGGGCTTTATGTCCGCGTGGCGGCCTCTTTCCTTGAAAGTTGTCACATCTGAGATTTCAGCAGGGATTTCGACTACGTCACCTATTCCGATGCAGGAAAGCAGTTTTATCTTTTCATTGTCTCTCTTTCGGGTGATTACTGTGATGTCGTATGTTCCGTTTCCGGTATCAAGCGTCAGGGCGATGCCTTCGGTCGCGATGACCGTGCTCGAGGGGGTGAACTTTATTTCCTTGAAGATATTGCTGAAGTGCTTCATTGTCGCAAAAGGCAAGTCGTTTGTCGAAGTATCTCTGATGGAAAGTATTTTGCCGGATAAATAATAGGATCGCGATGATTCTTCTTCCTGTTTCCTGTATGTTTCATAATCTTCCGGAAGAATCGCCGTGCCTTTTGTACCACGAACCCGGAACGTGACAGGAGTCTCGATGTATCCATACGGGGAGTAGTCATACCAAGTTGTATTCCAAACGGATTGAACGAGGTAGAACTCCAGGTCCTGAGTGTAATCCGTGTTTCCACCGTGGCCGAACAGGTAGTCATTCCTTCCGATTGTCCCGGTTTCCAGATAACCGCAGGGACAATAATCCGGATTATCTTTCGGGTTGAAATTCCGGCCGCTTCCGGTAACGGCGTCGCTTGCATCGGATATTACCGGGACATTGGTGTTGAAAGTCACGTCAAGAGATTTTAGCCCCTCTCCCACTACATAAAGGTTCACTCCGTCAGAACGGGAGAAGGAGATGTCGGGGACGGTGTTGTCTGTTTCCACCTTTGAAGGGTAGGGATACTCGTTGGACTTGTCGCAGGAAGCGGCAATCAGAGATGCGGCAAGGGCCGCAAAGAGAAAGTTGGGTTTCATTATTTCCTCCTATTTTTAAGATTGGTTGAATACACTTGTGTTTCAGACCGTAAAAATAGAGGGGGTGTTCACGGAGCGAAAGTGGTAAAATATTTTCTCAAAGGTAAACACATTTATCGTAAATGCAAAATTACCCTTGAAAAAGATAGAAACTTTTCGCTTTTCTATGAGTTGGCGACGTTTGCCAATGGAGCGATGTCGCTTACGGACGTTGAATGAATTTCCGTAAGGCAACGACCGCGGTTTCCTGAAATGTTTTCGAGCAGATCTTTCTGAGTAATCAGGAAACGGATGTTGAGGTCACAGACATCGGCAATCTGATAGATTCTGGAGAGAAATATGTCGTCATTTTTCATCCAGTACCTCCAGTTGGAGACATTTACCCCCATCTTTGCCGTGACATCCTTGATTTTCATGTCGTATTTCCTCAGGGTCAGAGGGAGGAAACTGAGCCTGCGGAGCCTCAGGTCCCCGTTTTCGGTGGACAAATCGCTCACCTTCGTGTAAAAAGGTTCATTCAAATCCTTCTCTTCCCGGAAAAGTTGTATCTGGAGAAGGAACCCTTCATCCTCGATGATCCGGGTAGCGTATGACAGCCTCACGTCATCGGTGCTTTCACGGAACCAGCAATAGACTGAAGTCCGGGTGATATTCAGTTTGTCAGCGATATCCTGAGTGTCTAAATGCCGCAAAGTCATAAATTCCGTCAGGAAATCGAGGCGTTTGGGCACTCTGTCCTTGCTTTGTATACTTTTCCGAGGCATTTTTTTAAATATTTACATCACAAAATTACAAAAAAATTCAAGTTGTTTGAATTTTTTTAAAAAAATTGCCTCAGAATTTGAGATAGAAATCCCTGGTCAGGTCCTTATAGGGAGTCGTGAATCCTGTGGAGTCCTCGATGGTAAGGACAGTCTCTTCTTCAACGGAACATTCCCCTGAAGAGGCTTCCAAAAGAATGCGCTTCGGAGGATGGTTTTCAGTGGTCCTGACAAAAGTCTTTCTTGTGATGGTCAGACCGCGGCGAATTGCTTCCCCGATGAAGGAGTCGGACTCCTGTACCGGCAGAATCACGGCAAGCCGGCCGGATGGAGAGAGATTCCGCAGAGTGCTTTCAATAAGTTCCCGGTAGGATAGGGTGTCCGTGTGGCGCGCCGTCGAACGCCTCTGCTCCGGAGCCTTGAGGGAATTTATGAAATAGGGTGGATTGCTGACAATCAGGTCGAAACGGCCTCTCTCCATCTTTCTGAAATCCATACATCGGACTTCAAGGCGCTCACGCCAGGGCGAGTTTCTGAAATTCAGCTCTGCCTCTTCCACAGAGACGGGGTCGATGTCAACGGCCGAGATGCGACTCCCGGCTAAGACGCTGCGCTGGGCCAGCATAAGGGCAATCACTCCGGTGCCGGTCCCGACATCCAGAATGTCAAGGTCGCTTTTCCGAAGCCGGGTCCAGGCCCCGAGCAACACTCCGTCGGTTCCGACTTTCATTGCGGAACGTTCGTTTGCAACAGTGAATTGCTTGAATTTAAACGAACCGGCCATCTATCATCTCGACCGTGCGGTCGCACAGACGGGCAAGGTCGCGGTCGTGGGTCACCAGAATAATGGTGATGCCCAACTTGTCCCTGAGAGAAAAGAACAGACGGTGAATCTCCTCCTTCGTGCGGCTGTCCAGATTGCCTGTCGGCTCGTCGGCAAAAACTACGGAAGGACGGTTGACAAGGGCCCGGGCGATTGCCACCCTCTGCTGTTCTCCTCCGCTGAGCTCCGAAGGTTTGTGCGATGTTCTGTGGGAGAGGCCGACTGTCTCAAGAAGGGGGAGAGCCTGCTCCCTTGCCTGTTTTCTGGATTTTCCTGCAATCAGGGCCGGCAACATCACATTTTCCAGAGCGGTGAATTCCGCAAGAAGATGATGGGCCTGAAAGACGAATCCGATTTTTTTGTTCCTGAACGAGGAGATTCCCTTGTCGGAAAGGGAGAAGAGAGAGATGGAGTCTATGGTGACGGTCCCGCTGTCGGGCTTCATCAATGACCCCATAATCTGCAGTAGCGTACTCTTCCCGGCTCCAGAGGCTCCCACAATGGCGACAACCTCTCCGGGGGCGGCGCTGAAACAAATATCCTTCAGGACCTGGACGGTCCCGAAGGATTTGTAGATATGATCGGCTTTTATCACTAATCTTCTTCCTGGGCTTCCGCTTCGTAAGCCTTGAGAAGTTTCTCCTGAACATCCATAGGAACCTGCTGGTAGTCAATGAATGTCTGGGTGAAAGTGGCGCGGCCTGAAGTAAGTGAACTCAGTGTGGTTGAATATTTGTAAAGTTCGGCGAGAGGAACGCGGGCCTTGAGAATCTGGAATCCTTTTTCGCTGCCCATACCTTCCATTATGCCGCGGCGGTTCTGTAGGTCGCTCATAACGTCGCCCACGCAGTCGCCGGGAACCATAATCTCAACCATATAGATAGGCTCCATAATCTTCGGTCCCGCATTCTTGAATGCCTCCTTGAATGCGTTACGGCCGGCGATGATGAAGGCGATTTCCTTGCTGTCCACGGGGTGCATCTTGCCGTCATAGACGAATACGCGGATGTCGCGGGCGTATGAACCTGTAAGAGGGCCTTCCTCAAGTTTCTGTACGAGGCCTTTCTTGATTGCGGGCATGAAGTTGGCGTCGATTGCACCGCCGACAACGCAGTTGTAGAACTCCCAGCGACCGCCCCAGGGAAGAGTGAATTCCTCTTTGGCCTTGATGTTCATAACCTGCTCCTTGCCGTCAATCTTGAACTTGGCGAGAGTGTCGACACCTTCCACGATAGGCTCGATGAGAAGGGTCACTTCACCGAACTGACCTGCACCGCCGGACTGCTTCTTGTGACGGTATGTCGCATTTGCAACCTTTGTGATGGTCTCACGGTAAGGAATCTTCGGAGCGAAGAGTTCAACTTCAATTTTATAGTTGTTGTTGATGTTCCATTTGAGGATGTTGATGTGCTGCTCACCCTGTCCGTTGAGGATGGTCTGCTTGAGTTCCTTGGAGTATTCCACAACCATTGTGGGGTCCTCTGCGGCGGCGCGGTTGAGAGCCTCGCCGAGTTTCTCCTCATCCTTCTCCTCTACAGCCTTGATGGCGCAGCGGTATTTTGAAGGAGGGAAAGCAATGGGAGCGACGACGTTGTCGTTTCCGGCGGCATTGAGAGTCTGGTTGATCTTGACGCTCTTCAGCTTGACCGTACATCCGAGGTCACCGGCAACGAGTTCGGTGACTTTTTCCTTCTTCTTGCCGGCTACGGCGTAGATGGCGGTGATTCTTTCCTTGGAGTCGCTGCCCATATTGATGACATCGGCACTTTCACCGATCTTGCCTGACATTACCTTGAAATAGGTCACGTCACCGAGGTGCTGCTCGAGGTTGGTCTTGTAAACGAAGAGAGAAAGGGGAGCCTTTGCATCAGCCTGAGGAGCGGGAGCTATCTCGGTGATGAATTCCATCAGTCTCTTTGTTCCGATGTCCTTCTTTGAAGAGAGGCAGACTACCGGGTAAACCTCGCCTTTTTCGAAGCCTACCTTGAATCCTTTGTGAATCTCCTCTTCGGTAAGTTCACCTGCATCGAAGAATTTTTCCATAAGGGCATCGTCGCCTTCAGCTGCCTTTTCCATCAGTTCGGCACGAAGTTCTTCGGCCTTGCCCTGGAATTCTGCAGGGATGTCAACTTCCTCGCAGGAACCGTTTTCATCCTTGAAATGGAACATCTTCATCTTTAGGATATCGACGAAACTGTCAAATCCCACACCGGCGTTTACAGGGAACTGGATAACTACGGGTTTGCCTCCGAAGGCCTGGTGCAGGCTGTCGAGAGTGTTGTCCCAGTTGGCTTTCTCTGTGTCAAGCTGGTTGACGGCGATGATGACGGGTTTCTTGTACTGCTCGGCATATCTTCCGTGTATTTCTGTTCCTACCTCCACACCTTGTCCGGCATTGACGAGCATTACCGCTGAGTCGCAGACGTTGAGGCCCGTGATGACGCCTTCGATGAAGTCATCGGCTCCCGGAGCGTCGATTATGTTCAGTTTGCAGTCCTTTACTTCCGCATAGATGGGTGTTGAATAGATTGAGCGCTGGTACAGCTGCTCGACTTCGGTGCTGTCAGAAGCGGTGGTCTTAGCTTCGACGGTTCCGCGGCGGTCGATGACCTTGCCTTCGAACAGAATGGCCTCGGTCAAGGTTGTCTTGCCGCTGCGGGTGCCTCCGAGAAGAACGACGTTTCTCAAGTTGGCTGTGGAGTAGTTTTTCATTTTGTATAAACGTTTGTTTTATTGAGTACTAAGGTATAGTTTGCAAATATAAAAAAATCCTTTCAATCTGCCAAACGTGAGGCCGCATCTTTCATGGCATCGAAAACGGGGCCGTCGGAAAGGGCTGCGGGATTGCCCTCGTCGCCTCCTTCCCTGACACTCTGGACGAGGGGAATTTGGCCCAAAAGGGGAATACCGTATTTTTCAGCCATCTCCCTGCCTCCGTCCTTGCCGAAGATGTAATAACGGTTTTCCGGAAGTTCTGCCGGAGTGAACCACGACATGTTTTCGATTATACCATATATCGGCTTGTCAATCTGAGGGTTGCGGAACATATTGACACCTTTTTCCACGTCGCTCAGCGCTACGGCCTGCGGAGTGGTGACGATAATCGCCCCGGTCATCGGGATATCGTGTACCAGAGAGATATGTATGTCCCCGGTTCCGGGAGGAAGGTCAATCAGCAGATAGTCGAGTTCTCCCCATTCTACCTGAAGAATCATCTGCTTGAGGGCATTACAGGCCATCGGGCCGCGCCAGATGAGGGCCTGTTCCCTTTTTGCGAAATAACCGATGCTCATCCACTTCACCCCGAATTTCTCTATCGGGACAATGATTTCCTTGCAATCGTCTGTCAGGGGTTCGGTTGGAGGGAGGGGCTCTCCCATTTCGTCGAAGACGTCCACCCGTGGAACCATTCCTTCCGTGCCGGTCATCTTCGGGATGGACGGGCCGTAGACGTCCGCATCGGCAAGCCCGACCTTGTAGCCCATACGGGCAAGGGTCACGGCGAGGTTGACTGCCACGGTGGATTTGCCTACACCTCCTTTCCCGGAGGCCACGGCAATGATTTTTCCTACTTTTTCAAGTTGTTCCATACCCAGTTCAAGCGGCCTCTTCCTTGGCTGCGGTTTGGGCTGGTTGGGGTTGTACGGGGCTTTTATTTCATTCGGGTTCATATTGCAAAGATAACAATGATTTGTGAAACTTTGCGCAAAACGCGAGTCACTCGCGTATGTGCAAGGAAATTCGTATATTTGCAGGTATGAGAACGGAAATATCATCGGTCGGAAAATGGAATATGATAGAGAAACTTCTGGCCCTCAGTGGGATGGAAGCTTCATCAACCGTGATTGAAGGGAAGGGGAGCCAGTGCTCCTGCTCCCACGCGATTCTTCTGGAGGGGGTTGACTTCGACCTTGTCTATACACCCCTCCGGCATCTGGGTTACAAGGCTGTCCTCTATGTCCTGGGTGACCTGTACGCTTCGCTCCGCACTCCGGAGGCGCTTTCAGTGAACCTCGGTCTCTCGAAGAGATTCTGCTACGAAGACGTGGAGACCCTGTGGCAGGGGATGGTGGCCGCCTGCGGCGAGCACGGCGTAAAGAGAATTTCCCTTGACCTTAATCCTTCCGTCAATGGACTGTGCATCAGCCTTTCCGCTCTCGGTTCGCAGAAAAAGAAAGTTCTCGACAACGTCCCGCAGACAAAGAATATGGACCTCATCTGCCTGACCGGGCACGTGGGGGCCGCCTATATGGGACTTCACATACTTGAGAGGGAGAAGGTCGCCTTCACCTCGACGAACGTGCAGCCGGAACTTGAAAAATACAAGGCTGTCCTCGGAAGTTATCTCAGCCCCGAGATAAAGAGTGACACGGTCAGCCGCTTCATTGAGGCGGGATGCATACCTTCGAAGGGATTTTTCGTTTCCAGGGGGCTCGGGGCCGCCGTCCTCCAGCTGGTGAAGGAGACAGGTCTCGGAGCCAAGATCTATCTTGACAAGATACCCATCTCCTCACAGACCTTTGCGGTCGCCGAGGAGTTGAATATGGACGCAATAACAGCCGCGATGAACGGAGGTGACGACTACAAGTTCATTTTCACGGTGCCGATTGAGAAGCACGAGGTGATTCGTCACGATTTTCAGGATTATGACATAATAGGTCACACGGCAAAGCCCGAAGTCGGGGCCGTGATGGTCACTCCGGAAGGCGCGGAACTGGAAATCAGGGCGCAAGGATTCTGAAAATGTTGTTTTTCCCCAACGCAAAAATAAATCTCGGGCTGAATGTCGTGGCGAAAAGAGAGGACGGTTACCACGACATCGAGACCATATTCGTCCCTGTCCCGGGCTTGTATGACGTTTTGGAGGTCGTTTTCAGTGAAAGGAACGGATTCAGTCTGTACGGTGCATCCCTCGACTGTTCCGCCGACGACAACCTCTGTGTGAAAGCCTGCCGGAGGATGCAGGAAAAATACGGACTTCCGCCGGTGTGGATAAATCTTTACAAGAAGATTCCCACGGGAGCAGGACTGGGCGGCGGTTCTTCCGATGCTGCATTCACAATCAAGGCTCTGGATACCCTGTTCGAACTGGGGTTGTCCGAAAAGCAGATGGCGCAGGAGGCCGCGGCTCTCGGCAGCGACTGCCCCTTCTTCATCTACAACAGACCCATGTTTGCGACCGGACGTGGTGAAGTGCTGGAAGATATCGGCATCCCTCAACTGGCCTCTCTCGAAATAAAGGTTTACCCCCAGAAAGAGTTCGTGTCGACGGCGCAGGCATACGCCGGAATCACTCCCGGCAGGCCGGAAATATCTCTGAAAGAGGCTGTCACAAACCCCGTATCGCAATGGAAAAAGATGATTTTCAACGACTTTGAGAAAAGCGTCTTCGAAAGATTCCCCAATCTGAGAAAAGTCAAGGAAAAACTCTACGGGGAGGGGGCTCTGTATGCCTCCATGACAGGGTCCGGTTCTGCGCTCTATTCTTTGTCCCAGAGAAGTTCGTAGTCCAGAACCTTCTGCTCCAGAGAGGCTCTGGTCACTCTGACGCGGACCTTGTCCCCGAGGTGGAACACCCGCCCGGAAGCTTTGGCCCTCGTGATGAAGTTCTCCTCGTCGAATACAAGATAGTCCTCCCTGATATCGCGGATGGAGACCATACCTTCGATTTTGGTAGGCTCCACCTCTACATAGATTCCCCATTCCGTCAGGCCGCTGACTGTACCGTCGAATTCCTGCCCGACATAGTCCTGCATATATTCCACCAGCTTGTATTTCACGCTTTCCCGTTCGGCGTCAGTCGCCAGCTGCTCCCGCATCGAGGCGTACCGGCACTTGTCCTCGTATGTCAGCTTGTCCTGGCTCTTTCCTCCCGAGGTGTAGATGTCGAGAAGACGGTGTACCATCATATCGGGGTAGCGCCTGATGGGGGAGGTGAAGTGGGTGTAGTATTTGAAGGCCAGACCGTAGTGTCCGACGTTGTCGGTACTGTAGCGGGCTCTTGCCATACTGCGAAAGGCCAGCATCTGGAGCACGCTTTCCTCGGGCTTGCCGCGTGTTGAGGAGATAAGTGCGTTGAGACTTTTCGAGGCCACCTTTGCGGTTGAGGTGTCTCCGAGTTTGTGGCCGAAATTCCGGGCGAAAGAGCGGAGCGACTCGAGTTTTTCAGGGTTGGGGTCCTCGTGGATACGATAGACGAAGGTCGGATCCTTCGCCTTGCATTTCCGCGCCACGAATTCCGCCACCGTGCGGTTGGCCAGCAGCATAAACTCTTCAATCAGGAAATTGCTCTCGACGGAGATTTTCCTTACGACGTCAACCGGTTTGCCCGCAGCGTCCACAATTACCTTCATTTCAGGCCTTTCAAAGGAGATTGCACCGGCTTCGAAGCGGCGTTTCCTCAACAGCGAGGCAATGGAGTGCAGTTTGAGGATTTCGGCGGAAAGAGGTCCTTCCCCTCCTTCGATGATTTTCTGCACCTCCTCATAGTTGAATCTGAAGTCCGACCGGATGACGGTGTGTCCGAACCAGACATCCCTGACCTTCGCCTTCTCGTCCATCCTGAAGACGACGCTGTAGCAGAGTTTGTCCTCCTGAGGGCGGAGAGAGCACAATTTGTTTGAAAGGGCTTCCGGAAGCATCGGGACGGTGCGGTCCACCAGATATACGGAGGTTCCGCGTTCGAAGGCCTCCTTGTCGAGGACCGAACCGGGGGTGACGTAATGTGTCACGTCCGCGATATGGACACCTATCTCGAAAAGACCGTCCTCAACGGTGCGGAAAGAGAGTGCGTCATCGAAGTCCTTGGCATCGGCGGGGTCTATCGTGAAAGTGGTGATATCCCGGAAATCCCTTCTTCCGGCAATCTCCTTTTCCGTGATTTCGGCAGAGAGTTCATCGGCCGCCTTTTCCACAGCCTCTTCAAACTTGTAGGGCAGACCGTATGCCGCAAGGATGGCGTGCATTTCGGTTTCGTTCTCCCCGGGTTTTCCCAGAACGTCCAGTATGCGTCCGCAAGGTTCAAAACTGCGGTCAGGCCAGCCGGTGACAAGGACTGAGACTTTCTGCCCGTCCGCCGGCGGCACGGGACCTTCTATCCGTATGTCGTATGGCATCGACTTGCTTTCCACGATGGCCCAGGCCCTGTTTCCCCTGACCGCCAGAGTTCCTATATGGGGTTTGGTGCTTCTGGCGATGACATTCAGGACGGTCCCTTCCACTCTCTTTTCCAATCCCTTGTTTTTCCGTGCGGTTACGCCGACTCTCACGGTGTCTCCGTGGAGAGCTTTTTTCACCTGTCTGACAGGGATATATATGTCATCTTCCCATCCTTCCACCTTCACGAACCCGAATCCGCTCGCCGTCATTGAAAACAGCCCGGTCACCTCTTCCAGCGTCCTTCTTTTCCTTGCGGGCTTTTTGAATTTTTTAACTTTTTTAGTTGGCATATATTGTTTAAATTTGCACGTTTCAAAGGTTACAAAATTAACAAAAATATGGATAAGAAAGTATTGCTGATGATTCTTGACGGATGGGGCGAGGGTAAAAAGGACCGCACCAACGCCATTTACACTACCGGAACTCCCGAAATAGACGCGTTGCGCGCGAAATATCCCTTCTCACACCTGTCCGCCTGCGGTCAGGACGTGGGTCTTCCCGACGGGCAGATGGGCAACTCGGAAGTGGGGCACCTCAATATCGGCGGCGGCCGTATCGTGTATCAGGACCTGGTGAAGATAAATATGGCCTGCCAGGCACATACTCTGCTGGAAAACAATGAGATAAAGAAGGTTTACGATTATGTGGGGGAAAAGGGTTGCTCTCTCCATTTCATGGGCCTCTGCTCACACGGAGGAGTTCACAGTTCCTTGAACCATCTTTACGAATTTCTCGCGGAAGCCGCTAAAGCCGGCCTGCCCAAGGTCTTCGTACACTGCCTGATGGACGGCCGTGACACCGACCCCAAGAGCGGAAAGGGATTCATAGAGGAACTGGAAAGCAGGATGGCTGCTACGACAGGTAAGGTGGCATCCGTATGCGGACGTTTCTACACGATGGACCGCGACAAGAGGTGGGAGAGAGTAAAGGAGGGTTATGACCTGATAGTGAACGGGAAAGGCAAGAAAGCGACCTCAGCCGTACAGGCGATTCAGGAGTCATACGACGAGGGGGTGACGGACGAATTCATCAAGCCTGTCAGCATAGTCGGAAAGGACGGCAACCCCGTCGCCACAATCAAGGAGGGGGATGCCGTGATTTTCTTCAATTTCCGTAACGACAGGGCCCGTGAAATAACCAACGTGCTCACACAGACGGATATGCCCGATATGGGAATGAAGACGATACCTCTCTACTACTGCTGTCTCACTCCATACGATGACAAATTCACCGGCCTGCATATCCTGTTTGACAAGGAGAACGTGCAGAAGACTCTCGGAGAGGTGGTTGCGGCTGCAGGAAAACGGCAGCTCCGCATTGCCGAGACGGAAAAATATGCCCACGTGACCTTCTTCTTCAACGGCGGCCGTGAGAAGGAATTCGAGAACGAGGACCGTATTCTCATCAACTCGCCGAAGGTTGCGACGTATGATCTCCAGCCCGAGATGAGCGCCCCTCTGGTAAAGGAGGCTCTGGTGGCCGACCTTCAGACACAGAAGCACGATATGGTGATTCTGAACTTTGCCAACGGCGATATGGTCGGGCATACGGGTGTCTATGAAGCTATATGCTCCGCAGTACGATACATCGACAGCGCAGTGGGAGAGGTTGTCCGCACAGCAAGAGCCAACGGCTACACCGTGCTGATCACTGCGGACCACGGCAACGCCGACAACGCCGTCAACCCCGACGGAACACCGAATACGGCACACTCCCTGAACACGGTGCAGTTCATCGTGGTCGATGACGACATTAAGGAGGTAAGGGACGGACGTCTTGCCGACATAGCCCCCACCATTCTGAAACTTATGGGAATCGCCCAGCCGGCGGAAATGACAGGAACCCCTCTCGTATAAGGAATTATGTCGTTCGCACACCTTCACGTCCATACTCAGTACTCCATCCTGGACGGTCTTTCCGATATCGGGAAACTGTTCGCGAGGTCGCGTGAAATCGGTCTGAAAGCTCTGGCTATCACCGACCACGGCAATATGTACGGAGTGAAGGAGTTCCTCAAGCATGCCTTCAACGACAAGAACAAGGATGAGGCGGGAAACCTTATTGTCAAGCCCCTCATCGGGTGCGAGGTGTATGTCACCAGACATTACGACCACAATCTCAAGGACCGTGACCACAGGAAATATTACCACCTGATTCTGCTTGCCAAGAACATTGACGGCTACCGCAACCTGATGAAAATCTGCACGGAGGGACACGTCAACGGTATGTATTACAAGCCGAGGGTATCCCACGAAGTGGTGGAGAAGTATCACGAAAATCTCATCTGCTGTTCCGCCTGCCTTGCCGGGGAGATTCCTCACGCCCTTCTTGAAGGTGACATCGAAGCCGCCCGCGAGGCAATACTCTGGCACAAGAAAGTGTTTGGGGAGGATTATTATCTGGAGGTGATGCTCCATCCCACGGATGTGCCCCAGGCTAAAGATGTCCCTGAAGGTCAGCAGAAAGTCAATCCTCAGATATTCGCGCTGGCTCAGGAGTTCGGAGTGAAGGTGGTCGCTACGAATGACGTGCATTTCGTGCGGAAGGAGGATGCAGACGCTCACGACAGGCTGATATGCCTTACCACTAATTCGGACATAGATGATCCGGAAAGGCTGCGCTACACTCAGTCGGAGTATCTCAAGACCAGGGAGGAGATGGAGGAGTTGTTCCCCGATCATCCCGAGGTTCTGGACAACACCTGCGAGGTTGCGGACAAAATAGAAGCCTACAAGATAGACCACGATTATATTCTTCCGAAGTTCGCCATCGAGCCGGACTTCCTGAAGGAGATTGACTCTCATCTGGCGAAATATGCGGATGTCATTGAGGTGGGGAAGGACGATGCGAAGGGGAACTACCGCGGCGATGATTTCTGCAAGTCCGTGGCTTATCTCTGTCACCTGACCTACGAAGGAGCCCGTAAGAGATATGGGGAGACTCTGAACGAAGATCAGAGCGGAAGGATAGATTTCGAACTGAAAACCATCTGCAAGATGGGATTCCCGGATTATTTCCTCATAGTCCAGGACTATATCAGGGCTTCCCGCGACGCAGGCTATATGGTTGGCCCCGGAAGAGGTTCGGCGGCCGGTTCGGTTGTGGCCTACTGTTTGGGAATCACGAATCTGGACCCCATTCGTTACGACCTGCTGTTCGAGAGGTTCCTCAACCCCGACCGAATCTCGATGCCCGATATAGACGTCGATTTCGAGAATCTGCCGTTCGCCCACAGATATGTGGAGCAGAAATATGGTCTGGACCACGTCTCCCGCGTCATCACTTTCGGAACTATGCTGGCCAAGGGGGCCATCAAGGATGTGGCCAGAATCAGCCACGTCTCCATAGACGAATCCAACCGTCTCTCGAAGCTGATTCCCGCCCGCCTTTCGGAGAAGAAAAAGAATGACGACGGTACGGTTGAGGAGAAGAACGTGAAAATCACCCTCGAAAACTGTTTCCGCCTCGTCCCCGAACTGCAGGAGGAACTTTCCAGGGAGGGCAACGACCTCAACAGGGAGGTCCTGGATTATGCCCGTCAGCTGGAAGGGAGTGTGCGTCAGGTCGGTATGCACGCCTGCGCCACCATCATCGGTCCGGGCAACCTGAGCGACTACATCCCCATCTGCCTCTCCAAGGACAAGGATACGGGCAAGGATGTCTGGACATCGCAATACGACGGACATTATATAGAGGAGTGCGGTCTGCTGAAGATGGACTTTCTCGGACTGAACACCCTTTCCATCATCCACAAGGCCCTGGACCTGATAAAGGAGTCTCACGGAGTGGATATCGACATAGAGGCCATCGACAAGGCGGACAAGGAGGTCTTTGAGTTGTACGGACGCGGGGACACCACCTCCATCTTCCAGTTCGAGTCGCCCGGAATGAGGGAGTGGCTTCAGAAACTGCACCCGGAGAGGTTCGAGGACCTGATAGCGATGAATGCTCTCTACCGTCCCGGCCCGATGGACTATATTCCCGATTTCGTTGACCGCAAGCTCGGGGTCCAGCAGATTACGTACGACCTTCCCGAGATGGAGGAGTTCCTCAAGGAGACCTATGGGGTCACTGTTTATCAGGAGCAGGTGATGAGGCTTTCGCAGAAGCTTGCCGGGTTCACCAAGGGTGAGGCTGACAAACTCCGCAAGGCGATGGGAAAGAAGCAGATAGCCGTGCTTGAAAGTCTGAACAGCAAGTTTATGGAGGGGGGCCGGAAGAACGGGCATCCTTCCGAGATTCTTGAGAAAATCTGGAAGGATTGGCGCGCGTTTGCGGAATATGCCTTCAACAAGTCCCACGCCACCTGTTATGCTTGGATCAGTTACCAGACTGCCTGGCTGAAATGCCACTACCCTGCCGAATTCTTCGCCGCCAACCTTTGCTGCAATCTTGACAATATGGAGGAAATCACCAAAATACTGGATGATTGCCGCAAGTGGAAGATCAAACTCCTCAGCCCGGACATCAACGAGAGCCAGGCCGAGTTCACGGTGAACAAGGAAGGGAACATCCGTTTCGGCATGGCCGGAATCAAGGGTGTTGGGATGAGCGTAATCGAGGCTGTCGTGGCGGAAAGGGGAAAGGGAGGTCCGTTCAAGGACGTCTTCGATTTCGTGGAGAGGATGCCGGCCGGTTCAATCAACAGAAAGGCGTTGGAGAGTCTGGTTTTCTCCGGTGCCTTCGACAGTTTCAGCAACGTCAGCCGCGCCCAGTTCGCCTGTCCGTTGGGAAAGGATGAGACATTCCTTGACGCTGTAGTGAGATATGGCACGAAATATCAGAACGATTCGTTTGATGCTGGGATGAGCCTCTTCGGAGACTCGATGGAACTCAAGCCGATACGGCCTGTCGCTCCCCCCGTGGCCGAATACAACGAGATAGAATTCCTCAAGAGGGAGAAGGAACTTGTGGGGATGTACCTGTCATCCCATCCTCTTGACAAGTTCAAGTTGGAAATCAATGAGTTCTCGAATACGCCCCTCTCAAAGATAGAGGAGATAGAGGCCAGTTTGTCATCGGACAAGTCATTGCAGAACAGGGAGTTCTACCTTGCCGGGCTTGTGACCGAAGTTGAGGAGAGATTCACGAAGAGCGAGAACAAGCCCTGGTTCAGGATGACCGTGGAGGATTATTCGGGAAGTCACGTCTTCGCCATATCCAGCAGGGATTATGAGAATTACATCCGCTATGCGAAGGTGCATCAGTGCCTGCTGATAAAATGCGTCCCAAGGAAGAGGTTCGCCAAGGAGGGGGAGAAGGAGTCCTTTGACCTGAAGATTGCCGGAATAGGGTTCCTGTCGGATACGAAGGAGAGGTATGTCCGTGAGTTCCACGTGGTTATGCCTCTTGACAGGATAACGCCGGACTTGAGGAAGTCTCTTGCAAAGGAATTCAGGCGGCACAAGGGCACGGTCCGCCTCTATATGGATGTCCTGTTCTCTCACGACGGCCAGCAGGACAGCGTGGTCCTCTTTTCAAAGGAGACGAAGGTGAATCCCTGCTTCGAACTCTACGATTCCCTTGAAACTTTCGGCCTGAAGCACTATCTCAAGAAAGAGATCAAATAATTGCAGGCTGCGGCTGATAAACCGCCATTTTCGATCCCGTCAGCAGGTTCAAGGCCGAAGGTCGCGCGGGGTTTGGCCCGATTTTTTCTGATTTCAGGCGCATATCGAATGATATTGCCAAGGAATGACTAAATTTGCGGATTATGGAAAGTAAAGGGACAGCGACGGTCGTCAAGCACACCGGAAGCCATTATCTGCTGAGCGAACTGCCGCAGTGGCGGCCTTTCGAGGCGGTGATACGGGGAAAACTCCGCCTGACGGGTTCCAAATCCACCAATCCGGTGGCAGTGGGGGACCACGTCACCTTCGAAGACGGGGCGATAACCGGAGTTCTGCCCAGAAAGAACTACGTCATCCGCCGCTCCACCAACCTGTCCCGCGAAAACCACATAATCGCCGCAAACCTTGACAGGGTGTTCCTCGTGATGACGGTGATTCTGCCTGAGACTAAACTTGCATTTGTCGACCGGTTCCTCGTCACCTGCGAGGCATACGGCATCTATCCCGTAATCCTGATGAACAAGATTGACCTCTACACGGAAAAAGAACTGCAGGAGCAGATGGAGTGGGTGGCGGACATCTACCGGAATGCGGGATATGAAGTCATCGGAACCTCCACCCGCACGATGCAGGGAATCGACAGAGTGAGAGAACTTTGCAGAAACGGCGTCTGCCTCTTCAGCGGACAGTCCGGAGTGGGCAAGTCCTCCCTGCTCAAGGCGCTGGACCCGACCCTTGACCCGAAAATAGGAGAAATATCCCTCTCCCACCTCCAAGGAAAGCATACCACCACCTTCTATGAGATGCACCCCCTCTCCGGAGGCGGTTTCGTGATAGACACCCCGGGCATCAGGGGATTCGGACTCGTCGATTTCGAGAGCGGGGAGTTGAGCAAATACTTTCCGGAGATGCTGAAAGTTATGGACAGCTGCAGGTATATGCCCTGCACCCATACCCACGAGCCGGGATGCGCCGTAAAGGAGGCTATGGAAAGAGGGGAAATTTCCGCAGAAAGATACGGCTCCTACCTCGGAATGCTGGAGGAGGAGACAAAATACAGATAAAAAATTGACAGTATGAAAAAGTTATTGATAGCAACAGCCCTGTTTGCAACGTTCGTGCAGGCGGGCGCACAAAGCAGAAATTTCAAATTGGGACAGGCACTTGAGATACAGAGCGCTGTCCTTCAGGAAGTTGCGGACAATTATGTCGACACGGTCGACTTCAGGAGAATGATTGACAATGGCATCAATTCGATGCTGGGCACTCTCGACCCCTATACCGTATATTTCCCCGAAGAGGATGAAGAGACCGTCCAGATGATGACTACGGGCATCTACGGAGGTGTGGGGTCCCTTATCCGGAAACTTCCGGGCCAGCCTGTCAAACTTGTCGAGCCATACGAGGGTTCACCGGCCGTCAAGGCGGGACTGGAGCCCGGAGATGAAATTGTCGCAATCGACGGGCAGAGCATTCTCGACCTGACAAGCGAGCAGGCCTCCAACAGGATGAAGGGGCAACCCGCCACGGACGTCCGTTTCACTGTCATAAAGGGCCGCAGCGGAGACACCGTCGACGTAACGGTTACAAGAGAGAGAATCCATATCTCCAACGTGGTCTATGCAGGGATGATTCGCGACTCCATCGGATATATCGCGCTGGACGGGTTCACTTCCAATCTGAACGAAGAAGTCAGGAGGGAATTTGAACAACTCAGGAATCAGGGGGCGAAACGCCTTGTGATAGACCTTCGCGACAATGGTGGCGGCGTTATGGAGGAGGCCATCGAAATCGCCTCCATCTTCGTGCCCAAAGGCACCCTCGTCGTCAGTTCCAAGGGACGGGCCCGCGGCAATGATATGGAATACCGGACAACGCTTGCCCCCCTGGATACGGTCATCCCTCTGCTGGTGATGATCAACAGCCAGTCCGCGTCGGCATCAGAGATTTTCGCCGGCGCGATGCAGGACCTTGACAGGGCCACCGTCGCAGGGAAGCGCTCATACGGCAAGGGCCTCATCCAGTCCATCCGCCCGACCCCCTACAACGGAAAAGTGAAAATCACCACAGGAAAGTATTATACTCCCAGCGGCAGATGCGTGCAGGCCATCGACTACAGCCACCGCAACGAGGACGGCAGTGTAGGATTCGTCCCGGACTCCCTGAAGAAGGAATTCAAGACCCGCAGCGGCCGCAGCGTCTATGACGGAGGAGGCATCACTCCCGACATCGAAGTTGAGAGCCCTCAGTACAGCCGTACCGCCATAGCGCTTGTTATGGGGGACATAACCGGTGACTTCGCAATTGAATACTACAAGAAGCACCCTTCCATAGCCTCAGCCGGAGAGTTCAGGATGAGTGACGCCGATTACGAAGATTTCGTGAAATTTGCGGCCACACAGGAATTCGATGTGCGCAGCAGCGCCCAGACGGCTCTGGACGCTCTCATCAAAGTGGCGGAGAGCGACAATCTATATGGCTCATACAAAGCTGAAATAGATGCTCTTTCCGCCAAGTTGAACCTTGACAAGGAGAGTTCCCTCCGCGCCCGCAAGGCGGAAATACTTCCTCTTGTTGAAAGGGAGATTGTCGAGAAGTACTATTTCAACAGGGCCAGCACCGTCGTTTCATTGAGGAACGACCCCCAGCTCGACGCCGCCCTCGACAAATGGTAAAATTTATTAAAAATCAGCAAGATGTATTCTCTTAAAGAAATAGACGAACTGGTCGCCAGGGCCGGCAGAGAGATTCTCTACAGCCGTGAGCCGTACAATCTGTATGAACCGGTCGAATATACAATGTCAATCGGGGGGAAGAGGGTCAGGCCGAAACTCTGCCTTACGGTGTATAACCTCTTCAGTGACAGAATCGACAGTTCCGTCCTCAGTCCGGCATTCGCGCTGGAGATGTTTCACGAATTCACCCTTCTGCACGACGACATAATGGACAAGGCTCCCACTCGAAGGGGCAGGCCCACCGTCTACAAGAAGTGGAACGAGAATGCGGCGATTCTTTCCGGGGATGCGATGGCGTTCCTGTCATACAAGTACCTGGCAAAGGCTGAAAAAGACAAATTGCCACAAGTTCTTGACCTGTTCACGACCACTGCGATAAGTATTTGCGAAGGACAGCAGCTGGATATGGATTTCGAACAGATACCGCTTATCACGATGGATGACTACCTGAGGATGATAGGGCTCAAGACAGCCTGCCTCCTTGCCGCTTCGGCGAGAATGGGCGCGTTGCTCGGAGGGTGTGACGAAGAGTTGGGCCGAATCATATACGACTACGGATACCAGCTCGGTCTGGCCTTCCAGATAGCTGACGATTACCTCGACACTTTCGGTGACGAGAAATCTTTCGGAAAGCAGATAGGAGGGGATATCGCGTGCAACAAGAAAACCTGGCTGCTTGTGAGTGCCTTCAGGAAGGCTGACAGTGTGCAGAAAGAGGAACTGGAAAGGATTATGAAGATGGATTCCGCCTCCTGCAGGCAGGAGAAATTTTCCGCGATGAAGGATATGTACCTCCGGCTCGGGATAAAGGATGATGCGGAAAACACCATCGCCCGGTATCACAACCTGGCGGTGCAGGCCTTGGAGGAATCTTCGCTGACGTCCGAACAGAAGGCCCGCCTTGACGAATTTGCAAAAATGCTTCTGGGCCGTGAGAAATAGATTGGAGATAATGGCCCCTGCGGGCAATTTCGAATGCCTGAGAGCTGCAATCCAGGGCGGTGCGGATTCCGTCTATTTCGGGGTGGGACGGTTGAATATGCGCTCCCATTCCGCGAACAATTTCGCCCCGGAGGATTTGGGGGAGGTGTGCCGTATCTGCCGTGAAAACGGGGTGAAGTCATATCTGACCCTGAACATTATACTGTATGACGAGGATCTCGCCCCGATGAGAGAGGCCCTCGACGCCGCCCGCGATGCAGGAATCAGTGCGGTCATTGCCAGCGATATGGCGGCAATCGAATATGCCCGTCAGATAGGGTTGGAGGTCCATATATCAACCCAACTCAGCATCTCCAACCGCGAGAGCCTGCGCTTCTACAGCCGGTTCGCCGACGTCATAGTCCTTGCCCGGGAACTCAATCTGGGGCAGGTCAGGGAGATAAAGGCCACCATAGACAGGGAGGGAATCTGCGGTCCTTCCGGGCGGCCTCTGCAGATAGAGATGTTCTGTCACGGCGCGCTGTGTATGGCCGTCTCGGGCAAATGCTACCTTTCCCTGCACGAATACGGAGCCTCCGCAAACAGGGGCTCCTGCTATCAGATATGCCGCCGCGGATATGAGGTGACCGACCTTGAGACCGGGTCACAGCTGGTGGTGGACAACAAATATATAATGTCTCCCAAGGACTTGTGCACAATCGAGTTTCTTGACAAAATCATCGAAGCGGGAGTGACCGTATTCAAGATAGAGGGGCGTGCCCGCAGCAGCGAGTATGTAAGGACCGTCACGAGGGCATACAGGGATGCCGCAGATGCCGTCGAAGAGGGAAGATATACCCCGGAACTGGCCTCCGGACTCAAGGAAAAACTTTCGACAGTGTTCAACCGTGGGTTCTGGGACGGATATTATCAGGGAGCCGGGCTTGGAGAGTGGAGCGATGCATACGGCAACCGCGCAACCCGGACCAAGACATATATCGGCAAGATAACCAATTACTTCGCCAAAATCGGAGTGGCGGAGGTCACGGTCGAGACCGGTTCTTTCAGCGTCGGGGACACGATGCTCATCTGCGGCCCCACCACCGGCGTGATTGAATACAAGGTACCTGAAATAAGAGTTGACCTGAAGAACGTGCAGACAGCCTCGAAGGGCGATGTCTGCTCCATCCCCGTAAAGGAGAATCTGCGCAGGAGCGACAAAATTTACAGTTTCAAGTAATTTTGTTGAAAACTTGTTGGCATTTAGGGATTTTTATCCTATCTTTGCAACCCCGCAAAATGTGGGGGAAATAACATAAATAAAAGATTTACAACTATTTATGCCAACGATTCAACAATTAGTTCGCAAAGGTCGCGAGGTTATCGAAGAGAAAAGCAAATCTCGCGCACTTGATGCTTGTCCTCAGAGACGTGGTGTTTGTGTACGTGTTTACACTACAACCCCCAAGAAGCCTAACTCCGCCATGCGTAAGGTGGCCCGTGTAAGGCTGACAAATCAGAAAGAGGTCAATGCATACATCCCCGGCGAAGGTCACAACCTGCAGGAACACAGCATCGTGCTTGTTCGTGGCGGTCGTGTGAAAGACCTCCCCGGTGTACGTTATCACATCCTTAGAGGTGCGTTGGATACTGCTGGCGTAGAGGGCCGTACACAAAGCCGCTCCCTCTATGGCACCAAGCGTCCCAAAGCCGCTAAGAAGTAACCACCCAACATCCAAATCATTTAAATCTTTCGAAAAATGAGAAAAACGAAGCCTAAAAAGAGGATTCTACTTCCTGATCCTAAGTTTCACGATGTACAGGTAACCCGTTTCGTGAACAATCTTATGTTGCAGGGGAAGAAGAGTATCGCGTATTCTATTTTTTACGATGCAATCGACATCATCGGCGAGAAGATGAA
>JAGHVE010000130.1 GCA_018064445.1 Candidatus Cacconaster equifaecalis
CGCATCCCAAGCATAGCGTACTTTCACGCCCTCAAATAATTGAATTTTGTTCTCCATAATATCTTCTTTGGATAAAGGTTGTTATTTTCCTGTAAAGGTAGTGGTTTTCAGGTTTGCGCAAAACGCGAGTGACTAACCCGCTTCGCGGCTTTTCCTCCTTCGCACCTCGGCAATTGAAGCAAGCTTCATTGCACTCGGTTTGGCGTCGGTTCGCGTTTTGCGCAACTTTCAGTCTCTTCGGAAGAGGTCTCTTGTATAGACTTTCTCCGTCACATCGTCCAGGCAGCTGTCATAGCGGTTGGCGATAATCGCGTGACTTTGGGCCTTGAAGGCGGCGAGGTCGTTGACCACTTTGCTGCCGAAGAAGGTGTCGCCATCGGTCAGGGTGGGTTCGTATATGATGATTGTCGCACCTTTGGCCTTGATGCGCTTCATTATACCCTGGATGGCGCTCTGGCGGAAGTTGTCGGAACCCGCTTTCATCGTGAGACGGTAAACCCCTACGACAACTTCCTTTTCCTTTCCGGATTCATATTGTGAATTCTCGTTATAGTATCCTGCCATCTTCAGCACCTGGTCGGCAATGAAATCTTTGCGGGTGCGGTTAGACTCGACAATGGCAGTCATCACGTTCTGGGGCACGCCCTGATAGTTGGCCAGGAGCTGCTTTGTGTCCTTGGGCAGACAGTAGCCGCCATAACCGAAGCTGGGGTTGTTGTAGTGCGTGCCAATACGAGGGTCCAGACCGATGCCGTTTATGATGGCTTGCGGGTCGAGGCCCTTGACCTCAGCGTATGTGTCCAGCTCGTTGAAGTAGGAAACTCTCAGTGCCAGATAGGTGTTAGCGAAGAGCTTCACCGCCTCTGCCTCCTTCATCCCCATGAAGAGGGTGTCGATATTTTCCTTGATAGCGCCTTCCTGGAGAAGTTTCGCGAAGGTGTGGGCAAATTCTTCCGCCTGAGGATTGCCTATGGCACCGATGGCTGCATTTTCTTCGTCCCATTTCCTGTCGCTACCAGTCGGAAGCATCTTCGGATAGCCGACTATGATACGTGAGGGCCAGAGATTGTCTTCCAGGGCTTTGCTTTCGCGAAGGAACTCGGGCGAGAAGAGCAGGTTGAAATGTTTGCCCTTGAGAGCGGGATCAGTGAGGAATTTGAGAGCATACTTCACATACAGGCTTCTGGTATAACCAACGGGAATGGTTGATTTGATGACCATCACGGCATCGGGGTTGACGCTCAGGACCAGGTCTATCACTTCCTCGACGTGTGAGGTGTCGAAGTAGTTCTTCTGCGGGTCGTAGTTGGTCGGTGCTGCTATGACCACGAAGTCTGCATCCTTGTAGGCCGCCGCTCCGTCGAGGGTGGCGGTGAGGTTCAACTGCTTCTGCGCGAAATACTTCTCTATATATTCATCCTGTATGGGTGAGATGCGCTTGTTGATCTTCTCCACCTTCTCGGGAAGCACATCAACTGCTGTCACCTTGTGCTGCTGGCTCAAAAGCGTTGCAATGGACAAGCCGACATAGCCCGTACCTGCCACAGCTATCTGTATGTTCTTGAATTCCCTCATTTTATCTTGTAAATAAATGTCAACTCTCCTTTATATTCTTTATGCACTTCTTGAGTGAATCCGTCCAATATGGAACCTCAACTCCGAAGGTGGCCTTTATCTTGGTCTTGTCCAGCACGGAATAGGCCGGTCTGGTGACGGGACTCGGGAACTCGGAGGAGTGGCAAGGGAGGACGTTGCAGGCGGTCTGGCCGCTGAAGTGCTGAATCATCTTGGTGAAGTCGTACCAGGAACAGACGCCTTCGTTGCTGAAATGGTAGATGCCTGAATTGCCAACGTACGAACGCTCGCCTACAATCTTGCAGATTGCCGTTGCCAGATCAAGGGCGTATGTAGGGGTGCCTACCTGATCGAAGACAACTTTAATCTCAGGTTTTGTGGCGGTGAGACTGAGCATTGTCTTGCAGAAGTTCTTGCCGAATTCGGAGTATAGCCAAGCAGTGCGGATTATCACATAGTTACATCCTGTGGCAAGTATCTTTTTCTCCCCGTGAAGTTTGGTGAGGCCGTAAACCCCGGTGGAGGTTCCGGTCTGGTCTTCGCGGCAAGGCACGTTATACGGCTCGCGACCGAAGACATAATCCGTTGAGATGTGCACCAGCAGGCCGCCGACTTCCTTCATCGCTATGGCGAGGTTCTCGGGGGCCGTCGCATTCAGTTTCTCTACCAGTTCGAATCGGTCAGGGTCCTCCGCTCCATCGACATTGGTCCAGGCGGCACAGTTGACGATGGCACCGATGCCATTCAGCCTGACGTATTCCCTTACCGCCTGAAGGTCAGTAATATCAAGATGCTCATACCCTTCGCACACGTCCGTGAAGAAGTATGTGTCCTTGCTGCCCTTCGAGCAGATTTGCATCTCGTTGCCCAACTGTCCGCCAGAACCTGTTACAAGTATGTTCATATCGTGAATGGTGTTTCGAATTCCTTGAGCAGCGGGTGGTTCCGGTCCTTGGCGGAGAGTTCCACATCAGCCTCGGGAACAGGCCACTCTATTCCAATCTCGGGATCGTTCCACGAAATGGCTCCTTCGGCTTCGGGATGGTAGAACTCGTCGCACTTGTATTGGAATACCGCATCTTCGCTTAATACGGCAAAGCCGTGGGCGAAGCCTTTGGGAATGAATATCTGGCGGTGGTTCTCCCCGGTGAGTTCGCAACTGACGGACCGACCGTAAGTGGGGCTGCCCTTGCGGATATCTACCGCCACATCAAGCACTCTGCCGCGCACGCATCTTACCAGTTTGCTCTGGGCGAAAGGGGGCAACTGGAAGTGGAGTCCGCGAAGCACGCCATAGTGGCTGCGGGATTCGTTGTCCTGCACGAAGTTTATCTCCAGCCCTGTCTTCTCCCGGAATTCCCGGACATTGAAGCTCTCGAAGAAATATCCGCGAGAGTCCCCGAAGACCTTGGGCTCGATGATGAACACCCCTTCTATATTTGTCTTTATCACTTCCATTTCAAAGCAGATTCTTATTATCTTTTGTCGTACATCTCTTCGTAGTACTTCAGGTAGTCGCCGGAAGTCACGTTGTCCATCCACTCCTGGTTGTCAAGGTACCAGCGGACTGTCTTCTCGATGCCCTCCTCAAACTGAAGGGAAGGCTCCCAACCGAGCTCCTTCTGGAGTTTGGAGGAGTCGATGGCATATCTCAAATCGTGGCCGGCACGGTCTGTTACGTATGTGATAAGGTCCATATCGGCTCCCTCGCCGCGGCCGAGCAGACGGTCAACGGTCTTGATGAGAACTTTGATGATGTCGATGTTCTTCCACTCGTTGAAGCCGCCGATATTGTAGGTCTCAGCCACACGGCCCTTGTGGAAGATGAGGTCGATGGCACGGGCGTGGTCCTCCACATAGAGCCAGTCACGAACGTTTTCGCCCTTTCCATAGACAGGAAGAGGCTTGCGATGGCGGATGTTGTTGATAAACAGAGGAATGAGCTTCTCGGGAAATTGGTATGGCCCGTAGTTGTTCGAGCAGTTGGTAACGATGATGGGCATCCCGTAGGTGTCGTGGAAAGCCCTCACGAAGTGGTCGCTCGAAGCCTTGGCGGCCGAGTATGGTGAGTGCGGCTGGTACTTCAAATCTTCCGTGAAGAACTTCTCCCCATACGCAAGATGGTGCTCGCCGGATGATGCCTTTGTTGTAAAAGGAGGCTCAATCCCCTTTGGATGAGTCATTTCCAATGCGCCATAGACCTCGTCGGTGGAGATATGGTAGAAGCGCTTGCCTTCCCATTTTTCGGGAAGCGACTCCCAGTAAATCTTTGCCGCCTGCAGCAGGCTCAAAGTTCCCATCACATTAGTCTGTGCGAAGGTGAAGGGGTCTTTGATGGAACGGTCCACGTGGCTTTCGGCTGCCAAATGGATGATGCCATCCACCTGCTCCTCACGCATCAGCGCCAGCACACCTTCGAAATCGCAGATGTCCATCCGCACGAACCGGTAGTTGGGCTTGTCCTCTATGTCCTTGAGGTTGGCGAGATTGCCGGCATAAGTCAGCTTGTCCAGATTGATGATTCTGTAATCGGGATATTTGTCCACGAAAAGTCTGACCACGTGGCTGCCGATGAATCCGGCTCCGCCTGTGATAATTATGTTCTTCATATCAGTTCTGTATTATTGTCTTCTGATTCTGACTCCGAATGCTTCGGGGTGAGATTTCGTCCACCCGGCGGCATCTTCCACTACCAGTGCGAGATAGCCTCCACCTCCGGCACCCGGCATTTTCCAGGCAAGGACACCGTCCATTGCGGAATATCTGTCGATTGTTTCCCTGATGTAGCTTCCGTCCTGAGCCTCATGACCGATATAGGCGGGTGTGACCATTCCGGGGAACATCGCCACCTGCGCCTCGAAAGAGGCCTTGTAGGCGGCGGCAAAGGAGGGCAGGTCGTGCCTGAGAATCGCATCCCAACAGGCGTCAGCCGCATCGGCGAGAGCCTTGACCTTGGCCTGAGTAATATCCTTCCCCTCAACCACTGAACATCCAGGTTTGCGGGGTTCCATCGGGACCATCACGATATGGTCCTCGAGAAATCTCAACGTCATTTCGTCAGTGCAGGTCTCGATTTTTTCGGGCCAGAAACAGTTGTCGTACCAGTGACGGCACAAGCCGGGAATGCAGATACCTATGGAGTCCTGAGCCCCCGAAATGTGGCCGCCTTCGCGTTCGGGGTTGTTCTCGAAGCAGAACATCAGTCGCGCGAGGGTCTCCGGGTCCATCTTGGGAAGCTTCACAGGCCATATTTTCTGTATCATCCTGCGGGTGGAGGTGCTCAGCCCGCACCTTTCTCGAACTTCGAAGGTAGGTTCGAGAGATATGGTGATGGCCCATCCGGGGTGGTGTGCACTCACGTAGGGCTGGTCTATCCAGGTGCCGGCAAGGTCGAGACGGGTGGGAATGCCGTAATTTTCAGTGGATTCGGTCTGAGCCCCCATCTCCTTCTTGAGGGCTGATGAGGAGCGGGCCTGCAGTCCCTCGGCGGGGGTTCGCTGGAGTTCTATGTATTCTATCCCCCTCTCTTCGCAGATTTTCCTCTTGGCGTCGGAACCTCCTTCGGCATTGACCACAAAGATGTCGGGCTTTATCCGGTCAAGCGACGGCAGGAAGTCTATCACTCCCCTGCCCTCATTGATTACGGCTTCCTTGACGTACCTTACGGCACTCACCATAAAGAGGCGTTCCTCCTGCGGGAACATCGGTTTGTGGTGTTTGTACTCTTCTATTGTCTTGTCCGAGCCGATGCCTACATAGAGGTCGCCATATTGCGAAGCCTGCTTGAAGAATTCGATGTGCCCGCTGTGAAGCAGGTCGTAACATCCCGTAACGAAAACTTTCTTGGTGAGCATGTTTTTTCGGAGAGTTTGCGCAAAACGCGAGTCACTCGCGTATTGCGCAAACTTTTCGTGCGAATTATTGGTTCATATCGAAGATTTTGTCCATCAGCTGCCATTTGCTTGTGGAGGGGAGCGAAGGGTCGGCGCCCTGGGCTGCAGCAACAAAGGCTTCCCATTCCGCCTGACGGGGCATCTGCGCAAGTCGTGCCCAATCCTTATCCCAGTCGAAATCATCGACTGTGTCGCATATCATAAAGGCGTGCGTCCCCAGACGATAAATCTGCATATCGAGTATGCCCACAGCCCTCTGACCCTCAATAATTTCCGGCCACACGTGGGCGTGCACCTCACAGTATTTACGAATCATTTCGGGGTCGTCAACAAGTTCAAGTGTCTGACAGTAACGTTTCATATCTTTCTTTTACCACTTATCGAACAAATTCCCGGGCCAGTTCTTCGGGCACTTCTTTGGCCAGTGTTCGGGCCTTTCGGAAGGCCACTTCAAGCCCTGTTTGAAGAGCCAGTCAATGGCGAAGACGGAGCCACAGCTGACTATGATTCCAAAGAACACCCATATAGCCAACGTCTTTGCACGGCTGTTGCTCTTTTGCATAGGCACGTCCACAGGTTTCACCGCGGAAAGAACCGGGGTGTCATTCTTAACCTTGAGTTCAGCCTGAAGCAGTTGCTTTGAGACCTCAGTATAGAGGGCAAAGGCAAGGTCATATTCGGATGAGAGCTGCTGACGCCTTGTCTGGGAAGTGGCAGTAGGGACTCCGCGGTTGGCATCAGTATATTGGGCCAATTCCATCTGTTTGGCCAGATAGTCGGCTTTGGTCTCTTCGCTGCGCGCCTGAAGATATGCCAGATTATCCTTGGCCTGATTCTGTTTGAAGTCGGAAATGTATTTCTGCATCAGGTTCAGGGTCCCCTGGCACAATTCCGCGGCAACAAGGGCTTCGTTCGATTTAGCACTGAGAGTCAAGTATCCGTCCTTTTTCTCGACTGTCAGGGAAATCATTTTCGAGAGAGTCTTGTAAACTTTATACTCGTCTTTGGTATAGGCGCTTATCTGCTTCCCGCTCCCTCCCGGCAATGTAATGTCCGGCTTTTCCCCGCGGATTGCATTGAGAATCACAAAAGGAAGTCCGATGGTATATTTCTTGACCACTGTAAAAACTCCGCCAATCGTAAATCTACGGTACTCGGGATTTGTGGCAAGGTCATACATGGAGAC
>JAGHVE010000087.1 GCA_018064445.1 Candidatus Cacconaster equifaecalis
ATCTCACCCTCCAATACGCGCAAACCCTATATAGGTATGTTGCGAAAACCGCTAGTCACTGGGTTTTTGCGCAACATTCAATACCTGAAGCTGGAGTCGCCGATGAATTCTCGGATCAGGGATGTGGGAGGGATGTGCCTGAGCTCCGAAGGAGTGAGGGCAACTATTTCGTGAAGGATTCCGATGAGACGCCGGGCCTCTGCATATGCGGGGGAGTCGGCCTTTACAGCCTGAAGGACCGGCTCGGCATAACATTTCAACAGAGGAAGCTCGTACATCAGGGCGGAGTTGATCTCATCGTCCGCCAGCTCCCGGAACGGGTTGATGTATTTTTCTTCCCCTCTCCTTACGGAGGGCCACCTGAGAATTGTGGATTCCGCATTTGAATTGCGGGTACGGTTGTCTCTGACAATCCTGCGGAGAAGACGATAATCGGCGGCCTCCACAGTCACCTCTTCGCTGATGGAAATGGGGGTGAGGACAGAGACGAACAATTTGTGCTTCAAATCGTCCGGAATCGATTGTGTCAGTTTGGGGTTGAGACCGTGGATTCCCTCCATGATCAGGACATCTCCATCGTTCAACCTCAATTTGTCTCCCGTATGGAAACGTTCGCCGGTTATGAAGTCATAGCGGGGCATCTCAACCTCCCTTCCTTCGAAGAGGTCGGTCAGATTACTGTTGAGCAGTTCCAGATCAAGAGCCTCAAGACATTCGAAATCAAACTCTCCGTTCTCGTCTTTAGGCGTATCAACCCTGTTGACAAAATAGTCGTCAAGAGATATTACCAGGGGATTGAGTCCGGTAAGCCTCAGTTGAATGGCAAGTCGTTTTGCAGAGGTGGTCTTTCCGCTGCTGGAAGGGCCGGCAATCAGGACCAGTTTGACCTTGTCTTTTGCGGCTATCTCTTCCGAAATGTGGCAGAAACGGCGTTCGTGCAGCGCTTCCGACAGATAGATGACATATCTGGAGAGACCTCCGGTTATGAAGGTGTTCAGCACTTTCGAGCTGTTGTCACGCTGAAGAGAGCGCCAGAGAGACAGGTTCTTTATCATAGCAGTTTCTTCAAATATTGGCCGGTGTACGATTCCGGAATGAGGGCGACCTCTTCCGGTGTGCCCTGAGCAATAATCATACCTCCCGCGCGTCCTCCGTCGGGACCGAGGTCTATCAGGTAGTCGACGGACTTGAGTATGTCCGGATTGTGCTCGATGATGACCACGGTATTCCCCTTGTCAACGAGTCTCTGCAGGACTTCCACGAGAATCCTGATATCCTCGAAGTGAAGGCCTGTGGTCGGCTCGTCAAGCAGATACAGAGTGTTGCCCGTATCTTTTCTGGCGAGTTCGGCAGATAGTTTCAGTCTCTGGCTTTCACCTCCGCTGAGAGTGGTGGCCGGCTGTCCGAGAGTCAGATAACCCAGTCCGACGCTTTCAAGGACTTCCAGCTTGTGGGAAATCGAAGGAAATGCCGAGAAAAACTCCAGGGCCTGGGATATTGTCATATCCAGAACGTCATTGATGCTTTTCCCCTTGTATTTAACAGCCAGGGTATCCGGCTTGTATCGTTTTCCTCCGCACTCCCGGCAGGTTACCTGGACCGATGGGAGAAAATGCATCTCAAGAAGCTGGACACCGGCTCCCTTGCACTCCTCGCAGCGGCCTCCCTTGACGTTGAAGGAGAACCGGTTGGCCTTGAATCCCCTTATCTTCGCATCTGGAGTCTCGGCGAAAATCTTCCGGATGTCCGTCATAATGTCAGTGTAGGTGGCAGGATTGCTTCGCGGGGAGCGGCCGATGGGTGACTGGTCCATCTCTATCACCTTGTCAACGTTTTCCTCACCTTCAATGGAGGAATAGGGAAGGCAGGGGTATTTGGACCTGAACAGCCTGTTGCTCAGAATCGGCATCAGCGTCTGGTTGATGAGGGAACTCTTGCCGCTTCCGCTCACCCCGCTTATTCCCACCAGCATTCCCAAAGGCAGCCTTAACGTGACGTTCTTCAGATTGTTGCCGCAGGCTCCGGTAAGGGTGATGAAGGAACCGTTGCCGCTCCTTCTGCTTGAAGGAACCTCAATCTTCCGGATGCCTTTCAGATAATCGATGGTAGGGGAGGAGACGCCGGATTTGCCGATGTCGGAAGGCTTTCCATTGTATAGAAGATGCCCTCCGTTTTCACCCGCTCCCGGTCCAAGGTCCACAAGCCAGTCCGCAGCTTCCATCATTTCCTGATCGTGCTCCACGACCATCACGGAATTGCCCTCGTCCCTGAGAGTCTTCAGGGACTCTATCAGTTTGAGATTATCCTTCTGGTGGAGGCCGATGCTCGGTTCGTCCAGTATGTACAAAACGTTGACCAGCTTTGAGCCGATTTGGGTCGCAAGACGGATTCTCTGGCTTTCCCCTCCGCTGAGCGTCCTTGCGGCACGGTTTAGAGAGAGATATTCGAGTCCCACGTCCATCAGGAATTTCAGCCTTGATGAAATTTCCTTGAGAATGTCGGAGGCTATTGCCAGTTGCCTTGCGGACATCTTGCCCGGCAGTCCGCAGACCCATTCGTACAGGGTTGATATATCCATCTCCGATATTTCGGCGATGTTCCTGCCGTCTATCTTGAAACAGAGAGCTTCGCTCTTGAGTCTCGTGCCGTGGCATACCGGGCAGACAATTTCCTCAAGGAAAAGTTCCTTCTGCTTTTCCCTGCGTTCACATTGCTCCCTGTCCGCATCCATCGAGGCGATAATCCCCTGGAATGACTCCATATCAGTTTCGCCACCATCTCCAATCCTGAAGAGGTCGGGCGAACCGTACAATACCACGCTGAGTGCTTCCTCCGGAATCTCCCTTATCGGGTCATTCAGGGAGAAACCGTATTTTCGGGAGATGGCCTCCAGCATTCTGAACAGGTGGTTTTCCCTTCGGGGACCAATCAGTTCAATGCCTCCCTCGGCTATGGATTTACCGCTGTCGGGGATGATCTTGTCCAGGTCTATCCTTGCAACCGTGCCGATTCCCCTGCAGTGGGGGCAAGCTCCCTGCGGCGAGTTGAATGAGAAGGTGAAGGGAGCGGGCATGTCGAAAGAGAGTCCGGTGTCGGGGCATACCAGGTTGCGGCTGAGATGTTCTGTCTTTCCGCTGTCCGGCAGGTAAAGCATCATCGCCCCCTTGCCTTGTGAGAGTGCGGTTTCGGCGGAGGCCCTGATTCTTGCGATATCTTCGCTGCCAGGGACAAGCCTGTCTATGACCAGTTCGATGAAATGGACCTTGTATCTGTCAACTGCGGTTATGTCTCCAAGATATTCAAACTTCCCGTCAATGCGGACCTGATTGAACCCCTTTCTCCTCATTGTGTCGAACAGTTCGCGGTAGTGGCCTTTCCTTCCCTTGACGAGAGGTGCCAGAACGATGAGTTTTTCACCGGAATGTCTGTCAAGAATGAGTTTGACTATCTCTTCCAGGGTGTATCGCACCATTTCCTTTCCGCTTGCCGGAGAAAATGCCTGTGATGCCCTGGCGTAGAGAAGCCTGAAATAGTCGTAAACTTCGGTCACGGTTCCCACGGTGGACCGTGGATTGCGGCCGACCGTCTTCTGCTCTATCGAAATTATGGGACTGAGCCCCTTGATTTCATCGACTTCGGGACGCTCCATCATACCTATGAACTGTCTGGCGTATGCAGACATCGTATCCATATATCTGCGCTGACCTTCGGAGCAGATGGTGTCGAATGCAAGAGAACTCTTGCCGCTGCCGGACAGACCGGTTATGACAACCAGTCTGTCACGAGGTATGTCCAAATCTATGTTCTTGAGGTTGTGGACTCTCGCTCCCGTTATCCGGATGACGTCTCCCATTATTGAAGGAAGGGATTTGTCGCCCTTTCGTAGGCGATGTCAGTCTTGGAACCGTGCCCGGGGAAGACCCTGACCTGTCCGTCGAGGGTCATCAGTTTTGTGCTGATGCTGTTCATCAGTTGTTCGAGATTGCCTCCGAGATGGTCTGTGCGGCCGATGCTGCCGGCGAACAGGGTGTCACCGGTGAAGACGACTTCCTGCTCCCTGCAATAGTAGCATACTCCTCCTTCAGTGTGGCCCGGGGTTGAGATGACCTGTAGTTCCGTATTGCCGAACCGGATGATGTCTCCGTCCTTTATATCAATTGCCTGTCCGGAGAAAGGCTTGGTCTCGATGCCGAGCATCGTGCTGTACCTCGGGGCCCTCTCCAGTTGGTTGGATTCCCTATGGTCGAAATATACGGGAAGATTCCAGTACAATCTGGCATCCTCCAGTCCGAGCACGTGGTCGAAATGGCAGTGAGTCAGGAGAATCTTTACCGGAGTGAGATTTTTGTCGCTTATGAATTTCTTCACCCTTTCAAACTCGTTTCCGTTGCTGAAACCGGGGTCGATGATGACGCATTCAAGGCTTTCATCCCACACCACATAGCAGCATTCCCTGAGCCCGTTGAAATATAAAGACTTTATTTCCATTCGTTTTCCTTGTAACCGATGCCAAAGTTACTAAAGAAAGTTGTAACTTTGCATATCAATTCAAAAAATGAGAGTATGCACGTAGCCGTATCAGGAAATATAGGCAGCGGAAAAACAACCCTTTCCAGGATGCTTGCCCGGCATTACAACTGGACGCCGAAGTTCGAGTCTGTGGAATTTAACCCGTATCTTGCTGATTTTTACAACGATATGGAAAGATGGTCGTTCAATATCCAGATATATTTTCTGAACCGCCGTTTTCTTGATATAGTGGATATCCGCAAATCGGAACTGAACGTCATACAGGACCGGAGCATATATGAGGATGCCTGCATCTTTGCGCCGAACCTCCACGATATGGGACTTATGTCCACCAGAGATTTCGAGAACTACAGCTCCCTCTTCTCCCTGATGGTATCGCTCGTGCAACCGCCTGACCTGCTGATATATCTGCGCTCGTCCATCCCGCATCTGGTGGCAAACATACAGAAACGGGGACGTGAGTATGAAAGCAGTATCAGGCTCGATTACCTGAAGGGTCTCAATGACCGGTATGAACAATGGATAAGCGGCTACGAGGAAGGCCGCCTGCTTGTCATCGACGTCGATAAATTGAATTTTGAGGAAAATCCCGAGGATTTCTCTTCCGTCACGGACAGGATAGACGCCGTCCTCAACGGCCTATTCTGATACGCCCAGAAGTTGACGGATTTCGGTCTTGGCCGCCTTCCAGCGGGGAATGTCTATTTTCGTCCCAATCACTTCCACCACTTTTGCCGCGAGTATCGACCCCACTTCTCCGCAGGTCTTGAGCGGCATACCCAAGGCGTGGGCGTAGAGGAAGCCTGCGGCGTAGCAGTCTCCCGCTCCGGTGGCGTCAATGGTGGCGGCAGGCCAGGCTTCTATCATATATTTTTCGTCGCCGCGTTTTACGAGGGACCCGTCCTTGCCTATTTTGACCACAGCAATTTCGCACATCTGGGAAATGGCTTCCAGGGCTTCTTCCGGATTCCTGTGGGTGAAGGCCTTCGCTTCGGTCTCATTCGCAAAAACGATATCTATGTAGTTCTTTACGACATCCTGCAGGAAGGCGTTGTTGGACTCCACGACATTGTAGGAGGCCATATCGAGGGAGATGGTCATGCCCCGTTTCTTCCCCAGTTCGAGCGCGCGGCGGAAAAGACGCTGGTTCTGTACAAGATAGCCTTCGATATGCAGGTATTCGTAACCATCGAAATATTCGGGTTTCAGGTCATCCGGTTCCAATTGAAGAGCCGCGCCCAGATATGTGGCGAAAGTGCGGTCCGCATTCGGGGCGGTGATGAACACCATTGCCCTTCCTGAAGCGGCGGTGCCGAGAAGCAGGTTGGATTTGATGCCGTTCTGCTGTTGTGCCTGGTGGAAAAGCGAGCCCAGCTCGTCGTCACCTACCTTTCCGATGAAACTGGATGGCATTCCGAGTATCGAAGTGCTGGAGATAGTGTTGGCGGCTGATCCGCCGGCAACATACTGGACACCGTTTTTTTTCAGTTCTGCCCAGATTTTGTTGCCCGTTGTGGCATCCACGTGCTGCATACTGCCCAGCGGGAGATTGTATTTCTGGAGAAGAGAATCGTCCGGAAGGACTGCAAGAATGTCCGTCAGGGCATTGCCGATACCGAGAATTGATTTCATTATGCTTTTGTTAGTGAGTGACGTTTGTAGTGTGCCCAGCTTGCCATTGAAATGATGCCGCAAAGGAGCATCTGGACTATCTGTGACTCGTGTGACAATGTTGCAAATATCAGCCCTGTGTCGTATGAGAACGAATAAATCGGAACAAGAGCCATTGCAACGATGAAATGATATGCCCCGAAGCCTCCCTGAACGGGAACCATCCAGCCGAGCGAGCCTATCACCATAAGGAACAGGGCATCCATTCCACCCATTGATGCGGCGTCGGGAAATGCCTTGAGCGTCATCAGGCTGCAGAGCCAGTAGAGGACCCATATCACCAGAGTGTATCCGAAGAACACCCATTTTCTGTCCATCCTGAATCCGGCTGCGATGCCGTTGCCAAGACCCTTCATGAATCTGAGGAATGCAGCACCGGCTCCGGTTTTTCCTATTTTCTCTCTGTTGGCCCTTATGATAAGGACAATGGCAGCAATGACTGCGAAGGATGCAACAGTAATCCATACCAGGCTCAGGTGCATGCTGTCTGCGGCGGGTCTGAACATCTTTTCCATCAGGAAATCCCTGAAACTGCCGAAGAAGAAAAGGGGTATGCAGGCAATGAATACGCAGAGGATGTCCCAGGTGCGTTCGATGACAACTGTTCCCAACGCTCCCTCAAAAGAGGCCTTCTTAGTGTCCGCAATCAATCCGCAACGCACCACTTCGCCTGAGCGGGGGAAGACTATGTTTGCCAGATAGCAGATGGCATAGGCATCATACGTCTCGCGCCTTGTGATTTTCGGGTTGAGAGGATTCATCATCACCTTCCACCTGTTGCCGCGTAGATATGTGATGAACCACTGTATGGCAATCACGCCTATTATGAGTTTGAAATCACATTTCGTAAGATTGTCATAGAAACTCTTCCAGTCAATGTTCCTGAATGCGAAATAGAGCAGGATAACGGCTCCTGCAAGTGCCAGTGTGAAGGAGAGTGTTTTCTTGACTTTGGTATCCATACGACTTTTACTGCTCTGCAAATTTACAAATTTTCATCATTTGCGAAGCCATTTCTCCGGATTGTGCTTCTCCGTCCCTTTCCAAATCTGGAAGTGAAGGGACGACCCGTTGTTGTCATCTGTGTCCAGGGTGCCGAGGCAATCTCCCGCCTTGACCTTCTGTCCGCTTTTCACGTTCACCGCCGACAATTTGCAATAGAAGGTGAAATATGTGCCGTGCTGTACCAGAACGCACTGGCTGTAGCCCGGAATGACAGCGATGTTGCTGACCACTCCGTCGAACACGCAGAAGACGCTGGCGCCCTTTCCCGTCCGGAAAGTAACCCCGTTGCTCTGCGGCATCTTGAGGTTTTTATATACAGGGTGGCTGTTGACCCCGAAGTGTTCGACTATCACTCCCTGCTTCACAGGCCAGGGCAGTCTACCCTTGTTCTGCTCGAAACTCCCGCTGAGGGCGTAGTCAACCTCTTTCTTGCTTGATTTCTGGCTCATTATCGTGCTGCTGACCATTTTCTCGATTTCACGATTGAGCCGTTCCACCTCTTTCTTCTTGTTTGCAAGTTCCTTGCGGTACTGCTCCTGTGTCTTTGACAGCGATTTGACTGTTTTCCTGTACTGGTTTTCTTCGCTCGTCAGCTGGTTGTATTCCTTCTTGCGCTCATCCCTCATCCTGACAGCTTCCCGCTTCATATCCGCAAGGGTATCCATCTGGCATTCAAGAACGGCCTGCTTCTCGGAAATGGATGTTTTCTGCACACCTACCTGCTGCGCAAGGTCCTTGAAGTAGGAGAACCGCCGGTATCCCTGTCCTATGTCCTGGCTTGCAAGTACATACATGAACCATACACGTGCATCCCTGTTTCTGTAGGTGCTGTAAACCAGATTGCTGTAATATGATTTCAGAGTGTCCAGTTCGGCGTTGAGTCGGGATATCTCCCGGTTTTTGACGGCAATCTTTGACTCAATTTCCTTTATTCTGTCATCCGTCTCCTTCAGAAGAGTTTTTCTCGTCGTCAGCTTCTTTTGAATCAGGGAAAGCTGCTCAGTGCTGGCTTTCTTTTTGGAGGAGATTGTCTTCAGCTGGCTGTTGATGAACTCAATTTCCTTCTCGGCCTTTTCCCTGCGCTCTTTCTGCTCCGACAGATTCTGGGCGGATGCGGCAAACTGGACGAGAACCAGCAGGAGTATGAGAAATGATTTCCGCATTATTTCTGCATTGCACGCGCCTGATTGCGGTAAATGTTCGACAAATCCTTTTCTCCCAGAACTTCCAGCACGTCGGCATAGTGCTCGAGTATGTCGGGGTGATCCTTTCCTCCGTAGAGAAGCGCGTGCTTGTATATCGCCTTTGCTTCCACATCCTGCCCGAGAAGATGGAGTATCCAGGCGTACGTGTCGAGATAGGTCGGATTGTCGGGTTCGCTCTCGATTGTTTTCCTGCTCATCTCACGCGCCTTTTTCAACTGCTTGCCGGCAAGCGCAAGGAAATAGGCGTAATTGTTCAGAACCAGATTGTCGTTCGGTTTTAACTTCAGGGCCTTCTCATAATGTTTGAAGGAATTTTTGCTGTCACCTTCATCGTGATACAGGCTTCCGAGAGAGGAGTGGGTGACCACAAGGACTGTGGTGTCCCGCGGTTTCTTTTCAAGTATGGCCAGATAATCACCGATTGCCTCCCTGTTTTTCTGAAGGTTTGTGCGGGCGATGGCTCTCAACTGGAGAAAGTCGTTGCGCCAGTCGAATTTCGGGAGATATTGCGTTGATTCCTGCTCCAGAGTGTCCCAGTTTTCCGTGTAATATAGAATAATCAGATATTCGAAAGCGGCATTGTAACTTTCCGGATTGTCGATTGCGCTTTGCCTGAGCAGTTCTATTGACAGATGCGGTCTTTCAGTGCTGTAATAATAGCTGGCAAGCAGGGAATTGACGACTGTGTCCGAAGGATGGGTGGCGCGCATATCCAGCATCAGGGAATCCATCTCCGCCGAGAAAGTACGCACGAACTGGGGGTTTCCCATAACTGACGTCAGATATTCCGCTTTAACCTTGGAGTCCAGACTGCGGTCCTTGATGAAATGGGATATGTTGGCGAAGTAACTGTCATATTGCCTGAGCATCTGGTTTACAGAGGCTTTTCCGTAGTATGCGGCAGTGTAACTGTCATCGAGCATTATGGCATCATCGTAATATCTTATGGCGGATGAATCCCGATAGAGCCTGACGCACCAGTCCCCCAGCATAGTCGCCAGCCGTGGAGTCTTGCACTCCTTGTAATAATTTGAAAGATAGTTGAATATGCTGTCGGGTGTAACTTCCGCCTGTTTTGAGAGGAGTTCGGTTTTTGCGAGGGCGAACATCTCGGCTTTCCCCATTCTGGCCTCTATCTTGTCAAGTGCTGCGATGGCATTCGGGATGTCTCCGAGATTCATATATGACTGGATTATGTCAAAGCACAAATCTGTCTTCTTCGGATTCTCCTCGAGCAATTTTTCCATCAGGTCGACGCAAAGTTCCATACGGTCGGTCGCACCGTACAGCAGCGCCAGATTGTATCTGTACCAGTAGTTTGTGGAATCTATCGAGATGGCTTTTTTCAGGCACTCCTCAGCTGCGGCATAGTCCCTGTGCAACCTGGACTTGATGCTGCCGGAGTAATACCACGCGGCGTCGTTGTCAGGATTCTGCAACAGTTCCTTCCTGAACAAAGCTTCCGCATTTTCCAAATCGTCGCTCTGATACGCTCCCATAGCCCTGATGAAGTCACTGGTCTGGCCGGAAACCGAGGTCGCCAGCAGGAAGAAAAGGCAGATTGTGAGGATAGTATGATTGAATTTGCTCAGTACTTTCATAAGTTTTCCGAAATAAATGCAAAATTAATTGATTTGCGGGAAACAAAAAACAAACCAGACACTTTTCCAACAAACAGTTCGTGACGGAGGGACAAAAACTTGGAGTTGAGGAAACAGATTGTTAAATTTGTAAGATTGAATAATATCCGCTTATGAAAAAGTATCTGACACCTGTTGCAGCCGCATTGGCGCTTGTATCATTTTATTCCTGCGCTCCCAAGGAGGAGAAGCCCGTACAGCCGGTGATTTTTTCGGAAGTCACCATTGATGACGCATTCTGGTCACCTATGATCAACAAGGTCAAGAACGTGACGATGGACGTATGCATCGATCAGATAGAGAACAAGACAGGGCGTATCCGCAACTTCGAGAATGCCGCGAAAGGGCGTGGTGAACATTCCGGAATATTCTTCGACGATTCCGATGTCTACAAGGCTCTGGAAGGAATGGCTTACTCCCTCAAGAACAACCCTGACCCCGTCCTGGAGGCAAAATGCGACGAATGGATTGACAAGATGGCCGCAGCGCAGCAGAGCGACGGCTATATCAACACCTTCTACACTCTGACCGGCCTTGAAAACAGGTGGACCGATATGGACAAGCACGAGATGTACTGTGCAGGGCATATGATAGAGGCCGCAATCGCATACTACGATGTCACCGGCAAGAGGAAACTGCTGGACGTCTCGGAAAGGATGGTGGCCCATATGATGGACAAATTCGGTCCCGACAAGGAAGACTGGGTGCCGGGCCACGAGGAGATAGAACTGGCTCTTGTCAAGCTTTTCCGTGTAACCGGCG
Source organism: Candidatus Cacconaster equifaecalis (assembly GCA_018064445.1). Classification (GTDB taxonomy): domain Bacteria; phylum Bacteroidota; class Bacteroidia; order Bacteroidales; family UBA932; genus Cacconaster; species Cacconaster equifaecalis. Next base: position 10,814 of record JAGHVE010000087.1, read on the forward strand.
AGAGAAAGTATCTGGACTTCGCGCAGTGGCTCGTCGAAGAGCGCGGTCACGGTTACGGGCACCTGGCTGATGCAGAACCCTGGAATCCTATGTATTACCAGGATGAAGTCCCCGTACGGGACCTTCAGAAAATCACCGGACACGCAGTCCGCTCGATGTATCTGTTCTGCGGAATGGCTGACATTGCCGCCTATACCGGTGACCGGGGATATATGGCCGCACTGGACCGGCTCTGGAACAATATCGTGGAATGCAAGATGTACATCACCGGAGGTATCGGCCACATAAACCACTCCGAAGGTTTCTCCGAAGATTTTGACCTCCCCAATGCGGATGCATACTGCGAAACCTGCGCTTCGATAGGTATGGTGCTGTGGAACTGGAGGATGAACGGCATGACCGCCGATGCGAAATATATTGACATACTTGAACGCTCCCTCTATAACGGTGTCCTTTCCGGCATTTCGGAGAAGGGGGACAGGTTCTTCTATGTGAACCCTCTGGAATCTTCCGGCGACCATCACAGACAGGAGTGGTTCGGCTGTGCCTGCTGCCCTTCGAATATCTGCAGGTTCATCCCCTCTGTGGGCAACTATATCTATGGTGTAGGAGATAATGAGCTGTATGTCAACCTGTTTGTGGGCAGTAAGACAACTGTGGACGGTATGACGATAGAGCAGATAACGGATTATCCCTGGAATGGGAACGTTGAACTGACAATCTCGCTTCCGAGGTCGAAAGAAAGGACAGTGAAGGTCAGGATTCCGTCGTGGTGTTCAACCTGGTCCGCCAACGTCAATGGAGAGGACGTGACAGTGTCCCGTGAGTCTCTCGACAATGGATATCTGGCTCTTTCACGCAAATGGAATGACGGGGACAAGGTGACTCTCTCTTTCGATATGCCGGTGAGGGTTGAAAGTGCGGACCCGAGAGTGGCGGAAGACCGGGGAAAACGCGCGATAATGCGCGGACCTCTCGTTTTCTGTCTGGAAGGCGTGGACAACCCCGACCTGTATGATTCGGCTCTTCTCACTGCAGAAACCACCTTCTCCACCCAGTTCGCTCCCGATTTGGTCGGAGGTGTTCAGACCGTCTGTGCAAATACGCCGGCCGGTGAACTCAAATTCATTCCATATTTCGCCTGGGACAACAGGGATGCCTGCCCGATGAAAGTATGGGTCAATTATGCCGAGTAAGGTGGCGCAATGTCGAATCGCGTGACATTTCTTGGAACAGGCACTTCTCAGGGAGTGCCTGTTATCGGTTGTGACTGCCCGGTCTGCAGTTCGGTAGACATTCACGACAGGAGGCTGAGGTCTTCCATACTTGTCGAATATGATGGATTGAAACTTCTGGTGGATGCAGGACCTGATTTCAGGCAGCAGATGTTGCGTGCCGGCTCTCCCCGTCCGGATGCAATTCTCCTGACCCATCACCACGTTGACCATACAGGTGGGCTGGATGATGTCAGGGCTCTGAATCATCTGGAAAACAGGGATTTTCCGATTTATTGCGAACGTAATGTCGAAGAGTCCCTTCGCAAGCAGTTCTATTATGCCTTTTCTTCCCGGAAATATCCCGGAGCACCGGGATTCGATATAAGGACAATCACGTCAAATCCGTTCGAAATCGAGGGTAGGAAGATCATTCCAATCCGTGCGATGCACTACAAACTGCCGATACTTGGGTTCCGTTTCGGCGATTTCGCTTATGTGACTGATGCCAACTATATCCCGGAATCGGAATTCGTCAAACTTGAGGGGGTAAAACTGTTTGTCGTGAACACTGTCAGGAGAGGAAAACATATCTCTCATTTCTCTCTTGAAGAAGCTGTCGGTGTCTGCAATACGGTGGGGGCGGAGAGGTCATACCTGACCCATATTTCCCATCTTCTTCCCCCGCATCGTGAACTGTCGGCCGAACTTCCGGCCGGAATCCTTCCCGCCTATGACGGGCTGTCGGTGGAATTCTGAACGTCCTCCGGCGTGAGGGTGACTTCAACCGTTTTTCCTATCAGCGAGGCATCGGCGGGGCGTTTCACACAGATGTAATTTTCTGTATATCCGGATATGAACCCGTCTTTCTCGGTGCTTTCGAACAATACTGAAGCTTTTCTTTCGATATTTGCCGCAACAAATTCTGTATGAAGTTGTTTGCAAAGCACCTGAAGTTTCGCTTCACGTTCGCTCTTTACTGATTCTCTGACTTGGTCTTTTCTTGCGGCGGCCGGTGTCCCGTCTCTGCGCGAGTATGGGAAAATGTGAAGATAAGCCGGCCGTATCCTTTCAAGTGTCCTGTATGTTTCTTCGAAATCCTCGTCCGTTTCCCCGGGAAATCCGACTATCACGTCTATTCCGAAGAACACTTTCGTTCCGCGTTCCTCCGGGGTTTCCATCAGTTTCCTTACAAGGTCTATCTTCGCCTCGAATTCCGCCACGGAATAGCGGCGGTGCATCTGCCGCAGAGTCCTGTCGCAACCCGACTGTATCGGGATGTGGAAATGGGGGAGGAACTTTGTGCCACCTCCTGCAATCCATCTTACGATCTCTTCTGTCAGAAGGTTCGGCTCAATCGATGAAATCCTGTATCTTTCAATTCCCTTCACTTCATTGAGCGCTTTCAGAAGATTCAGGAAGGATTCGCCTGTCGTGCGGCCGTAATCGCCGATGTTCACTCCGGTGAGGACAATCTCCCGAATTCCGGCGCCGGCAATCTCTTCCGCCTGTTTTACGAGAGTGGCGACGGGAATGTTTCTGCTTTTGCCGCGCGCGTAGGGCACCGTGCAATATGAACAGAAATAATTGCATCCATCCTGGACTTTCAGGAATGAACGGGTCCTTTCTCCTGAAGAATAGGCCGGGAAAACCGATTCGATTCCGCTGTATGGACAGTGGAAAAGTCCGGAACGGTCCGTCCTGTCAAATTCCGAAATTATTTCCGGCAGAAGGTTCTTGTTCTGGGCTCCTATGACAAGGTCAACCCCTTCCATATTGAGTATGCTTTCGGGTTGGAGTTGGGCGTAACATCCTGTAACCGCGATGATTGCATCCGGCGAACGCCTGTGAAGCCTGCTTATGATGTTCCGGCACTTCTTGTCGGCGTGTCCGGTTACCGAACAGGTGTTGATGACATATATGTCGGCATTCCCTGAGGGACTGACAGTCCTGTAGCCTTTGTCCGCCAGAATTCTTGCGTATGTCGATGTTTCGGCATAATTGAGCTTGCAACCCAGTGTGATATAGGCAATCGTCTTCAAATCAGTTGTCGCTCAAAAATCTACGGATACGGATGAACTTTCGGCAAAGCCGTCAATCGGCGGATTGAACTTGGTGACCGTCACTCTTCCTGACGTTATGCGGGGAAATCCGGTTTTGACGGCACGGGCTATTCTTGTGGCCACGTTCTCAAGGAGGTATGACTGTTTTCCCATCTCCCCGGCGACTGTGTCATATACTGCGGAGTAGTCCACGGCGAAGGTCAGGTCATCCGTTTCTGCGGCCTTCGAGATGTCGTAATCGTATTCCAGGTCGACACGGAACCTGTTTCCCTCTTTCCGTTCGCTTTCAAGGCATCCGTGGAAAGCTTTGAATTCCATACCGTCGAGGCGTATCATAAAGTCAGTCTCCGTATTCCGCCGCTCTGGAAAGGGGCGCTATGTCAAGGGTGGTGAAAAGGTTTTCCAGATATTTGAAATGTCCTGTGATGGCTATCATCGCCGCATTGTCCGTGGTGAACCGCAGTTCCGGCAGGAATGTGGTCCAGCCGCGCTTTGCACCTTCTTCCTGAATCCTGCTTCTCAGGCCGCTGTTCGCAGATACTCCACCGGAAATGGCCACCTGCCGTATTCCCGTCTGTTTCACGGCGATAACGAGTTTCTTCAGCAGTATGTCAATCAGGTCCTTCTGGAAAGAGGCGCAGATGTCTGCCTTGTGTTTTTCCATAAATTCCGGGTCTTCTTTCAAACGGTCCCGCAGGAAATAGAGCAGGGAAGTCTTGATGCCGCTGAAACTGTAGTCAAGACCGGGAATGTTCGGCTTTGCGAACCGGAACGCCTCGGGATTCCCCTCCTTTGCCAGGCGGTCGATTACCGGGCCTCCGGGATACCCCAGACCCATATGTTTGGCGCATTTGTCGAAAGCTTCGCCGACTGCGTCGTCGATGGTATGGCCCAATATCTCAAAGTTCAGGGGACTGTCCACCCGAACTATCTGCGTGTGACCTCCCGACACCAGAAGGCACAGGAAGGGGAATTCCGGGGAACGGTTCTCTTTCCCCTCTACCTTCACGAAGTGCGACAGAATGTGGCCCTGAAGATGGTTTACCTCAATCATAGGTTTAGCTGTCGCAAGGCTCAGTCCCTTGGCGAACGAGGTGCCTACCAGAAGCGAGCCCAGAAGCCCGGGACCTCTCGTGAAAGCAATCGCATCGACATCGTCCATCGTGACACCGGCTGTCTTGAGAGCCTGGCTCACTACCGGGACTATGTTCTGTTGATGCGCCCGCGATGCGAGCTCCGGAATTACGCCTCCGTACTGACGGTGGACTTCCTGAGAGGCCATTGTGTTCGACAGAAGATATCCGTCGCGGAGAACTGCGGCGGAAGTGTCGTCACACGAAGATTCTATGCCCAGAATGGTTACTGCCATATACCTTATCTTTGGTTGCAAAAATAGCACTTTTCGTTTATCTTTGCAAGATATGTCCCGATTGAGGAAAATAGTCCTGACACTCATTCTCGTACTGCTGCTTCTGCCTGCGGCCATAGCCGTGTGCATCCAGATTCCAGGGATTCAGACGGCTGTCTGCAACGTCCTTGCAGGAAAGATAGCCGACAGTATGGGAGGCGTCGCGAGCATAGGAAGAATCTATTTCTCTCCTCCCAACTATTTGATTCTGAAGGATGTGTCTCTTTTAAAAAAGGAAGATGGGGATACCGTTGCCTTTGTGGGGAAACTGCTTGTAAAGGTGGATGCAAGTTCTTTGCCGACAGCCAATCCACGAATTCGCAGAATCTCTCTGGAGGATGGTGCCGTGCATCTTGAGAAGCTGAAGCCGATGCTGGCGCGCCTCAGCGAGGGGAAACCGCCGAAGGATACTTCACGTAAGGGAATTGAGATTCCTTTCAGTTCCTTCAGGCTGGACCGGCTTCGGATAAGGGATTTCAGTTTTTCACTCTTCAACCCGAACCGTAAGAAGCCCGCAGACAGGACGAAACATCCCGTGAAACTTGATTGGGGAGACCTGCAGCTCAGTGACATCAATCTTGAGATGGAGTCCATCGTCGTTGACAACTCCGTCAAATGTACGATCAAGAATCTTTCGGCAAAGGAAAAGTATGGTTTTGATATGAATACCTTCGGATGTGACGTGGTTCTTGACACAACCGGAATACATATCGACGGTCTGCACTATAACGACGGATATTCAAATCTTGTCTCTCCCCATCTGGACCTTCTGTTCAATGATTTTACAGCCTTCAAGGATTTCTGCCGCAACGTCACCTTCGACGCCACTTTCGACAATACTTTTCTGGATTTCAAATCGTTGCGCTATTATGGCCTTAAAGACGGCATCAACTTGAAACTGTATGTCGACGGCCGCGTGACAGGCCCGATATGCCATCTGGACAGCGAATGTCTGGACGTATTTACCGGAACCCGACGCACTCATCTGAAACTTGTGCCGCATATCGTGGGTCTGCCGAAAAGTGCCTCCACGATGGCAAGTGTCAGTGTTCTTGACCTGACAACAGATTCCCGCGACATTGCGCAAGTCGTTTCCGAGGTTTCAAAGAAGAAGGGGTTCGACAAACGGAAATTGTCGCGCCTTGCTCCCGGTGACAGAATACGCTTCAGAGGCAAGATAGACGGACTCTTCACCGATTTTGTGGCATACGGAAAACTTGAGGGGAAGCAGTTGGGAGTTGCGAAGGTGGATATGATATGCCGCGCTGACAAGCAAAAAGGCTATACTCTTGACGGATTCCTTCAGACATTTGACTTTGATTTGGGCTTTCTTCTCCAAAAAGATGCGCTCGGCCCTTTGACCTGCACCGGGGAGGCTGTGGCTCATACGGGGAAAAACCTTGACATACAGTTGAATTCCCTTTCAATCGATTCTTTGACTCTTGGGAAACGTGTCTACAATGACATCGGAATCACAGGCCGATATGCAGATGGGGGGCTGAACGTTGAAATGGACTGTGATGACGAGTGGACAAAATTCGGTCTATCGGTCAATCTGTCCAAACTTTCCCTTGAAACATCCGAACTGGACCTGAACATCAGAAATCTTTCGTTCCGGCAGGATTCTTCATCATTGTTCGTAGGGGATATCAAGCTGAATGCCGGCACAGAACCTTCCGGGTCTTCGGCCACGTTGACATCTTCCTTCGCCGATGTCGGATTTGACAGCGACGGGGATTTTTCATCATTTGTCAAAAGCCTGTCACAGAAGAATTATTCCAATGTCCGCGCCCAGATGTCCGTGGTCTTCAAAGAGACTGAACCTTTGTGCAATGTGTTTCTGCCCGAACTGTATCTCAGCCGCAACACGGCATTTGCCTATGAATATTCCTCAAATGAACTCGGCAGGTCCTTCTTCTATTCGGATCTGGTCGCGTGGGGGGACACGTATGTCAAGGACCTTACCCTAAGGACAACAGTTGACACTTCCGATATCCTGAATGTCAATGTAATGGCGGATATGATCAAGAGTGGAGGTCTGGACGTCAAGTCGCCCGACATTGACGTGGACATACTGAGTGACACTGCCTGGGCTTTCAGGGGGAGACTCAACGAATCCTGTTTCCGGCTCGGGGATCAGAAATGGAACCTTAAGTCCGACCTTGTCAGCATCCGCAGGAAACTCGTTGAGATAGACAGCCTTGTTCTTTTCAATTCTGACCATTCCATTGTGCTGAACGGAATCCTGGGTGACGGAAACACTGGCGGCGACAGCGACGGACTTGAAAACGGAGACAAGATGGCAGTCCGCCTGAATGACATTGACCTGTCCCTGTTCGAGTCCCTTTTCAAGAATCCCGTCAGATTGGGTGGCACATTCAACGGAGAATGCAGTGCGGTGAACTATTTCGCGGAGACAAGCGGATTCCTTGCCGACCTCCGTGCGGACACTCTATCTATCAACGGATGTCCCTTCGGGGATATGGAAATCAGGGCCTTGTGGAATTCTTTGAACCAACGGTTGGACATCTCTGTTGATAATATGCTCAATTCCAGAAAGCCTGTCTCCCTCAAAGGATCATATCTACCCGGAAACAGAAGCTTCGATTTGAATCTTCTGCTGGACAGATTGAATCCGGGGCTTTTCGAGCCGTTCCTTGCCGGTGTGGTCAATAATATGGGAGGTGCCGTCTCCGGGGATATCAGATTTCAGGGTCCGATTGACAGTCTGGCGATTACAAGCGAGGCCTGCCGTCTTGACAGCGCTTTCTGCACGTTGAATTACACCAATGTCCCCTATATCATTGACGGCCCCTTTTCAATTGACAGCAGGGGAGTCGGTCTTGACGGAATGACCATACTGGACCGACAGGGGAACAGTGGCAAGGTAAGGGGCGGCGTCCGTTTCGACAATTTCAAGAATCTGAATCTGGACACCCGCATATCGATGGAAAATCTGCTTGCTCTGAACACTTCGTTGAGCGACAACGAAACGTTCTACGGGAAGGCATACGCATCGGGAACCGTACATCTGGGAGGAGGAGGGAAGAATATGATGCTTGACATATCGGCCCGGACTGAAGAAAATACGGCGATTCATATCCCTGTAAGGACTTCGGGAAAAGATGTCGCCTCTCTGCTCACCTTCGTCTCCCACGGACCGAGACATACAAGCGAGTTCGACTCTCTGGTAGCTGCACGTGCGGTCATCAGGAAGAAGGCGGCAGGACCCGGGATGGGAGTCAGACTGCTGGTGGATGCCACACCCTCTGCCAACGTGCAGCTTGAAATCAACCGTTCGACAGGTGATGTTCTCAGTGCCAGTGGAGACGGCCAGATTTCAATCACGGCAGGAGCAGGCAAGGAGTTCAACATAAAGGGCGATTATGTTGTCCAGAGCGGAAGTTACAGTTTCACCCTTGTCGGGGGAGTGTTGTCCAAAGATTTCAAGATAGAGCCCGGAGGCACGATTTCAATGAACGGCGACATTATGGATTCCCGTCTGGACCTCATTGCCAAATATCGCACGAAAGCATCCCTGTCAACTCTGGTGGCGGATACGTCGTCCGTCGGTCCCAGGAGGAACGTGGAATGCGGCATCGGCCTCACCGGACGGCTCTCCAATCCCGAACTTTCGTTCAGGGTAGACATTCCTGACCTTGACCCTGCCACGACGAGTCAGGTCGAAGCCGCTCTCAACAGTGAGGAGAAGCGTATGAAACAGGTTCTTTCGCTCCTGATTTCCGGAAGTTTCGTCCCTGAACAGCAGGGGGGCATTGCCAATTCATCCACCGTCCTCTATTCCAACGTGACCGAGATGATGTCGAACCAGTTCAACAAGATTCTCAAGCAGTTGGAAATTCCGCTTGATTTCGGGTTCAACTATCAGCCGACATCTGACGGAAGAAACATATTCGACGTGGCGGTTTCCACCCAGCTTTTCAACAACCGTGTCACTATCAACGGAAACATCGGCAACAGGAAGAACACCACCTCCAATGCGACAGACATAATAGGCGACATAGACGTCCAGATAAAGTTGAACAAGGCCGGCAAACTTCTTCTCAATGTCTTCAGCCACTCCACTGACCAGTACAGCAACTACCTCGATCAGGCACAGCGAAATGGTGCGGGAATAGTATATATGGAAGATTTTGACACTTTCCGTGAATTGGTCAGAAAGATGTTCTGGAGCAAGAAGCGCCGTCAGGAAGAGGAACAGAAGGCCCGTCAGTCAAAACAAGACAATGAAACAAGGTAAGTTATATCTGATACCCACCCCTTTGGGAGATTATCCTCCATCCCGCGTCCTTACTCAGGACGTGCTGGACAGGGTTACTTCGATATCCCTGTTTTTCGTCGAGGAAATCCGGACAGCGAGAAGATTCCTTTCTGCAGCAGGGCTCAAGGGCCGGATAGACGGTCTGGAATTCCACGAAATCAATGAACATTCCACGGCGGAGCAGATTTCCGCACTCGGACTTCTGCTCGGGGAGAGGGATGCCGCCCTCATCTCGGAAGCCGGCCTTCCGGCAGTCGCTGATCCGGGTGCTCAGCTTGTAGCCATTGCTCATCAGAGGGGGGTGGAGGTGGTGCCGATGGTTGGGCCGTCCTCACTTATGATGGCATTGATGTCATCTGGACTCAACGGACAATGCTTCGCATTCAACGGATATCTTCCGGTAAAGAATGATGCCAGGCGCTGCGCAATCGCAGAGCTCGAAAGGGTCTCCGCCCGTCTGTCGCAGAGTCAGATAATAATAGAGACTCCATATCGCAATGACGCTCTTATGAGTGACCTTCTGTCGACTCTCAAGCCGGCCACGCGACTCTGCATCGCTGCCGACATCACCCTGCCCACACAGTTCATCAGGACTCTTCCCGTTGCCCTATGGCGGAAGAATCCGGTTGAAATAGGCAAGCGTCCCTGTGTATTCCTGATATTGGCATGAAAGAATTCGACATATCATTTCCGATAAACCATACGCCCACGGAGGAGGATCTTGTTTCCGCTTCTGCTCGTGCGCTTGGTGTTGCAAAGGCGAAGGTGGCTTATGCTAAAATTGTAAAACGTTCCCTTGACGCACGTGGCGACATTGTGTACAGATACAGGGTGGCCGCCGCATCCGAGGGGGAGACTGTGGAGGAATACAGACTTCCCGAATACAGGAATGTCTCCGCCTCAAGACCTGTGATAATTGTAGGAGGCGGTCCTGCCGGAATGTTCGCTTCGCTGCGCCTTCTGATGGAAGGACTGAAACCGGTCATTCTTGAGAGGGGGAAGGACGTCCATTCCAGAAAGACAGACCTTGCTCTCCTGAACAGGGAGGGGGTCGTGAATCCGGATTCCAACTATTGTTTCGGTGAGGGAGGGGCCGGCACCTTTTCTGACGGCAAGTTATTTACAAGGTCGAACAAGAGGGGGGACATCCGGGAAGTGCTGCACCAGCTGGTCCGCTTCGGTGCGGATGAAAGCATACTGACGGATGCCCATCCCCATATCGGAAGCGACAGGCTCCCGGAAATCGTGGAGAACATACGCAAGTGCATCGTTGAACACGGCGGGGAGTATCATTTCGGAGAAACGGTCACAGACCTCCGGAGAGTGACGGACGGCACGCCGGACAGATGGAAGGTGATCTGTGCAGGAGGAAACGTATACAGGGCTGCGGATGTGGTACTTGCCACAGGCCATTCCTCCCGGGAGATATACAAGATGTTCGATTCAAAGGGATGGGTTCTGCAGGCAAAAGGCTTCGCAATGGGTTTGAGAGCCGAGCATCCCCAGTCCCTCATAAACAGAATACAGTATCACGGAAAATATCAGCCCGGAATGCCCGCCGCCGAATATTCCCTGGTGGAGCAGGTGGAGGGAAGGGGAGTGTTCAGTTTCTGTATGTGTCCGGGAGGCATTCTCGTTCCGGCCGTGTCAGCTGCCGGGGAACTTGTTCTCAACGGTATGTCCGGTTCAGGCAGAAGTTCCCGCTGGGCCAATGCTGGGATTGTCTGTTCCGTGGAGCCGGAGGACGTGCCGGAGTTTGACAAATACGGACCGTTCGGACTTATGGAATTCCAGAGGTCCGTCGAAAGGGCGATGTACTGTTTCTCTTCTTCACTGAAGGCTCCCGGACAGCGTATGATGGATTTCTGCAGGAGAAAGGATTCGGTCAATCTTCCCGTTTCGTCATATCAGCCGGGAGTTCTCAACGCTCCTCTCTACGAGATGCTGCCGGAGTTCGTATACAGCAGGCTCCGCGTCGCTTTCTCCGAATTCGGCCGGAAGATGAAGGGCTATTATACCAATGACGCTCTGGTACTTGCAGTTGAGTCCAGAACCTCTTCACCGGTACGCATTCCTCGGGATGAAAACACACTGAATGCCGCCGGACTTCCCGGTCTTTACCCTTGCGGGGAAGGTTCCGGTTATTCGGGCGGCATAGTTTCCAGTGCCGTGGACGGTATATTAGTGGCAGCCGCCATTGCAGGATGAGCAGTTGCCTCCGCAATTGTGGGCAAGTTCACCGTGCAGGCCTTCTTCGAGTTCCTTTTCGGTTGCGTTTCTCACTGCCGTGATTTCTCCGGTAAAGTTGAGGATCTTGTCGGCGAGTTCGTGGTTGAAATCCATTTTTACGGTCTCTTTTCCGACTGAAACCACCTTACCCTGCATTATTCCACCCGCCTGATTCATCATCGGGATGACGTTCCCCACGAAAAGGATATCCGTGCGGACCTTTCCCTCCTGCTCGAAAATCTTCAGGGGAAGATCCACGATTGCCGACGGGTCACTTTTCCCATATCCCTCTTCAGGAGAGAGTGTGAACTCAAAACTGTCTCCAACCTCCTTGCCTTTTATGTATTCTTCAAATTTGGGCAGCAGGCTCCCCACTCCGAAGATGAACTCCAGGGGATTGTCCTTCTTTGCCTCGTCCCTGACCTGTCCGTCGACTACCAGGCGGTATGTCAGTGAAACCACTTTCTTGTCTTCAATTTTCATAATTGCTCAATTTCATTATTTTGTTGTATGTCTTTTCATTGTAGATCCGTATCGGATAACTCAGGCCGCCTTCGGCCACCTTGAGCCTCTTGGAGTCGGAATTGTCGATTATAAGCCAGTAGTTGCAGACCGGTATGTAGATGTTTCTCAGGTTTTCCAACCCTTGAACGTATCTTCTGACTATGGTTTCCCTCTCGATGTCGTGTCCTCCGGCGGCCACCCTCATCGCAACTCTCTTTATTGCAAGTTCCGGACTCCGGAGCCAGAAGAAGACGACGATTACCATATATCCCTTCCGCTGGGCCTCCACTATGTTTTTGACTAAACTTCTGGTTGCAAGGGTGGTCTCGATGCCGAAATCCTCGTTCTTGTCGATAAGTTCCTTCACTCTTTCCATCATCAGCCTGCTCGCCCTGAGCGCTTCCTTCGCTGGATTCTCGGGACAAAGTCTCTCCGCGATTTCGTCGGCGTTGACATATTCGTCCACGTTCAGCATATCGGGCAGCATCGTGTAGGTGGCGGTTGTCTTTCCCGCTCCGTTGCATCCGGCTATGATGTACATTCTGGCCATCAGAACAAATATACGCAAAAACTGTTAATTTTGTGTGTCAACAAATAGTCTTAATGAAGATATCAGTTGAAAGAATAAAGTCTTTTGCGCTGAAATATAACGATATGCAATATTTCAACGAGGACCCTGTCATTTTTCCGCGGCACTTTGCCGAGTGCGGGGCTTGCCTGCAGGACGTGGAGATTGCCGCAGTTTTGGCCGCCCATCTCGCCTGGGGCAGAAGATGTATGATTGTAAGGGACTGCGCCCGTGCCTTCGACCAGATGGATTGGAAACCGTATGAATATGTGATGCGTGGAAAATACAGGGACGAGGCGGTCTCTCTGCACCGGACTGTGATGTGGAGCGAATTCGCGGCCATATGCTCCCGCCTGCGGCACATCTATGAAAACTGTTCCACCCTTGAAAAACTCTCTCCCGACGGATTCCGCACTGAAGTCTTCGGCCAGAAAAGTGACCTGCGTGCCGCGAACAAGAAAATCCATCTTCTGCGCAGATGGATGGTACGGCGGGACGGAAAGGTGGACATAGGTCTGTGGAAGGATACGGACCCGGCCTCCCTGACGATTCCACTTGACACTCACGTCCATACGCAGGCTGTGGACCTTGGCATCACCTGCCGGCGCCAGACTGATTTCCGCACCGCCGATGAGATTACGGGCTTCTTCCGTGAGATATTCCCGTCAGACCCTGTCCTTGGGGACTATGCCCTTTTCGGGCTCGGGGTGACCGGCGTCAGGCTGAAATGACCAGGACAATCTCTCCCTTCGGCTCGTGTTGCCTGAAATATTCTGCAAGATAGGGGAGCGTTCCTCTTACGGTCGTTTCGTGCAGTTTGGATATTTCCCTCGAAACGGAGGCATTCCGTTCACCGAGAACGGCGGCGAGTTCTTCAAGAGTCTTTACCAGCCGGTATGGGGATTCATATATTATGGTGGTGTGGTCACGCGCCGCGATTTCCCCGATTTTAGTCTTGCGTCCCTTCTTGACGGGAAGGAATCCCTCGAAATAGAATCTGTCACAGGGGAATCCCGAATTGACGAGGGCGGGGACGAATGCGGTGGGGCCGGGGAGGGTGACAACCTCGATGCCCGCCTCGACGCAGGTCCTCACCAGCAGGAATCCCGGATCGCTGATTCCCGGAGTTCCGGCGTCGCTTATCAGAGCTACGTCCAATCCCGAGAGAATCCTCTCCTTCACGCTTTCCACAGCCCTGTGCTCGTTGAATTTGTGATGGGATTCCATAGGAGTGTGGATGTCGTATTTCCGGAGCAGGACGGAACTTGTACGTGTGTCCTCGGCAAGAATCAGCCCCACCTCTTTCAGTGTGGTGATGGCCCTGAAAGTTATGTCTTCAAGATTGCCGATCGGGGTCGGAACGATATAGAGTTTTGACATTATTTTCTTATCTTTGTTTCTGACGGAAGTCACTTGAAATTCACACAAAGTTAAATATTTATTCAGACAATATGTTCGAGGAGAGCGCAAAACGGCCAGGATGGATAGAAGTCATCTGTGGCTCAATGTTTTCGGGCAAGACAGAAGAACTGATCCGCAGAGTGCGCAGGTCGGTTCTGGCCCACCAGTCCGTAATGATTTTCAAACCTGCGATGGAAACCCGCTACTCGGCGGACAAAGTCGTGTCCCACGATGCGAACGCCATTGAGTCCATTCCTGTCGCGTCACCTGCCGAGATTCTGGAATCTGCGACATACGTCCAGGTCGTCGGAATTGACGAGGCCCAGTTCTTCGACGATTCGCTTGTAGAGGTCGTGCAGATGCTGGCTGACAGGGGAATAAGGGTCATCGTGGCAGGCCTCGATATGGACTATACGGGAAAGCCGTTCGGTCCGATGCCCGCACTTATGGCAATCGCGGAGTCTGTGACCAAGCTGCACGCCATCTGCGTGCGCTGCGGGGCTCCGGCTCAGCATTCCCATCGTCTGACGACAAG
>JAGHVE010000105.1 GCA_018064445.1 Candidatus Cacconaster equifaecalis
AATAAATGGATACCTGTCTTTATTCATAGATAATCGCATTATGTCCAACTTTTGGGGTGCAGTTCAAATTTTCCGTGATGGGATCAAAACAGCGGTTTTTCATCCCGTTGTGATTGCGGAGGATTGCCGGAGAGTATGTATCCGCTACAGCAGGAAGAACAGCGCCACACCGGCAACGGTTATGAAGGTGCCGGCCACCTCCTTGAGGGTGATTCTCTGCTTGGCATAGATGGAGTAGGGAATCAGTATCAGCACGGGTGTCAGCCCCATCAGGGTGGAAGCGATTCCCGCGGAGGTGTACTGGACTGCCTTCAGTGACAGAGAAACCCCGATCACCGGCCCCAGGAGGGTGGTGACAAGGCAGCAGACCATTGATGTCCTGTCCTTTACGGCCGTCTTCAATCCACCTGCTTTTCTCATCAACAGGATAATGACGGAGAAGCCTATGATTCCGGTCACGACTCTGATGAACGTCCCCGCAAAAGGCATTGCCGACAATACTCCCGAAGCCGCGTCAGAGGGCATTGCGGCTGTGTAGTGCTCCATCCCGATTTTGCTCAGCACCAGTCCGACACCCTGTCCGACACCGGCTCCGATGCCGTACAGGACACCGCTCAGCGGTAATTTCAGAACGGGCAGACGCGAATCGGAATCTTTTGAAAGAATGGTTATCCCGATTCCGGAAAGTGTCACTACCATCGCCAGAAGAGAGGTGGGGGCGAGTTTTTCACCAAGCATCAGAAATCCTGCAATTCCGGCGAAAGGAGGTGCCAGTGTCATCAGCAGTTGCCCGTAAAGAGACCCGATTCTGACATAGGCATTGAACAGGCAGAGGTCACCGAACACGAAGCCCACGACGCCCGAGAGGGCGAACCAGAACCAGGTCTTTCCGTCAGTATGGAGAGGAACCGGCGAGCCGGTGAAAGCAAACAATATCGCGGCCAGAAAGAGAAGGGCGAACACCATTCTGATGATGTTCAGATTGATGGAGCCGATTCTGTGGCTGGCGACATCCGCGAAAATCGCGCCCGTTGTCCAGCTGACGGCTACAAGAAGCGATATTATTTCACCCAGGTACTGCATTGCAGGTCAAAGATACCTCTTTTTTGATTAGTTTTGTCCTGTATATTACAACAGAAGATGAAATCACTCAGAGATTTATACAAGATAGGCAGGGGGCCATCCAGCAGCCATACGATGGGTCCTTCGAAGGCGGCAGGGATTTATGCATTGAGACATCCTGATGCACAGGGATTTGTGGTGACATTATATGGCAGTCTTTCCGCTACCGGAAAAGGACACCTGACCGATGTCGCAATAAGAGATGTCCTTGAAAAGGTTGCGCCCGTCCGTTTCGAATGGAGCAAGGAATTCCTGCCGTTCCACCCGAATGCAATGAAATTTGAGGTGTTGTCCTCTGACGGCTCCCTTTCCGATTCTTGGACTGTCTACAGCATCGGAGGCGGGGAACTTTCCGAGGGGGAAGATGCCGGCCCGGCGGCAGAAAGTGCTCTTGCCGCGGATGAAGTATATCCTTTGGATACATTGAACCAAATCCAGGACTGGTGTGAGGAGAATGGTCTGACATACTGGGAATATGTCCAGCAGTGCGAAGGCCCCGACATTTGGAACTATCTCTCTGAAATATGGGATGTGATGCAGAAATCCGTAGAGGAAGGCCTGCAGAACGAAGGTGTCCTTCCCGGTCCGATTCATCTTCAGAGAAAGGCAACTGTCTATTATGTCAAGGCGAACGGATATAAACCCAGCCTTCAGTCGCGTGGGCTCGTCCACGCCTATGCGCTTGCCGTCAGTGAGCAGAATGCTTCCGGCGGAACGATTGTGACCGCCCCGACCTGCGGTTCCAGCGGAGTCATTCCTGCCGTGATGTATCATATGAAACACGGTCACGGTTTCAGTGACCAGAGGATATTCAGGGCGCTTGCCACAGGTGGTCTGTTCGGCAATGTCGTCAAGCATAATGCTTCCATTTCAGGAGCTGACGTAGGATGTCAGGGTGAGGTAGGGGTGGCCTGTGCAATGGCTGCCGCGGCTGTCTGCCAACTGTTCGGAGGTACGAACGCCCAAATCGAGTATGCCGCTGAAATGGGCCTTGAACATCATCTCGGAATGACTTGTGACCCCGTCTGCGGTCTGGTACAGGTTCCTTGCATCGAGCGCAATGCCTTTGCCGCTACCCGCGCTCTGGATGCCAACTTCTATGCGATGTTCTCGGACGGACGCCATATAGTTTCTTTCGATGACGTCGTCAGCGTTATGAAACAGACAGGCCACGACCTGCCGAATCTATATAAGGAGACAGGAATCGGCGGGCTTGCCGCCAGCTACAGGAAATAAACTATACTTTCAGGAAAACCTTCTTCCTGTAGAGGAAGTAGAGGACGGACCAGGCGACAAGCAAGTACCCTGCCCGTAATACAACTGCGCTCCAATCTTTCGGGAAAAGCGATGCGAAACCTCCGAAAATGAATTCGGAAGTACTCCAGTAGTTGATTATTGCCGGCAACAGATAACTGGCGATGGAGTTGATGCCTATGACTTTGAAAGGGAACGCCCACTTGCGCCACCCCTTCACGTCGATAATCCAATAGAAAATCGCCAGCATAGCCGCGGAATATGCTCCGACTACAAGCACGAAACTGCTGCTCCAGAGTTTCTTGTTGATGGGGAACTTGATTGACCAGAGAAGACCGGCCGCAAGCATTGCCACAGCGGCTGCCAGAAGGATGAGGGTCTTTCTGTTTCCGGAGATTTTCTCCGTTCTGAGCAGTTCTCCGGAGAACATTCCGAGCATTGCGGTCACTATTGCCGGAAGTGTGCTGATGAGTCCTTCGGGGTCAAACGTTCCGTAGCAGAGATGACCTGCAAACAGTTTGCGGTCGAGCCAGCCGACGATGTTTCCTTCAAATGACAGAGGGTCGGCACCCGGTACGTCCGGCGCCGGAATCATACAGATGAACCAGTAGGCGATGAGTATCACTGCACAGATGATTGCGCGGGTCTTTCTGCCGAGCCAAACGTACAGCAGCGCGGCTCCCATCCAGGCGAGTCCGATGCGCCCCAGTACGCTGTAGAAACGGGCGGTGGAGAAATCCAGCTCCAGCAGGCCGTTGTATATCATACCCAGAAATACGAGGACGGCGGCTCTCTTGAAAATCTTCCTGTATATGTGGTCTTTTGTCTTGGCGAAAGAGTAGGGGAAAGATACTCCGGCTATGAACAGGAAGAGTGGGAAAATCGTGTCGTGATGTCTCAGGCCGTCCCATTGGGCGTGGTCCATCTGCAAGTCAAGCCAGCAGTCGGTGTGTCCGAGCGCAACGCATATTGCGGAAATCAGGGATGCAAACCCCATTATGAAAATCATATCGAACCCTCTAAGGGCATCGAGTGATTCGAGACGTCTGTTCTGTTCCATTATTCTGATGTTTATCTATACTAAGTTAGTTCTATTATTGCTCATAAACAAAATTATATAGTAAATTTGACGCTACGAATATGACACTGGTGACAGTGAAAAAAATGATAGAATAATGAAACATACTGTAAAAGAATGGTTTGGCGCAACGCGATTCTGGTCTTTCCCGGTTTCCGCGATGCCCGTAATAGCGGCAGTTGCATTCCTTGTCTGGAAAGGCTGCAATGTCAATTGGCTCTGTGCCGTCCTGGCGCTGGTCGGGAATGTGCTTTTTCACGCCGCCGGAAATCTGCTCAGCGATTATTATGACTATAAGAAAGGTGTTGACAACGAAGAGGCGTACGCCGTCCCCAATCTTGTCTTCCACCATTTTGAACCGAAGGAATATGTCCGGTTCTCGTCAATTCTCTTCTCGGTGGCCGTTGTCATCGGTCTGGTGCTGACCCTCCTCTCAGGGTGGGAACTGCTGGTCATCGGAGGCATAGGAGCCCTCTTCACCCTCACATATTCCTTCTTCAAGTTCAGGGCGATGGGCGACCTGTTCGTCTTTACCTGCTTCGGGATTCTCCCTGTGATTGGAACCTCTTTTGTTGCGGCCGGTTTCATAGACTGGACCATTCTCGTGCTCTCCGTTCCGCTTGGCATATTCACGATTGCCGTCCTTCACGACAACAATACCGTTGACATAGCAACAGACAGGTCCTCGGGCATCAGGACACTCCCTATGTATCTGGGAGAGAAGACTTCCGTGAAACTCTTCATCACCTATATGGTGCTTCCTTACCTCGCTGTAATCTGCTTCTGCATTGCTGGGCTGCTCCCATACGCGGCACTTGCCTGTCTGCTTTCGGTCCCTGCCGCCTTCAGGAATGCAAAGGCCGCATACGGATGGTTTGAGAAGGGCAGGGAAGCGATGCTCGGACTCGACCGGAAGACGGCGCAGGTACATTTGATTTTCAGCGTTCTGCTCTCTGCCGGCCTCGCTCTGGCCGCCGTTCTCTGATATGTGCGGAAAGAGATACCTGACCATTGGAATCGCCGTCGCCGCGATTCTCTGGTTCTATATGTTCAGCCCCTGGACCTCCGGCATAACCTCGTTCTGGCTCAATATGGGTTTTGCCGCCGTCGCACTCACCGTAGTTGCGGCAATCGGGAACAGAAACAACAAACCCGGCAAAACAAGTTTCGCCGGGTCCGTTTCTTTGGGCGTTGCCATCGCTGTCGCCCTCTGGTGCGTTTTCTGGGCGGGTGACAAGATTTCGCAACTTCTGTTCGATTTCGCACGCGGTCAGGTTGACAACGTCTATGGTATGAAAGCGGGCTCTTCTCCGGTGATGATTGCTCTTCTCCTTCTTTTTGTCATCGGTCCCGCCGAAGAATATTTCTGGAGAGGCTTCGTCCAGAAGAATATGTCAGACCTTTGCGGTCCTACGCGGGCAATGATTGTCACAACTTTGATTTATGCCCTTGTCCACGTCTGGTCCTTCAACTTCATGCTTGTGATGGCCGCTTTTGTTGCCGGGGCGGTGTGGGGCATTCTCTACAGGCTCAAGCCGTCGCTTCTTCCCGCATTAATAGTGTCACACGCCGTTTGGGACGCCCTGGTATTCGTCATTCTGCCTATTTGAGCTCCTTGATTTTGATATTCCTGTAGCTTACCTGGTCGCCGTGGTCCTGAAGCAGGATATGCCCTGAAACCTGATTCCCGAAATTCACCCAGTCCTTGTATTTGCTGTATGCCACAAGAGCGTTCCACTCCTGGGTGTTGCGTTCATATTCAAGGAGTTTCACGCCGTTGAGCCAGTGTTCCACGTGATTGCCGCGGACAATTATGGTCGCCTTGTTGAACACACCTTTCTTATAAGGTTTGTCAGCGGGAGCGGGAATCAGGTCATACAGTGAACCGAGCTTGCGGTTTCCTTTTACTCCGAGTTTTGCGTCCGGATGGCGTTCGTCGTCCAGTATCTGGAATTCACAGCCGATTGATGAAGCGCCTGCTCCGCTGTCATTTATGTCAGGATTGACAAAATATTTGATGCCGCTGTTGGCTCCATCGGTGAGAAGGAATTCGGCGGTCAGAATGAAGTTGGAGTACTTCCTGACAGTTATTATGTCTCCTCCGCCACCTGCTTCGGCACCGTCGGCCTTCTGGACTGTAAGAATGCCGTCCTTGATTGTCCAACCTTTGGCGGGGAAAGACTCGCTCCTCGCGCTTCTCCACCCGTCCGTGGTCTTTCCGTCCCAGAGAAGTTCCCAACCTTCTTCCATTTCGGCTTTGGTGAGTGTGTTGACTGGCGCTTCCCCGTTCTCTCCGGCATTGTCGAAGAGATCCTGGAGATATTGTCTTGTCTTTGCGAGATATTCCACATTGTCACCGCTGAGTTCGCACTCGATTGTGACGCCTCCGGAGAATCCGTTTTTCTTCAGTTCTGCCATCACTGCGGGGAAATCGACGTCTCCTGTCGGAATGGGAACCTCCGAACCGAGATGGTAGGGATCTTCAGGGTCGGGATATCTGCCGTCCTTGGCGTGGAATTCCTTGACAAGGGGGCCGAAGAGTCTGACAGCGTCAAGTGAATTCGACTTTCCGTACATAAGAAGGTTGGCAAGGTCGCAGTTGATGAAGAGATTGCCCGTTCCGATATCCTTGATGGCACGTATCAGTGTGATGGGAGTCTCCTGGCCGGTTTCGAAATAAATCATTATTCCGCGTTTCTTCGCATAATTTCCCAGATCTCTCATAACCTTCACGAAATCCTTGTACTGCCGCGAAGCGCAGTCTTCAGGTATGAATCCGAAATGGGAGTGCATCGCGGGGCTTCCGCACTGGACGCAGAATTCAATCATCTCGTGATATTCCTGCACTTTCTCATCCCGCTCTTCTGCGGGCACCAGTCCGATTGTGGAGGGGCCTTCCGTGAAGTTCCATCTGCAGTTCGAACCGGGGACACCGACAACTGTGGTGACGGGAATATTATACTTGGCAGAGGCTGTTCTTATCTGCTTGGCGAGTTCCGGAGTGCACTTTGACCGGCTGTAATTGATTTCGCAGGAGGTGAAACCGTTGTCGTGGAGCTGCTTGAAACTCCTGTCTATGTCGTTCAGATCATAGACAATCGTACCGATTGTAATCTTCTGCCTGGCTTGAAGGGCGCCCGACAGCATAAAAATGGCACACAGTGCCGCAATTGTCGTTCGTTTCATTTTTATGTGATTTATTGGTTTGTTGATTCTGTCCTGTTTTGACTGGCATATTCACAAAGATAACCATAATCGTTATATTTGCACATTATATCTTGAAGGTTATGTCTGCTTTTATCCGACTTGAGGCTTTTCTCTTCCTTTTTCTGCTGTCAACCGTATGTTTCGCCGGAGGGTCGGACGATGTCAGGTATTCTCAGGAAGACGTCCGGAATTTCAATGAGGTGATGGAGATTCTCACACCTGTGCGGGACTCCTCCCTGAGTGAACTTGTCATTGTTGCCGCCCGCCATTTCATCGGCACGAAGTATGTCGCTTCATCGATTGAAATCGAACCTGAAATGCTGACTGTCAGTACCACGGAGACGGACTGTATGCTGTTCGTTGAAATGTGCCTCGCGATGAGCCTTACGGCAAAGGGGGACTCCCGGGATTTCGCCTCATACTGCGACAATCTGCGGAAACTCAGGTACCGTGACGGAGTGGTGGATGGATA
>JAGHVE010000106.1 GCA_018064445.1 Candidatus Cacconaster equifaecalis
CCTCATACTGCGACAATCTGCGGAAACTCAGGTACCGTGACGGAGTGGTGGATGGATACTCTTCGAGACTGCACTATACCTCCGAATGGATAAGGCAGGGCCCTGCCGGTCGTGAAATAGCGCGTATGACCGGATCTGAACTCGAGAAGAAAGGTTTCAGCGTCACCCTTGAAGATGAGTTCTCGGGAGAACTGTTTGAAATCAGCAGGTATTGAGAGTCACTTCAGTGTTCGTTTCAAATTTAAACAGCTTCTAAAGCGGCTTCCTGTATGAGCGCCTCCTCATATAAGGCTCCACTTCGTACTGTTCGAACATCGTCTGAACCTTGAAATTGTCTTCCAACTGCGGATTCATAATCATACGGGTTATGCCTCTGCGGATACAGTTCTCGTGGATGGCCTTGAACATCAGCACACTGGCTCCTTTCCCCTGATATTCGGGAAGAATGCCTATCAGCAATGCTTCCAGGGTGTCGTTCTTCCTGAGGGCCCTTAGTATGCGTAAGAATCCCAGCGGGAAAAGTTTGCCCCCGGATTTCTTTACGGCCTTGGACAGTGTGGGAACGCAGAAAGCGAAGCCGACGGGCTCGTCATCACCGTTGACGCAGATGACCGCGAAATCCGGGTCGAGGATGGGAACATAAGTTTTCAGGTAATTCCTGATCTGGGTGTCGGAAAGAGGCGAGAAATTCAGCAGCGGAGCGAAGGATTCATTGTACAGATGGAAAACTCTCATTCCGTAGCGCTTCGACATTTCATTCATATTCTTCACCTTGGCGATATGTATGTCATATCGTTTCTCAATGGTGTCGGCCAATTGGAACATAGGTGGCAGTTCACTGGAAATCTTCACCAGATTCTGCGTCCAGTCCGTCTCCTTCCCGAATCCGATTCGGCGGAGCAAAGTGTCGTAATACGGGTAATTGTACAGACAGGTGAACGGACAGAGTTTGTCATAGCCTTCGACAAGCGCGCCCTCCTTGTCCATATCGGTAAAGCCCCAGGGACCGGAAATTTCAGTACATCCTCTTTCCCTGCCGAATTTCTCCACGGCTCCGATAAGGGCGGACAGGACATCTTCGTCCTCAATGAAATCAAGCCAGCCGAAACGGACACATTCTTTTTTCTGCAGGGCGTTCGCCTTATGGTTTATGATGGCCGCGACGCGTCCCGCTATTCTGTTCTCCTTGAAAGCAAGGTAGCATTCCGCCTCGGAAAAAGTGTAAGCCTCGTTCCTTTTTGGATTGAAAGTGCCGAATTCATCACCATCCAGCGCGGGAACCCAGTTTTCGCAATTTTTGTACAGTTCGAAAGGGTATCGTATGAATTTTTTCAAAAGTGATTTCGAATCAACTTTTACGATATTAATCGACATATGTGACAATTTTTCTAAATTTGTACAAATATAAGATGTCTCTTTCAAAGTATGAGCAGTTATTTTTACAATTTGATTCCTGCCGAAGAACTTGCGCAGGTGAAATATATTCCGACAATCCCGGAATTTCTGAACTGGATTGAAAACAAATGGTCTGACAAGCCGGCGGCTTCTGACACCGTAAACACATATACCTACAGGGAATTCTGTACCCGTATCGCGCGCAAAAGGGCCCTTCTCAATTCGCTGGGTCTGGAGAAAGGTGACAATGTGGCCATCTTCGAACGCACGAGTATCGATGCAATCGAAATGTTTCTCGCCGCGACTTCCGCAGGCTACGTGGGCATCATTCTCCCCACGGCGCTTCCCGCCCAAGCGGTTATCGGATGCTGTATGAAGTTCCGGGTGAAGGTCCTTGCGGTGCGCGAAGAATTCTCCGGGATGGTCAAGGACGCCCCCTGCAAGGTCATACTGAGTTCGGCGATGTCCGATGAGGCGGCTCCTTCTGCCGAGGTTGACCGGAATGATCCGGCTGCGATATTTTTCACGGGTGGCACCACGGGCGCTCCCAAGGGCGCAATACTTCCTCATCGCGCCCTTATGCGCGGTGCCTTCAACGGTGTATTCGCGCCGGGAAGCCAGCTTGGCTGGCACCGTCAGATATGTCTGCTTCCATTGAGCCACGTGTTCGGTCTCATCCGTTCAACTTTGTCGGCATTCTATGCCGGTGCCGAATGGTTCCCGGCAGAGGATATGAAGGCCACGATAGGAAAACTCCCGGTAATAAAACCTACTCTGCTGGTTCTTGTGCCAGGTCTTTGTGAAATACTTCTCGGCCTTGTCAAGATGTATGGAGTGCAGTTCCTTGGAGGCGAACTCAAGACGATTATCGCCGGGGCCGCAAACGTGGCGCCTTCGCTGATTTCCGAATTCGACAGGATGGGTATAAAGCTTCTGGCGGGTTACGGAATGACGGAAGGCGGCAATCTCACAACCGGCAATGCCGATGTTCTGACTCATCCCACTTCGGTGGGAAAACCTTACGACGGACAGGAGTTGAAAATTGTCGACGGCGAAATCTGGTTCCGGGGCGACAACACCTTCCTGGGGTACTATGGCGATCCGGAGAAAACAGAGGAGACCCTGACAGAAGACGGATGGATAAGGACTGGTGACCTCGGGTATATCGACGAGGACGGATTTGTTTATATCACCGGCCGCATCAAGAACCTCATCATTCTCGCAAACGGGGAGAACGTCTCCCCTGAGGAGATTGAGAGTCCCTTCTACGATTATGCCGAACTGCGCGACGTGCTGGTCAGCGAACAGTCCGAAGGAGGGAAGAGCGTTATTGCCATTGAAATTCTGCCTCGACCCGGTTTTATCGAGGGCAAAAGCGAGGATGAAATCTACGGACATTTCAAGAAGGTTGTCGAAGAAGTCAACTCCAAACTGCCCTCAACCCACAGAATCGGCAAAATTACGATACGCAAGGAGGATTTTCCGCGTACCGGTTCGATGAAAGTCAAAAGAAACTGATACAATGACACGAAACGAAATATTGGACGGCCTCAAGGAATTGATGGCGCTTGTCAAACCCAAACTGGACCTCTCCGGCATCGGCGAGGATTCCAATCTCATTACAGATATGGGACTCGATTCCCTTTCAATGCTTCTGCTGTCGCTGGGAATAGAGAACAAATTCAGCATACGGCTTCCCAATCAGAAGCCGTTTCAGGCAGTTTCTGAAGTTATCGATTGCATCGCGGAACAGTTGTCGGCCGAGGGTCAAAAAGAACAAACAACCCAAAACAAATAAAAAATCAATATCATTATGTCAAAATGGATTTGTCCTGTATGCGGTTATGTCCACGAAGGTGACACCGCTCCCGAGAAATGCCCTCAGTGTAAGGTTCCTGGATCAAAGTTCAAGAAAATGGAAGAAGGGGGTTCTCTTCAGTTCGTAACGGAGCACGTTATCGGCATAGCGAAGGATATCCCTCAGAATGAAGAGGGTGCATTTGTCCTTCAGGGGCTTAAGGACCACTTCAATGGTGAATGTTCGGAAGTCGGTATGTATCTCGCGATGAGCCGTCAGGCCGACCGTGAAGGTTATCCTGAAATCGCGGAGGCTTTCAAGCGTTATGCTTACGAAGAGGCGGATCACGCTTCGCGGTTCGCAGAAATACTCGGTGAGGTTGTCTGGGACACGAAGACAAACGTCGAGAAGAGGATGCTTGCAGAGCAGGGGGCTTGCCAGGGCAAGATGGATATCGCCAAGGTGGCAAAGAATCTGGGCCTGGATGCAATCCACGATTCTGTTCACGAGATGGCTAAGGACGAGGCACGTCACGGCTCTGGTTTTCAAGGTCTTTTCAATCGTTATTTCAAGAAATAGAACAAGAAACTGCCGCTGCATAATGCCGTCCCGGAATCCGGTGGCGGCTTATGTGTTTTCTCAGAGAGTGTGTATTCTATGAGGGGACCTGATACAGAAAAAATACGATCGTTGTTCGACGCAATTGCAGACTGATGGCTTATAAATCAAGAAATTATGAAACGCGTCAATGTAGTTTTGTTCCTTTGCCTTGCAATTTTTGTTTCCTGCAATAATGATGAAATGGAAATTCGCAGTCTTGGGGTCTTGCCCAATACCGGGAAAGACGTGACCGGCGCTTTCAATGCAGCGTTGCAAAAATGCCGGGACAATGGAATCAGAGTCCTTCATCTTGAGAAGGGCGTGTATGACTTCTGGCCCGAGGATGCCGCTGAAAAGGAAATTTTCGTTTCAAATACAAGCAGCGAGACGGAATGTCCGTCAAAGGTCAAGATTATCGGCCTCCTGCTTGAAAATCAGCATAATCTGACCATAGAAGGCAACGGGGCGGAACTGAGATTCCACGGCAAACAGACTATGGTGGGAATCATTCATTCCTCCGGCATCAGACTCAGGAACCTTCATATAGACTGCGAACGTCCGGGCGCTTCCGAAATGCGGGTCGAGAAAGTTGAGACGGACGGGGTAATCCTGCGTTTCAATCAGAGTTCCTGGTATGAGATAACTGCGGAGGGGAGGCTGGAGCTGGTCGGCGAAGGGTGGAGAACCGAATATCCGCATTGTGTGGAATACGATAAGGTATCCGGACATATGAATTACAGTTCCAATTGGGACATCGTGCAGGAATCCCGTGCGGAAGAGATGGAGAAGGGGCTTGTGAAGGTCTTCACCGATGCCACCTCTTCATTCAGGGAGGGCAATGTCATTACGGTCCGTGACCGCATCCGCGACCAGGTAGGAATTCTCAATCTCGAAAGCAGTGATTTGGAATTTGAAGATATGGGCATCCATTCCCTTCACGCTATCGGAGTTGTGAGCCAGTTCTGCCGGAACCTGTCATTCAGAAATGTCAGGTTCGAACCCCGGGAAGGCAGCGGACGCATTCTCGCATCTTCTGCGGACTTTCTCCATTTCAGCGGCTGTGCGGGGAAGGTAAATGTGAAGAGGTGCAGGTTCAGCGGGGCTCAAGATGACCCTATAAATGTCCACGGAACCTATCTGGTATTGGAGGAGGTGGTCTCTGAAAAGAAGGCAAGGCTCAGATTCGCCCATCACCAGACTTATGGTATGCAGGCTTTCTGGCCCGGTGACACGGTTTCTTTTGTGAACAGGAACTCTCTTCAGACTGTAGCTGAGGCTGTCGTCGATTCGGTCCGCCGTCTGAGTGACAGGGAGGTACTGCTGACCGTCGACCGGCGGATTCCTCAGGAAATATGTGCCGGAGAATATGTGATGGAAAACCTGACCTGGACTCCTGAAGTCGAAATATCAGACAATTATTTCACAAGAACCAACACCAGGGGTACTTTGATATCGACTCCCAGAAAAGCGGTAATCAGGAACAATGTCTATGAAAAAGTCGGTATGAGCGCCATCCTTGTCAGTGGCGACGCCCACGATTGGTATGAAAGCGGTGCCGTCAGGGATCTGACGATAGAAAACAACCGCTTCATCGACTGCTCCTACAGCGCGGTGAAAAATGCAGTGATATTGATTGAGCCTACAAACACTGTTGAAGATGAGCCCGTTCACGATACAATCAGGATTATCTCCAACAAGTTTGAGTCGGAGGGTAGGGAACCGGTAGTGTCGAAATCCGTACGCTCGCTGAAATTTTTCTAAATTTGTACAAATATTAAACCTCTATTTCAATACCGGCAACCATTATGAAAAAAATCATCGCTTCACCGAACGCCCCCGCCGCTATCGGTCCATACTCCCAGGCAGTTGAAGTCAACGGAACCCTCTTCGTTTCGGGGCAGCTTCCCGTCAATCCGAAGACAGGGGAGATTCCCGAAGGAATCGAGGCCCAGACACGGCAGTCTCTGACAAATGTGACGGCAATCCTGAAAGAGGCCGGCCTCGGCCCGAACAATGTCGTCAAGACTTGCGTTCTTCTCCAGCATATCAGTGATTTCGCTGCAATGAATGCCGTATATGCCGAATTCTTCCCGGAGGACAAACCTGCAAGAGTATGTTATGAAGTGGCTGCGCTTCCCAAAGGAGCCCTTGTGGAAATAGACGCAATCGCCATATAATTTATAATCACGGAAATGAAATTCAGAACCTGTTTTCTCTCCCTGTTCCTTATGTCAACCGTCTGCTTTGCCGGAGGAACCGACGATGTCAGATATTCTCAGGAAGACGTGCGTAATTTCAACGAGGTGATGGAGATTCTCATCCCCATGCGGGACTCCTCCCTGAGCGAACTTGTCATAGTTGCCGCCCGCCATTTCATCGGCACGGCGTATGTTGCTTCGTCGATTGAAACAGAGCCCGAAAAGCTGACTGTCAGCACTACGAGGACGGACTGTATGCTGTTCGTTGAAATGTGTCTCGCGATGAGCCTTACGGCAAAGGGGGACTCCCGGGATTTCGCCTCATACTGCGACAATCTGCGGAAACTCAGGTACCGTGACGGAGTGGTGGATGGATA
>JAGHVE010000033.1 GCA_018064445.1 Candidatus Cacconaster equifaecalis
CCGAAAAGGGCCATCATATCCGCTACACCGGGGCCTTTGGAAACTCCTACAAGGAAGAGCCGTAGGGAGTTCATAACCTTTCCCATAGGCCACTGGTTGGAGGTGATAAGTTCGTGGAGGGAATTTTCTATGGTTTCCTTGTCGAAAGATGCAAGGTCCGCCAGCAGGGATCTCACCTGAGGCATCGCTGCTTTTGCCTCCTCGTTCCAGAACTTGGCTACCGACGCCTCGTCGTATGACTCCGGTGCCTCGAAGAAAAATGAAGTCAGGTCCCACATCTCGGTGACAAAATGGGCCCTTTCCCTCATAAGTCCGACCACTTCGGATATATAGCCGTCATCACAGCCATTGAGCTTGTCTCCCGCACAGGCCTTGAAATCCTCGACAAGTTGCGAAATCGGTCTCTTGCGGAGATACTCCTGATTGAACCATTTCGCCTTGTCGGCATTGAAACGGGCACCGGACTTGATGACACGGTCCAGATTGAAGACAGGGACAAGTTCCTCAACGGTAAAGAGTTCCCTGTCGTTTCCCGGATTCCATCCCAGAAGGGCGAGCATATTGATGAATGCTTCCGGATAATAACCGTCTTCACGATAGCCCCGGGAAACCTCACCTTCCGCATTGACCCATTTCAGAGGAAACACGGGGAATCCGAGCCTGTCTCCGTCGCGTTTGCTCAACTTCCCCTTGCCGTCAGGCTTCAGGAGAAGGGAAAGATGGGCGAAGCGGGGCTGCGTGTCCGTCCAGCCGAATGCCTCATATAGCAGATAATGCAAAGGAAGCGAAGGCAGCCACTCCTCTCCGCGTATGACCTCGGTAATCTCCATCAGGTGGTCGTCGACGATATTGGCCAGATGGTATGTGGGCAGTTCATCCACGCGCTTCCACAGCACCTTGTCGTCCAAAGTGTTGCTGTTGACTTCTATGTGTCCGCGGATAAGGTCCTCCATCACGACCGTCCTGTTCTCCGGAATCTTGAATCTGATGGTCCATCCTGTATCCTCCGCCACAAGCCTTGCCACCTCATCCTCAGGCAGAGTAAGGGAATTCCTCATATTGCCCCTTGTCTTCCAGTTGTAGATGAACGTCTCCTTCCTTGACTCAGCCTCCGTCCTGAGAGCCGCAAGCTCCCCGGGGGTGTCGAACGCATAGTAGGCATACCCCGCCTTGACAAGCTGCTCGGCATATTGGCGGTAGATACCGCGCCTCTGGCTCTGACGGTAAGGGGCGTGAGGATGCCTGGCGGAGGGAGTTTCCACAACCTTCCCGTTTTCATCCACCCCCTCATCCGGGTATATCCCGCACCAGCGGAGCGCCTCAATGATATATTCTTCAGCTCCCGGAACGAATCTCTGCGAATCGGTGTCCTCGATTCTGAGGACAAAGTCCCCGCCGGACTGTCTGGCATAAAGGTAATTGTAAAGTGCCGTACGGACTCCGCCCATATGCAGGGGGCCGGTCGGACTTGGTGCGAATCTTACGCGTCTCTTTCTTTCCATATCAATGCTTATCTGAAATTGCGAAATTAGACAAAATAAATGGTATATTTGAAGAAAATATCGACAATGATGAAGAAATTGCTGCTGCTTTCCCTTCTTGTCTCAGCCGTACTTAGGGCAGAGACCACCGCACCTGACCTTGACATTGAATGCGGCCCCTGGATTCAGAATGTTTCCGAAGAATCCGTCACCATATTGTGGACCACCAACCAGAAAGCGCTTTCCTGGGTTGAATTCGACACTGACAACGGCAACACCTGGTATCAGGAGAGCCATCCCGCCTACTATGAGACAGTCAGCGGACGACGTTACTACGGCACGTTCCACTGCGTTCGGATTTCAGGATTGAAAAAAGGCACGAAATACCGTTACAGGATACTGGGCAAGGCGATTGCGGACGACAGCAACCCCTACGCAACATCCTACGGGGCAGAACACGCCATCTCCTCCGTCAAGACGGTGAAAACGTATGACTTCAACGCTCCGTCCTGCCGCTTCTCAATGGTGAACGACATCCATTTCGATGATGAACTATATGCGAAGCTCCTGGGTGGAATGGAGAGACAGAAAACCGATTTTGTCGTTCTCAACGGTGACATAGTCTCATTTTCCAATTCAATGGACACCCTCATCAAGCACACATTCACCCCGATTGCGGATATAGCCGCCAACTATCCGATTGTTTTCGCACGCGGCAACCACGAAGGCAGGGGCTGCGAATGGTTTGAACTCATAAAGGCATTCCCTGCCAATACCGGCGAGTTCTACTACAGTTTCAGGCAGGGTCCCGTCGCCTTTCTGGTACTTGACGGAGGCGAGGACAAGCCCGACTCAGACCCGGAATACTCCGGACAGGCTGACTATGAGCAATACCGCATCAGGCAGCTCGAATGGCTGAAAAAAGCTGTGACCGAGCCAAAATTCGCCTCCGCACCGAAGAAAGTCTGCATAATGCACATCCCTGCCATCGCCGACAAGGATGCCTGGGCCACCCAACTCTGGATAAAGGAGAATTTCACCCCTGTCCTGAACGCAGCCGGAGTCGACCTTATGCTGAGCGCCCACTATCACTCATACATTCTGGCCCAGCCGAAGGAATATGGCAACGACTTCCCCATTATTGTCAACAGCAGCCACGAACGTCTTGACTTCGAGGCCACGGCATCAAGGATTTCCGTTAAAATCCATACCGAAGACGGCAAGATGACAAGAGAACTTTCTTTCTGATTCAGAAGTTCACCGGGATTTCTCAAGATAAACCGCCGCGGTCGCCACGACTGCGGCGGTCTCTATTCTCAGACGGCTCTCCCCGAGAGAGGTGACAATCCATCCCCCGGCTACCGCCTGCTCAACCTCACTGCGTGAGAAATCCCCTTCCGGACCTATCATCACTATGATATCCTCATCCGGCGAAGTGTGCAGACTCTCCACAATATTGATTTTCTCCACGCCAAGGCCGGCGACATCGTCACAGTAGCAGATAAGTTTCAGGGCATCAGTCCCCGCCTGTCCGGATATGAAATCCTTTACGGATACTGCGGGATGGAGTACCGGTATCGAGCCTTTGTGGGACTGCTTTGAAGCACTGACAAGAATCCGCTGAACACGTTCGGGCTTGAAGACCTTTCTTTCCGAATATTCTCCGAAGAGAGGCGTAATCTCATCCACCCCTATCTCGGTGGCCTTCTCGGCGAACCATTCGAACCGATCGGTGTTCTTAGGTGGCGCGACAGCCATATGAAGGTGGTAAGGATGGCTTCCATAGCCCTCCACGACTTCGTCTATCGCAAACCTGACACATTTCGGGTTGTCATCGGTGACCGTACATTTGAAAAGCCGGCTTTGCCCGTCAATCACATTGATGGAATCCCCGGTGCGATGACGCAGGACATTGACGCAATGATTTGACTCCTGACGGTCAAGAGAGGTCTCCCCTTCGGCGATATTTTTCGAATAGAACAGTTCCATCTGACTGAATCTTGAATAAAGTTACTATTTTTGCCGTCGTAAAAATAGGAATTTTATGGACAAATCAAGAATCTACTCCGGGCTGGCGGTAATGGCTGGGCTCATTGTGCTGGGATGTATGCTTCCCTGCGCCGTCTCAAAACTCAAATCTTTTGACAGGACAGTCAACGTGAAGGGGCTGTGCGAAAGAGAAGTCAGGGCGGACCGCGTCGTCTGGCCGATGACATTCAAGGTAGTAGGCAACGATTTGGGTGCCATTTCATCGGAAATAAATGCAAAGACGGCGAGGCTGACCGATTTTCTGGTCAAGGGAGGCGTTTCCAAGGAAGAAATCAGCGTATCGGTTCCCACCTTCTCGGATAAATACACCCAGGAATACGGCAATAACGAGAGAACTTTCCGTTACGTGGCCAAGTGCACTATCACCGTCTCTTCAAAAAATGTTGACAATATACTCGGTCTTATGGAAAAACAGACTGACCTGATAAACGCCGGCATCACTCTGGAGAGCGAATGGGACAGCAAAAGCGAATTCTCTTTCGAGGCTCTCAACGAATTGAAGCCGGAGATGATAGAGGAAGCGACAAAGAATGCGCGTGAGGTGGCCCAGAAGTTCGCCAAGGACTCCGAAAGCAGCCTCGGCAAGATCAAGCAGGCCTCACAGGGAACATTCACCATAAACGACAGGGACAACAATACCCCTTATATAAAGAAAGTCAGGGTAGTCACGAACGTAACCTATTATCTGAACAACTAAGAATCCGTTTTGATGGCATATATCGGCCTGATATCAGACACTCATTGCTATTTTGATGAGAAGGTGCGCGGTTTTCTGGAGCCGGTTGACACAATCTGGCACGCCGGGGATTTCGGCAATGCCCAGACGGCGGCCAGGATATCGGCATTCAAGCCACTTACCGGCGTTAGCGGAAACTGCGACGGTCAGGATGTCAGAATCGACTATCCCAAAGCGCAGCTGATTGAACTTCAGGGGCTCAAGATTCTGATGACACATATCGGGGGCTATCCCGGAAGATATGATTACAAGGCTCTCCAGTTGATAGAGGCCCATCGCCCGGACATTTTCGTCTGCGGGCATTCCCACATACTCAAAGTAATGAATGACAGGCATTACAATATGATGGTCCTCAACCCCGGAGCCTGCGGACTGCAGGGATTCCACCTTGTCCGGACCGCACTCCGGTTCCGCATCGAGGAAGGCAAATTGAAAGATATGGAGGTGGGCGAATGGCCCAAGACGATATGAATGAAAAAGAAATACCCGTACTCCTGCTGACAGGATATCTGGGCAGCGGGAAAACCACTCTTCTCAACAAAATTCTGTCGAACCGTCGCGGAATACGGTTCGCCGTGATAGTCAACGACATAGGGGAAGTAAACATAGATGCGGACCTAATACAGAAGGAAGGCATAGTCAATCAGAAGGATGACAATCTGATTGCCCTGCAGAACGGATGTATCTGCTGCACTCTGAAAACCGATCTCATAGAACAGATCCACGGAATTGCCGTAACCGGCAAGTTCGATTATATCGTGATAGAAGCCAGCGGCATCTGCGAGCCGGAGCCGATAGCCAGGACAATATGTTCAATCCCCTCAATCTATCCTACTTTGGCGAAGGATGCCCCGGTACGGCTGGACAGTATTGTCACTGTCGTGGATGCCCTCCGGATGCGGGATGAATTCGGTTGCGGGAAAGATCTGGTCCGCAATGACATTGACGAGGAAGACATACAGAGTCTTGTAATCCAGCAGATTGAATTCTGCAACGTCATCCTCCTGAACAAGGCATCGGAGATTTCCGACCGTGAAAGGGAACAGGTCACCGGCATCTTGAAAGCCTTGCAGCCTGACGCACGGATTCTGCCCTGCGATTACGGAGAGGTGGATTTCGACCTGTTTTTGAACAGCGGGACGTTCGATTTCGAGAAGGTGGCCACTTCCGCCGCTTGGATAAAGGAAGTGGAGGGACATCACGAACATGAACACGAGGAAGAGGAAGAAGGGGAAGCCGAGGAATATGGCATAGGGACTTTCGTCTACTGCAGGCGGCGTCCGCTTGACATCAACCGCTTCGACAGTTTCGTGGCCAGAAGATGGCCGTCATCCGTGATAAGGACAAAAGGCATCTGCTATTTCAGCGAGGAGTTCAACACCTGCTACCTGTTCGAACAGGCAGGAAAACAGTTCTCGATGAAGAACGTGGGGGACTGGTATGCGATGATGCCGGCTTCCGAGCTGAATGCCCTGCTTGAACGTGAACCCGACCTGGCCTTGGACTGGGATGATATCTATGGCGACAGAATGCAGAAACTGGTCTTTATCGGACAGAATATGGACAGGGACGCCATCGAGGCTGAACTGGACAAATGTCTCGTGGAATAGTCTTCAATTATTTTTGTAATCCTCCTTTTTTTTATTACCTTTGCAAGAACTGTTGAATAGATTATTTCGCAAATTTGTATATCATGACCCTACAAGAAGTTGAATCAAAAATCAAATCCTTCCTGATTGACGAATTGGAAGTTGATGAGAATACCATTTTCCCCGAATCAAAGTTGAAAGACGATATGGGCATCGGCAGTCTTGAGGTTGTTGACGTCGTTGTCTTCGTAGAGGACACTTTCGGATTCAAGATGGATCCCAAGGAGTTCAACACCATCCAAACGATGTCCCAGTTCTGCGAATTCGTGCAGAGCCATTGCGCTTAAGAACGTTCTCATCAAGAAAAAGCGGCTGTTTCCAAGCCGCTTTTTTCATATCTCCGGAATAATGATTACAACAGTCCTTCTTGCAATTTTCTTTCTCGTAGCGCCTGCCGTTGTTCTTGTGCTTTGCAGGAAAGTCTCCTGGATCGGAAAACTCGGTCCCGTCCTGGTTCTTTACATTCTCGGTGTAATTGTCGGCAATGTCGGCAACATTTTCGGCTGCCCCCTTCCGGAGGGGGCGGTGAGTCTGCAGAAAATTCTAAGTTCGACCACCGTTCCTTTCGCAATCCCCCTGATGCTTCTGGGCTGCTCTTTCAGCAAGGGCGACGGGAAACGCTATGCAATGGTCCTTATCACCGGGCTTATTGCCGTAATCGTAGCCATCATCTCAGGTTATTTCATCTTCAGACACCCCATTGATTCCGGGGCGATGGCCGTGGACGGCACGGCAAAAATCGGTGGCCTGCTCACAGGTGCGTATACAGGAGGAACCATAAACATGGCCGCACTCAAGACAATGCTGGACGTGTCTGACAGCACCTATATCCTGCTCAACAGCTACGACATGCTGGTAGGATTCTTCTATCTCATTTTTCTGATGGCCATCGGCATCAAGCTGTTCCGCAGACTCCTGAACAGCAGGAGCAAGATCATCATCGACAATATGGTCAACAAGGTCGCCCGTGCCAAAAAATCAGTGACGGGTTTCGTAACGAAACTTATGCCCAAAGGTTATCAGGAAAAGTCGAAGAAGAAAGAGTCGTCTAACGAGGAGAATCCGTACAGCGGACTCGGCACAAGGAAAGGATTGTGCATTCTCGGTCTCCTCATTCTGATATCCTTGACAATATGCGGATTGTCATTCCTTATCACGAAACTGTTCCCGAAGATTCCGATGATGACACTGTTCATCCTGTGTCTCACCACATTCGGAATCGGAGCGTCGTTCATCCCCAAACTAAGAAGCCTCCCATACAGCTATGACGTGGGAATGTATGCCATCTATGTCTTCAGCATCGTGGTCGCCTCAATGGCAGATGTAAGGTCCCTGGACCTTGCAGGCGGAGCCGGAGCACTCGGCTATCTTTTCTTCGTGGTATTCAGCTCCCTTGGCCTGCAGGCTTTGCTGTCAAGGACATTCCATCTGGATGCAGACACGACTGTCATCGGCTCCGTGGCGCTGCTATGCTCCCCTCCTTTCGTTCCTATGATTTCCGCCGCAATGCACAACAGACGCGCGCTTGCTGCCGGACTGGCAATCGGAATCGTCGGTTATGCAGTGGGGACCTACCTCGGATTCGGAATTTTCCGTCTGCTGTCGCTGTTTTAACCCGGCAACCTTGCATTTTTTTTTGCATAGATAATTATTTGTAGTATATTTGCCGTCCCATTGAGGTATGGTGTAATGGCAGCACAAGAGATTCTGGTCCTCTTAGTGGCGGTTCGAATCCGTCTACCTCAACAATGACGGCGGGATAGCTCAGCTGGTTAGAGCGCATGATTCATAATCATGAGGTCCCCAGTTCAATCCTGGGTCCCGCTACAAGAGAGAAAAAGAGGCATTGCTTTTCGCGATGCCTCATTTTTTTATTTCAACCAGAATTTCCAGAAGGGCTTCGAAGCCAGAATTTCAGCGGAAGACTGCCCCTCTGCAGCGCCATAATCCACCGCCTTCACCTCTTTCCGCAGTGTCTTGACGTATCCGTCATAATCGGCACGTTTCCTTATTCCATATTCGTCCTTATGTACTCCCGGAGCCGAATAGACAAGTTCCTTGTCAGGGACAAGTTCAATCAGAGGAGTAGCCTCCCGAGCAAATATCGACAGGAATTTTGAAGAGAGTGATGACTCAAGTTCTGGATGGATATCCTGATATCGGAAAGTGGAGATACTGCCTCCGCTGAAATAGTAGTCAAACAGGAAATCCCCCACGGTATAAGTCGCCACCCTGGTTTTTTCGACTGCAGGTATATATTTGACGGAGCCGTCATCCGTTCTTCTTGTGAGCACATTCCTGTAATCGCACAGTTCGTCGAGAATGTGGGTAAGAAGCGGCATCGGCAGAAACGCCCCTTTATTTTTGGAATCATTTTCCGTCAGGAACATCCCCTTCCTTATCTGGGTGAATGACAGTCCTCCGTTGCTGTAATTCGCCTTGCGGAACACATACGAAACGGCTATCATCGAGAGATAACAGACGAAATAGGGGGAAATCCTGTCCAATTCGTCTTTCAGATAGGCCTCGCCGCTCTTGTCTATGTGCCGGCAGAGTTTCGCTCCGAACAGGATGATGAACCAGGCCCAGTACATCCAGAAGACCAGCAGGAATACAAGGAGGCCCTGCGACTGGTAAGTGGCCACGAAATCGTCAATGACCGGTATCAGTTGGGCCCAGACAAACAGCAGCGCCGTTGCAATCGCTGAAGAGATGAAGACAGGACGCGCGTCCGGCTTCTTGTCATAGGGCAGATAGTAGTATGCCGCCGCAATGCAGAAATAGAATATGACTGTCGTGAAAATGAGCCTCAAAGCCAGAGACTGGACAAGGACAAAGATGTAGGAGCACAACAACAGGACAGTCGCGCATACAAGCAGAGATATCCCTATGACGCCCATCTTCCCCTTTACGGGTCTCTCGATGGATTTCCAGATGCTGTTGAATACGCGCTGGATGTTTATGAAAATACAATACAGGAAGTACAATATGATGAGTACTGCCACCCATCCCACCCAGGTGGAGAACAAGGTCTCATTGCTTGTCTGGGCATAGTGTTCGATCTCTTCGAAGGAGCCGGACAAACCGGGCAGAAGTATTTCAAACACAGGAGATACTTCCGGATTCGTATTGATGGAATCGGCAAACCACAGAAAGAAAGAGACGAAAGGCACCAGTCCAATCAAAGAAAAGTAGGCAAGGGAACCGGCCCTTATCCTCTGATTCTTGTCAAGAAAGATAAAGCGGAACCAGTATTGGCACTGTTTCGCAAACTTTGAATCGGCAAATCTGTGAACTTTTCCCAGTTTCATAAAATTTCAGCATACAAATATACTGAACTTAGGCAAGCAATTCATCCATTTTTTTGATAAAAGGAACAATATCCCCGAAATCAAGCGCCCGGTGGTCAAAAGCAATGCACATCGGAAGGATGCGCCTGCCATCTGTGTCCTGAATGGCCCCGATGCCGATTGCGACGACTTGCGGCGGGACAATCTCAAGAAGTAACGGCCTGCCTCTGAGGCTCTTATAAAGCGAACCGAAATTTGAGACGGTGATTGATCCCTGCTCAATGTCCGAAGTGGTGAGTTTCCGGTCGGCGGGCAGATTTTTGTATCTTCTTTTTTCGGAACCATTGAGGAGTTTTGCGCAATGAGGATGAAAGAGTCGCCCGAGCATACGCCCGACTGCCTTGTGGACATTTCCCTTGAGGAATGTATTGAAGGTGTTTTTCATAGCGGTGTCCATCATCACGTCATCCAGGCTGGAGGAAGCGGCGCGGACTCTGATATCGTCAATATATGCTTGAAGTTCCGCCGGGGACTTGGAACCGCAGTCCTTCAGATTGAGAGTCATCATCCTTCCATCCGGAAGTATGGTCGGCATAGATATGTCAATGGTTGATTTCAAATCAAGGTGACCGGTAACAAGCCATTTGTTATAGGAAAAATGGGCATTCATTCTTGGGGCTTCCTTGAGAGCGGAAGCAATGATGGAGAGAAGCAGGGTATTGAACTTGACAGTTCCCTTGTCCGAAAGATAATGTTTTTCGAATTCGGTAATGTCAGGCTCATAACTGAAAGCAACGTGTGGGATGTTCCTCCAGCTCTCAGAAGTCATATTCGCTACAATCTTACGTTGTATATCCAGATTTTTCATACGGCGAATTTAATAAAAATCAAGTGAATTTGTGGGTTCTGCAAATCGTCCGCGCACAGAAGATGCGATTCAGGCACGGGGGAGCGGTTATCGATGCGCAGATGAGGCCCGGCGGGTGGCATCTGCGCACGGACATTCAAGAAAATCCAGCCCAGAGTGTCGCCAATGGCCGATTTTACAAATGCCACTTGCGCAGATTATTTGCAACACTCCAGAATGCCGGCCGAAGACTGGTTTGACTTGCGGCTGGACAGCGTCCATTCTCGCCATCTGCGTCATTTGCTTCGCAAATAACTTGCTGTCTGCGGCTGAGTCTGTCTTTGACGCAAGACATCCCAGTCTGCCATAACGACTACAACGATACTATACTGTTGGAATCGACATACCATATATGCCCTTCCACACTCCGGAATCCCATCCTGCCGAGCAGCCTGCAATATGTTCCGACCTGCTCACCGTACTTCTTCCT
>JAGHVE010000125.1 GCA_018064445.1 Candidatus Cacconaster equifaecalis
CAGGCCGGCGTTTCCCAGTTCGAAGGCTCCTACTACGCCACTCTTGCTAGCAGCAAGTCCCTCAAACTTCTGAAATACACGATTGAAAATGAATTGAGATATCTGCTGAGTTCCAGCAGTTATGACATTGTCCTCAGTCCCATATCCACCGAATCGGCCCTCAAGATGGATTGTGAAAAACTGGAAAACATCAATCTTCAGATTGTCAGGACCCGTCCCGATGTCAGGACCGTCGAAATGCAACTTGCACAGTCTTTCTACAACGTGAACCTTGCAAGAGCCAATATGTGCCCCAGCATAACGCTTGGCGGGACTCTGGACTGGGCTGACGGAAGTATGCTCTATCAGGCAATCGGGGGGCTGCTCCAACCCATCTTCAACGCAGGAGACAACATCTCGCAGCTGAAGGTGAGCAAGAGCCAGTACGAAGTTGCGAAGATGGAGTATGCAAATGCTCTTCTGTCGGCCGGAAACGAAGTCAACAACTCGATTGCCGAAATCAAGGCATATAAGAGCAAGGTGGATGACTGCCGCAACAGGGTCGACGCGATGACCGTTGCGCTTGAAGCGACACAATTGAAGATGAAGTATGGCCGTGGAACCTATCTTGAGGTGCTTACGGCCCAGAATGACCTGCTGAATGCACAGATTGCGGAAATACAGAATACCGCCGACATAATGACGTCAGTAGTCGACCTGTTCCAGGCAATCGGAGGAGGAAAGCAGTAGAATATTCTATCCGAACGTTGCGTTGAGCACTTTTTGGTAGTGTTCCGGCAGGAAACCCAGATTATACTGCACCAGAAGATACTTGCAACATTCATAAGGTTTTATGGCCTCGGTCACGGACTCCACAGTCTGGCCGGGGCCGAAGTATTTCTCGGCGAGACGGTCGGACGAGAAGAAATATTCCCTGACCAGATATTTCCAGAACTCGGCCGTCATCTTCCCGTCGACGTGGAAATCGTGCTGGCGGAATTCTTCATTCGAAGAGATGCAGATTGCCCTGGACATACCGAAATCAAAGAGCGGGAAGCCGTGGCTGAAGTAGCCCAGATCTATGAACATCACCTTATGCGGTGTTGAGAGAGGAGCCCCTGCGGGCAGGGTGGAAATCAGGTTACCTATATGCATATCACCGTGCAGAGCCGTATTGCTGTCGGGTACGGAACGTATGAATTCCTCCATTCTCCTCTTGATGGATGCCGGTTGCTCAACCGCCTCAAGCAGGGAAAGGAACTGCTGTTTCGCATCGGGGAACGCACCCTCGGTACACTCGTGCGAGTGCAGTTCCTTGCAGCATCGGGCAAATTCCCCTGCAAATTCCGCAACTCTTTCCGGTTCATCGGCAAGCATCCTTGAAAAGCTGCGCTTGCCGACAATACGGCGGAACTGTATCCCTATCCTCTCCCCGTCAGTCACGAGAACTCCCGGTTCGGGAGATGGGATGCCTTCACGATACACCTTCTGTGCAACCTCAAGTTCGTCATATATTGGTCCGGTGGGGTAATCGGAATTATACAGTTTCACCATCTCGTTCTCATCCCTGAGGCTGAAATAGCTGTCCCCGTTGGCGCCTGCGCCACTCTTCACATAATCATTAAGATCTATTGTCTTCATCTCCTTCAAATACTGTTGATGCGTTAACCGATG
>JAGHVE010000037.1 GCA_018064445.1 Candidatus Cacconaster equifaecalis
GGGACAGGACACCTACAATGTCTACAACCACAACATCTCTGTCTTCAAGTACCCGCAACTCAAATTCGGCTTCCGCTTCTAATCCAAGAAGTAACGATACAAACCAAGAGGGACACCCGCAGGGATGTCCCTCTTCTTTTGTTTGCGCTTATATCAGGCGGATTGTCTATTACTTGAAAGGACCTAAGGTCCGGCGGGCTAAAGCCCTGCTGCTCAGGCCGCAAGCATAAAGATGCTTGCTGTGAACACCCTCGCGACCCGCGCTTAATAGCGGGAGGGGCCCACAAGCGCAGCGCAGTGGGAGGGTGAGCGCAGCGAAGTCCGACTCAAGTAATAGACAGGAGCCCAAAGCGCAAACAACAACGGAACGAGCCTTGTCCTAACAACATCCGCGAGTGTTGCAAATCATCTGCTCAGGTCTATCCGCAAGCCCGCCTTTCGGGATTAAAACAGGCCTTTCGCCATCCCTCCGCGCAAAAATTCATCGTCCGTGGCTGGAAAACCGCCATTTTCGATCCCGCCACCGGATTCGGGGTTGATAATTGCGGCAAAGGACAGACTCCGTCCGGTCGCAATATCAACCCCGAACTACTGCGCACCCCTCACTTTTCGCCATACGCGAGTCACTCGCGTTTTGCGCAACTTTTAATGCTTACGGTGCCTCTTCCACTTGTCGCGGGCGAACTGCTGCATGTCGCGGACCGCATCCTGCTCGTCAACGATTTCATCGCCCAGAATGGTTTCGATGACATCTTCCAAAGTCAGAATTCCCTGAAAACTGCCATATTCATCGATGATTACGGCTATCTGTTCGTCTTTTGAAATCATTTCTCCCCATATCTCATCGAGAGGCATTTCTTTCTGGAAAGAAGCGATTTCGCGCTTTATGCTTCCCAGAGTAACATCCTTCTTGTCATCTGCAACCAGTTGAAGGGCATCCATACGAAGGACATAGCCTGAAATATAATCCTGGCTCTGGCTGTAAACCGGTATGCGGGAATGGTGGAGAAACCGTTTGTCCTTATAGAATCTGCCGACCGTCATAGATTCTGCAGCCACCGCGCACACCACCCTTGGGGTCATCGCAGAATCAGCGTGCAGGTCTTCCAGACCGATCAGGTTCTGTATCACTTCGTTCTCATCCTCATCAAGTTCCCCGGATTCCTCCGCAACATCGGCCATCGCCGAAATCTCCTCGCGAGTCACCATCACCTCATCCCCCTTGGGAGTCAGCAGTTTCTGGAGGAATTCCACACTTCTGACAATCGGGTAAAGCATTATTATCAGAACTCTGATACATCCGCTGGTGAATCCCACCAACCTTTTCCAATGGGTGGCTCCGATGGTTTTCGGGATAATTTCCGCAAAAACCAGTATCAGAATCGTGACGATTGCACTCACCAGTCCGAACCATTCACTGCCGAACAGGCGTGTGGCCTGGGCACCGACTCCCGCCGAACCGATAGTATTCGCTATGGTATTGAGGCTCAATATCGCCGCTATCGGGCGGGAAGAGTCCAATTTGTATTTCTTGAAACGAGTCGCAGGCTTGTACCCTTCCTCCTCCCGCATTGTCACATAAGAGACGGGGGTGCTCATCAGACTGGCTTCCAGAAGAGAGCAGAGGAAAGAGATGCCTATTGCAGATAACAGGAATATGAGAAGAGCGGTCATAGCGCAGATGTCAATTCAATGAAATCCTCCACAGAAAGTTGCTCCGGACGCATAGAAGCGAAAGATTCAGGCAGAGTGCTTCCGGAAGAGAGAAAAGGCTTGAGAGAGTTCCTCAATGTCTTGCGTCGCTGATTGAAAGCGGTTTTTACGACATTTTTGAACTTTTCGTCAGAAATGACCACTCCGTTTGAATCCTTCAACTCCTTTCTGCCGTTCCGCCTGAGCCGTATGACGGCACTCTTGACTTTCGGGGGAGGGAGGAACGCCCCTTCCGAAACGGTGAAGAGATATTCTATATCATACCAGGCCTGCAGAAGCACGGATAAAATACCGTAAGTCTTCGACCCCGGACCTGCAGCAATCCTCTCGGCAACTTCCTTCTGTATCATACAGACGACCTGCCCTACATTTGACCGGTAGTCCAGAATCCGGAAGAAAATCTGGGAAGATATGTTATAGGGGAAATTACCGATTATCCCGAAATCACCTTCAAACAGTTCTTCAAGGGGAAGTTTCAGAAAATCAGCTTCATACAGATTATTGCCCAGTTTCGGGAAATGAGAGATGAGATACTGCACCGACTCCTTGTCGACCTCCACGGCTTTCAGTGACAAATCTTCCCTTTCCAGCAGATATTGTGTGAGAACCCCCATTCCGGGGCCCACCTCGAGGATCTGACCCCCACCCTGAAAAGCCTCCACAATTGAATGCGCGATTCGTTGGTCAGTGAGAAAATGCTGGCCGAGAGCCTTTTTGGGGCGGACGTATGAGGAATTGCAACTCATTTCTTTATTCGATGGGCAAATATACGAAAACAGATTTGTATATTTGTTCTATGAAACAATATCTCGATTTATTGCGGCATATTCAGTCGGAGGGAGTCCTGAAATCAGACCGGACCGGAACCGGTACGAAGAGTGTTTTCGGGTATCAGATGAGGTTCAACCTTGCCGAAGGTTTCCCCCTGCTGACTACGAAGAAGGTCCATCTGAAATCTATCATTCACGAACTTCTGTGGTTCATTGCGGGAGATACGAACATCAAATATCTGAAGGACAACGGCGTATCGATCTGGGACGAATGGGCGGACGAAAACGGCGACCTGGGCCCTGTCTACGGACACCAGTGGCGCAGCTGGCCCACTCCCGACGGACGCAGCATAGACCAGCTCGCGGATGTGGTCAGCCAAATCAGAAAAAATCCTGACAGCCGCAGGCTCATCGTCAGTGCCTGGAATCCCGCAGAAGTGGAC
The DNA here is from genome assembly GCA_018064445.1 of Candidatus Cacconaster equifaecalis. Taxonomy (GTDB): domain Bacteria; phylum Bacteroidota; class Bacteroidia; order Bacteroidales; family UBA932; genus Cacconaster; species Cacconaster equifaecalis. The sequence continues at coordinate 2,927 of JAGHVE010000037.1, forward strand.
AAAATGGCCCTGCCCCCCTGCCACAGCCTCTTCCAGTTTTATGTGGCAAACGGCAAACTGAGCCTCCAGCTGTATCAGAGAAGTGCCGACACTTTCCTCGGCGTTCCCTTCAATATCGCTTCTTACGCCCTTCTGACAATGATGGTTGCCCAGTGCTGCGGACTTGAACCGGGAGATTTTGTTCATACTCTGGGGGACGCGCACATCTACACGAACCATTTCGAGCAGGTGGCCCTTCAGTTGTCAAGGCAGCCCAGGTCTCTCCCGAAAATGATAATCAATCCTGACAAAAAAGATATATTCAATTTCAAATATGAGGACTTTGAATTGACCGGCTATGACCCCTGGCCGTCAATCAAGGCTCCCGTTGCCGTATGACAATGAAAAACCTTAGTCTGATAGGAGCTGCGGCTCTCAACTGGGCCATCGGATACAAGGGATGTATCCCCTGGCATATCTCCGCGGATTTCAAATATTTCAAAAGTGTGACTGCAGGGCACACGGTGGTTATGGGGCTGGGTACCTGGATTTCCCTGCCCAACAAGCCCCTCCCGGGCCGCCGCAACCTTGTAGTCAGCGACCGTCCCGTAACGGAGGAGGACCTCTCTTCGGGGGCTGAGTTTTTCCCGACCCTTGATGCCGCGCTTGCCGCCGCCGGCACAGAGGAGGAAGTGTTCTGCATAGGCGGCGGAATGATGTACCGTCAGACTCTCCCCCTGGCAGGAAAGGTCTATCTTACGAGGGTTCATACAAATGTGGACCCTGCCGACACCTTCTTCCCGGAAGTGAAGGAAGATCAGTGGAATGAATTGTCCCGCAGCGAGGTGATGCACGATGACAAGAGTGGGCTTGACTTCGAATTCATAGTATATAACCGTAAGGATATCTGAGGTTTATGAAAACATCTGAAGTATTTTTCACGGATTTCCATACCAAGATGTATGGAGAGGGGACTCCCATCAAACTCCGCAGGCTGATAGAGGCCGCAGGTTTCGACCGCATCGACTTTGACGGCAAATTCGTTGCGATAAAGATGCATTTCGGGGAGAAGGGAAATATGAGCTTCCTCCGCCCGAATTATGCACGTGTCATCGTCGATATGGTGAAGGCACGCGGAGGAAAGCCGTTCCTGACCGACTGCAACACAATGTACCCCGGCTTCAGGAAAAATGCTCTGGAACATCTGTACTGTGCCTGGGAGAACGGATTCACACCTCTTACTGTAGGATGCCCCATTCTGATAGGGGACGGTCTTAAAGGCACCGATGACGTCGACGTTCCGGTGGTGGGGGGAGAATATGTCAAGGAGGCCCATATAGGGCACGCCATTATGGATGCCGACATATTCATAAGCCTGAGCCACTTCAAGGGGCACGAGGAGACCGGCTTCGGCGGCGCTCTGAAAAACATAGGGATGGGGTGCGGTTCCCGTGCCGGCAAGAAGGACCAGCACAGTGCCGGCAAGGCCCTCATCAATGAAGATTTGTGCCGCGGCTGCCGGCAGTGTATGAAAGAGTGTGCAAACGGAGGTCTTGTCTTCGATTCGGCGAAAAAGAAGATGACTGTTGATCACAATAATTGCGTAGGATGCGGCCGCTGCCTGGGAGCCTGCAACTTCGACGCAATCTATTTTATGGAGAACAATGCAAATACACTGCTCTGCCGCAGGATTGCGGAATATTCCAAGGCGGTGCTGGACGGTCGTCCGCACTTCCACGTCTCTCTTGTCCAGGATGTCTCCCCCAATTGCGACTGTCACGGTGAGAATGACGTCCCTATTCTTCCCGACATAGGAATGTTCGCATCATTCGACCCTGTCGCACTGGACCAGGCTTGTGCCGACGCCTGCCTCGCAGCGGATCCGTTGCCCGGAGGACAGCTTTACAGAAACATACATTCCGAAGGATTTGTGGACCATCACGACAATTTCAAGAATTCCAATCCTCAGATAGAGTGGAAAAGTTGCCTTGAACACGCCGAGAAAATAGGCATAGGGTCAAGACAATACACGCTGATAAAGAAAGAATTCTAGAATCCGTTTCTAAACGTTTCAAAACGGCTATAAACGTTTATGGAAGTTTTTTTCCATAAATGTTCCCCATCTTGCGGAAAATTTGATAGCCGCCGTGAAACGCTTGTCATTTATCATACTCTCGTTTGTCCTGATGTTCTGGAATGTGGAGAATTTCTTCGACCCCTTCGACAATCCGGACAAGGATGATGACGCCTTCACACCCGCGGGGGAGAAACACTGGACCTGGAACAGATTCACCCGGAAAAAGAATGCTGTGGCAAAGACTATGGTCTCCGTTGCCGACCGGTATGGAGGCCTTCCTGCAATTGCCGGCCTTTGCGAGGTGGAAAACAAGATGGTTCTGCGGGCCCTGGTGACGGATTCCCCGCTGGCGGAGGCTGCCGATTACGGTTTCATCCACAGGGAATCTCCCGACAGAAGAGGGATAGACGTGGCCCTTGTATACCGGAAAGACACCTTTGTGCCGATAAAGATAGATTCCCTGAGAGTTGAAGAGTTCCCCACTCGGGATATCCTGTACGTGAAGGGTCTTGTCAGGGGAGTGGAGGACCTTGACACCCTCCATATTTTCGTGAATCACTGGCCATCGAAACTCGGAGGGGCGAAACGAACCTCCGACAGAAGACAGGAGGCGGCTTCCCTTCTGAAAAATTGCTTGGATTCCCTGATGGCCTCTCCCGGCCGGAAGGATATAGTGATAATGGGGGATTTCAACGATACTGCCCCCGAAACAGGGGTCCCGCAGATTATGCGCCTGAAACCGGAAGTGCGGGGAAGAGACAGCCCGGCGGGGACATTGAGATTCAAGGGAAAATGGGAGCAGATAGACCATTTCTTCGTATCAGAGCCCCTTTTGCGTAATCAGGTGACGGAGACCATATATCCTATGCCTTTCCTGCTTGAAGAGGACAAGACTTTTTTGGGAGTGAAACCACGGCGGACATACATAGGCCCCCGTTATAACGGTGGCGTCTCAGACCATCTGCCGATTATTCTCTCAATCGGGAAAAAATGACTAACTTTGTCCTTATATGAAGGAAAAGGATACCGTTTCACCCTTGCTGAAGCAGTACTTCGAGATAAAGGCCCAATATCCCGATGCGTTGCTCCTGTACCGTGTCGGCGATTTCTATGAAACGTTCGGCGAGGATGCCGTGAAGGCCAGCCGGATTCTGGGAATTGTCCTCACGCGCAAGGCGGCGGGTGGCGGTAAGTACACGGAACTTGCCGGGGTTCCGTATCACGCTATGGAAGTGTATCTTCCGAAACTTGTCAGTGCAGGATGCAAGGTCGCAGTGTGTGATCAGCTTGAAGACCCGAAACTGACTAAGAAACTTGTAAAAAGAGGGGTTACGGAACTTGTGACTCCCGGTGTTGCCTATAATGACAATATCCTCACTTCCAAGGAGAACAACTATCTTGCGGCCTTCTCTTTCGAAAAGAATCTGGCCGGTGCCTCATTTCTGGATATCTCCACGGGGACATTTCTTGCCGCCCAGGGAAGCGTGGACTATATCGGAGTCCTGCTGAGCGAGTTCGCCCCGAAAGAGATTCTGATTGAACGCAGTTTTCTTGACGGGTTCCGGAACAAGTTCGGAAATACCGGATATATCACACCTTTAGATGAGTGGCCGTTTGTCACGGAATCCGCGTATGTCAAGCTTCGCAAACATTTCGGAACGGAAAACCTGAAGGGTTTCGGCATAGAAGACCTCCCTCTCGGCATAAGCGCCGCAGGTGCGATTCTCTATTATCTGGAGATGACCAGACATACCGATCTGGGGCATATAAGCAGGATTGAAAGGATTGACAGCAATGACTTCGTCTGGATGGACGGATTCACTGTCCGCAATCTTGAGATATTCCATTCGCTTGCAGGTTCCGCCGGCACATCCCTGGTGGACATAATGGACCACTGCTCTTCGCCGATGGGAGCCAGGAAATTGAGGCAGTATCTTGCAAGACCTCTGAAGGACAAGAATGCCATCAATGCAAGATACGATATGGTCGAGGCTTTCGTAAACAATCCCGAATTGCTTGAAACTGTGTCAGAAAGGCTCAGAGAAGTCGGTGATTTGGAACGTATCGTGGCCAAGGCTGCTGCAGGCAGACTTCTGCCGAGGGAAGCCTTGCAGATTGCCCGGTCTCTTGAAAACACTTCCCGAATAAGAACCTCTCTTTCTGCCAACAAGGCTTTTGCGGGACTGGCAAGGAAACTTGACGACTGTACCGAACTTTTCAAGTTGCTGACAACCACTCTTCTGCCTGATGCGGCGGCGGCCGTGGGCAAGGGGGAGGTGATATCTTCCTCCGTTGACGAGGAATTGCGTACACTCCGGAACACTCTGTCCCGCGGAAAGGATATTCTGCTGGAAATACAGCAGAGGGAAAAAGAGGCGACGGGCATTCCTTCTTTGAAGATAGGGTACAACAATGTCTTCGGGTATTATCTGGAAGTGAGGAATATGCATAAGGAGAGGGTCCCTCAGGACTGGGTCCGGAAGCAGACTCTCGTCGAGGCCGAAAGATATATCACCCAGGAGTTGAAAAGTTACGAGGACACCATTCTGGGCGCGGAGGAGAAGATTCTTGCAATCGAGACCCGCATTTATGGCGAACTTGTCGGCTCCATCCGCAGAAAAGTCCACGAACTTCAGACAAATGCAGAGGTGCTCTCGCAGCTGGACACCCTTGCCTCCTTTGCAATTCTTTCATCGCAATGGGGATATTGCCGTCCGAAAATCAACGACGGATTAACAATATCCATCACTCAGGGCCGTCACCCTGTCATCGAGCAGAGGATGGCGGAAGGGGAGTCCTATATTGCAAACGACCTCTACCTTGACAATACAAAGCAGCAGATAATCATACTGACAGGCCCGAATATGGCGGGAAAATCCGCATTCCTCAGGCAGAACGCCCTGATTGTCCTGATGGCCCAGGTGGGATGTTTCGTTCCTGCCGCCGCCGCACAAATCGGAGTGGTCGACAAGATTTTCACCAGAGTCGGTGCATCAGACAACATTTCCCGAGGAGAATCCACATTTATGGTGGAAATGACCGAGTCCGCTGCAATTCTGAACAATATTTCGCAGAGATCCCTTGTCCTGCTGGACGAGATAGGCCGGGGCACCAGCACTTTTGACGGAATGTCGATAGCCTGGGCAATCGTGGAATATCTGCACGAAAAGGGGCAGGGGGCAAAGACAATCTTTGCCACCCATTATCACGAACTGAACGAACTTGAGGAGAAATTTCCGAGAGTTCACAACTATAATATTTCAGTGAAGGAATCTGACGGAAAGGTCATTTTCCTGAGAAAACTGTGCAAGGGAGGGGTTGCCCACAGTTTCGGCATTCAGGTAGCCCGGATTGCGGGAATGCCGCGCGACGTGGTGTATCTGGCCGAAAAAAAACTTGCCCGGCTGGAATCCGGAGCTGCAGCAATGTCCTCTGCACAGGCCCCGAAACGGCAGGAGGGAATACAGTTGTCCCTTTACCAGCTGGATGACCCTCTTCTGCTTGATGTCAAGGAAACGATAAAGTCTTTGGATATAAATACTATGTCTCCGCTGGATGCGTTTGATTGCCTGCGGGGACTGAAGAAGAAATTGGGACTGTAGGGGGCCTTATTTTGATATGGCCGACAGATTTCGCACGTTTCTCTCGCTTTTGGGAGTGTGCATAGGCATTTTTGCCATTGTCGCGGTATTCACTCTTGTCGATTCTCTCCATTCGACAATCCGCGACAGTTTCAGGGAGTATGGTACAGACATCCTGTTCGTTGAGAGCCAGCCTCTCGAACCGGATCTTAATGAAGACGGCATTTTCAGGTGGTGGGAATACGTATCGCGACCGCCTGTGCAATTGTCAGAGTATGAATTCCTTAAGAGTCATCTGTCCGAATGCGGCGGGATAGCTTTCACTTCGCAGGGAGGAGGGACTGTCGGAGTGGAGGGAGATTGGAGAATGGTTATCAAGGAGGGTTTGGAATGCGGGAGATTCTTTTCCGAAGCCGAGATGTCAAGGGGAGCCGACGTGGTGATTCTCGGTTCAAAAAAGGTTGAGGAACTGTTCCCCAATCAGAGAGGTTCCCGGGTATTGGGCAAAAGTATGAAGGCCGGTTCAAAAAATCTTCGGATCATAGGCGTTTTCAATGAAACGGGAGCGGACAGGGTAAGTACCGTTGATGTGGACCATTCCGGCATAATCCCGATGCGCTGTTATGAAAGAATCGAAGGATTGACGGCTTCTGCACGGAATTCAATCGCCGTTTCGGGGGCATCTGCGGACGAAATCAGATCGCTTGTCAGACAGGTCAGAAGGTTGAGGCCGGGTGATGCCGACAATTTTGCCATCAACAGCCTTTCCTTCATTATCAACGAGTTGGATGACCTGTTCAGGATGGTGGGACGGTTGGGGTGGATTGTAGGATTCTTCTCCCTGCTTGTCGGATGTTTCGGAATAGCGAACATAGAGTTTGTCAATGTTGAAGAAAGAATACCGCAGATAGGCATTCAGAGGGCGGTTGGGGCGAGAAAGAGGGACATTGCCGTCGAATATATTAACGAAGCGGTGAAACTTTCTGTGGGAGGCGGGGTGCTAGGTATCGTTCTTGTCTGGGTCCTGACAATCATTGTTCCTGTCGGCCTGATATCGTTGAAGTTGAGTTTATCCAACATTTTTACCGGGTTGATGGTCTCCGTGCTGACAGGACTGGCCGCGGGGGTCGCCCCTGCCCTACGCGCCGCCCGTCTGGACCCCGTCGCCGCCATCAACCGGAAATGAAAGTTTGCGCAATACGCGAGTCACTCGCGTATTGCGCAAACATAAACGAGAGGGGCATCCTGGCGGGTGTCCCTCTTGTAGGCAATGGTGCAGTAACTTCTTAAATTTTTTGCAGATCCTGAATCTGCTGTTCTGAAAGACCCGTGCATTTGGAGATAATGGCAATATCCAAGCCGTTTGAAAGCATAGCCAAGGCTGTTTCTGCCTTTCCTCTTGCTTCACCCAAAGAAATGCCTTCTTTCCGGCCTTTCGCTTCTCCTCTTGCTTCACCTTCAAGAATACCTTCCTCTCTACCCATATCCCGGGCATATACAATCTGGTTTCTGATGTCTCTTTCCGTCGTCATTTCTTTGATGTATTCGATTTGTTCCTCCTTCGGCAGCGACGCTATCTCCGTCACGTGGAACAGCCTCTCGAATATCTTTGATTTCAGCTCCTTCGGCATCCGCTCAAGACGGTACATGTCGCGGAAACAAAAATACCATTTATCTTTATTTGTCACAAGTTCTTTCTCCGTTTTCTTGAACTTCCCGATTTCTATGAACACGAAATGAAGGACATCCGTCAACAAAGCCCCCGTCCTGTCCTCCCGGATTGAATACCTGTACTCGTATGTCTCCTCCTCCCCTTCCGGATGCCTGTCTATCTCGAAGTCAAGCAACGCCACAACATAGACCGGCACCATCCTGTAGTCATCGCCGCTTTTCAGGCTGTCCAGTATCGGCAGGCTGGCGTAATACAGTGCCCTCTCAGCGAAGTTGTGCTGGTTCTTCACCTGAACCTCCACCACCACCTTCGTCCCGTCGTCCGTCGTACAGTAGACGTCGAAGGTGGAGTTCTTGCTCTCGAGCGCAAGACCCTGTTGTTCCGTGTTGAGGAAGGTCAGGTCCCGAATCTTCAGCTCGGGCAGAATCTCGTTCAGAAAATTGATCAGGAGGTCCTTGTTGCTCTCCTTCCCGAAGATGCGTTTGAATCCGCGGTCAAACATCAGGTCAACGTACCTCCCCACGTATGAATGTCCATCCCCGTAATCTCTCTCTTTCTTTTTCATAGTCCTTTCTGTTTTGATTTGACGGGACAAGGATAGGAAATTCCTCTTACAAAAAATCGTAAATCTCATAACCGGATGAAGATTTACGTTTTGTTGGAAAAATCGGACTGGATGGCCATCCCTGATTTTTTGCGGGGGATGGACATCGTGTGGGAAGCCAAATTGCTGATAATCAATATGTGACGTTTTGGAAGGATGACTATCCCCCTCCTCTAAAATGAGGTTGGCCATCGTGGGGCGGAGTCGCGGGGTTGCACGGACGCGAGTCACTCGCGTCGCGCAATGGTGGCGATTTGGGGCTCAATTACCTGTGAACGTGCAGTTTGCGCAATACGCGAGTCACTCGCGTATTGCGCAAACATAAACGAGAGGGGCATCCTGGCGGGTGTCCCTCTTGTGTATCGTTACTTCTTGGATTAGAAGCGGAAGCCGAATTTGAGTTGCGGGTACTTGAAGACAGAGATGTTGTGGTTGTAGACATTGTAGGTGTCCTGTCCC
>JAGHVE010000155.1 GCA_018064445.1 Candidatus Cacconaster equifaecalis
CTCCACATCAAGGACTACACCGAAATCGGACAGAGCGGTATGGTGGGCTTCGATGCAATCTTCAAGAACTTCGACGTAGCCGGAGCAAAAGGCTATATCGTTGAGATGGAAGGTTCAGGCGTAGGTAACATTCTCGAAACCTGCCGCATCAGCGCAGACTACCTCCAGAAGGCCTGCTTCGTGAAGAAGAGCTACGAATAGCAGACATACTTCAGATTTGATATTCAGCCCGGTATGCCAAGCATATCGGGCTGTTCTCATTTCATTTCAGATTTGATTTTGCCGGCGAGGGCGGGGCCGATGACTTCCGAGAGTTCTTCAAGGGAGGCCTCCCTGATGCGCTTGACAGATTTGAACTTTTTCACAAGTTTGGCCTCTGTCGCGGGACCGACCCCGGGGATAGACCTTAGTTCACTCTGAATCTGCGCGGCGCTGCGGCGGGCCCTGTGGTGAGTTATTCCGAAGCGGTGAGCCTCATCCCTGATATGCATAAGAACCCTGAGAGATGATGAATTCCGGTCAAGCCAGAGAGGGGTGGGATCACCGGGAATAATCAGTTCCTCAAGCCTTTCCGCCAGACCGACAACGAACATCCGCTCCCTGATGCCGAGTTCCGTCAAAGCCTCGAGCGCAAACTTGAGCTGCCCCTTTCCTCCGTCAATCACAACAAGTTGGGGAAGTTCCTCTCCTTCTGCAAGCAGACGGGAATAGCGCCTGTTCACCACCTCCTTCATCGAGGCATAATCGTTCGCTCCCACAACTGTCTTGATGAGGAAATGCCTGTAATCCTTTTTGGACGGAATTGCGTCTCTGAACACGACGCAGGCCGCCACCGGATTCGTTCCCTGGATATTCGAGTTATCGAAACATTCTATATGCCTCGGCAGTTCCGTCATTCCGAGGTCATCCCTCAACTGCTCCATCACCTTCTGCGATTTCTCGATTCTTCTGGGCAGTTCCTTGGGCTTGAGAAGCTTGATTGTTTCCATATCGACGATTCCGTGACCCGAAGACTTTACTTGCTCGTGATGGGCTTCCAGCAGAGAGAGCCGCTCCTTCCACTGCTGAGCCTGCTCGAACTGCAAGGCGGAAGCCGCCTGAGCCATCTTCTGACGACACTGCGCCATCAGACTCCGGGTATGTCCTCTCAGAAGGGCATCTATCTCCTCAATACGGGACATATATTCCTCCTCGGTCAGGGAAGAACCCGCCGAACAGACCGCCTCGCATCTTCCTATATGGGCGTTCAGGCAGGGGCGGAATTTTCCGGATGCAACGGCCTCCGCACTGAGGTTGTGCGCACAGGTCCTCAGTTTGTAGAGGCTTGCTATCAGATTCAGGAGCGCTCTGGCCCGCTGGGAACTGGCATAAGGTCCGTAATATCGTGAGCCGTCCTTTTCATAGCGTCTGGTCATCTCCACCCTTGGGAATCTTTCTGCCCTTATCGCTATCCAGGGATAGGTCTTGTCATCCTTCAGAAGTATGTTGTAATGGGGTTGGAGCTGCTTGATGAGGTTGTTCTCCAGAAGGAGGGCGTCTTCCTCCGTCTCCACGACGGTGTAGCGCAAATCGGCGATATGTTCCACCAGAGCCTGTGTCTTGCGGTCCAGCTGCTCCCTGGGCCGGAAATACTGGGAAACCCTCTTTCTGAGGTCCTTTGCCTTTCCGACGTATATGATGGTCCCCCCGCTGTCAAGATAGCGGTAAACCCCCGGTTCGTGGGGAAGATTTTCGACTTTCTCCCGAAGAGTCATCATATTTTTCACAATTATTATGGGACAGGGTCATAACCGGAGCCGCCCCAGGGACTGCACCGGAGAATCCTCCAGAGGGCAAGGCCCGTACCCTTGACAAGCCCGTGTTTGCGAAGGGCCTCGATGGCGTATGCCGAACAGGTTGGCGTGTATCTGCAATTCTGCCCAAGATAAGGTGAGATGCAGATCTGGTAGAACCTAATCAGCTTTATCGGAAGCCATACCGCCAATTTTCTGAAGGAACGAAGCGACATTCGACTCGATGACCTTATAATCCAATATTTCTTTTGCAATGTAAACAATCAGCAGATCGGAGTTCCCGGTGAAGGGGTAGAAACTCTTCTGCGTCCGGTATGCCTCCCTGATTCTTCTTCTGATCAGGTTTCTGTGCACCGCCCTCTTGAAATTCCTCTTGGGCACTGAGATTGCAACCTCTCCCTCCCCTTTGCGGAAATGAACCCTGAAAGGGAAATTCACCAGAGAGGAGCCGTCGCTGAGAAGTGCAATTATCCGGCTGCGGCGCATAAGAAGGTTTATTTTGATGACAGATACAATGTCAGCGCCTGAGCAATTGAAGGGGCTTCCGGTGTCGGCGTGGAAATCTCCACCTTGAGACCCGCCCCCTCCATAGCCTTTGCGGTGGAGGGTCCGTACGTGGCGAAAAGTATATCTTTCTGCTGGAAGTCAGGGAAATTCTCCTGCAGGGACTTCACGTCATTGGGGCTGTAGAAGACAACCATCTGGTAGTTGGAAAGATCCAGCGATGTCAGGTCATTGTTGACAGTGCGGACCAGAACAACGCTTCCGTGGCTCAGTTTCGCCTTCGAGAAGAGTTTGTCGACATCGGGCCTGAGTGCATCGTTGCAGGCTATCAGGAACTTTTCGTTCTTGTGCTTTGCACCTATCGCCTCTATCACTGAGGGGAAGGAGCCGTTTCCGAAAAATATCTTGCGTTTGCGATACACTATGTATTTCTGGAGATACACGGCAATCGCCTCGCTCTGACAGAAATATTTCATAGATTCCGGAACGGTCACCCTAGTCTGTTCACAGAGGGAGAAAAACGAATCAATGGCTGTCCTGGAAGAGAACACGACAGCAGTATAGTCCAGAACGGAAACCTTCTGCGATACAAAATCTCTTTTGCTCACCCCCTCCACACGGAAGAAAGGCTGGAAATCGAACTTCACTCCGAATTTGGCCTCAATATCGGCATACGGAGATGCTCCTGTGGGGATGGGTTGTGATATTAGAACGTTTTTAAGTGCCATCTATGAAGTCAATTCTTTTATCGCCACTAAAGCCGGCAACATTTCAAGGGCGCAAAGATACAAAATTGAAGAAAAAAGTGAAAATCCTGATGAAATTAAAATTTTATACAAGTTTTTCAGATAAATTGCGTAGAAAAAGCCGAAAATCAATCCAAGATAGATATCCGTGAATATCCGTATTGTCTCCACTTCCAGCACGGACAATACAACAACAGGCAGCGCCGTGAGGAAAATCAGGGAAAAGGCCGAATAGGAGATGATTCTAGCAAGGTCGAATTCTTTTTTCTTTCCGGAAAACCAAAGGGAAAGCCTGAGAACGGACTCCCGCAGGATGAAATAGACCGCCAGCACCACCATTACAAACCATAACGGACGGGAACTCTCTTCAAGAGCTATTGCAGTGCCGTACAATACGGAAGTGATTGCAAAAGAGATGACGATGCTATTTCTTTTATGGGAGTTGTCAAAAACGGCTTTTCTAAGGAAGCTGTTGAAGAGAGTGTCTGCGGCGCTTCTCCAACCCTCAACCAGACGGCAGTGAAACACTATGGCAAGCAATGTCGCCAGCAACAGAACGATTGCCGTTGACAACCCTTCCTGCCGCGGCACAACTGCGCTCCCGAGGTAATCTTCCATCGGAAAACCGCTCCCCCGCCATATATGGTCAAGTATTTGCAAATCAATTTTTTCGCAAAGTTAGTGATAAAAGCGTATATTTGTCAGTTAAACATACAACAGAATGGAAAAAGGACATTTCGGAAAAATCAACCGCGTGGTGGCGCTGGTAGTCTTCGCTCTCTCCTCAGCGGTATATCTGTCAACAATCGAACCCACGACAAGTTTCTGGGATTGCGGTGAATTCATAGCCTCTTCCTACAAATTGGAAGTGGGACACGCTCCGGGAAACCCTTCCTTCAATCTCTTCGCCCATATATTCACTCTTTTCACTGACAAGGAGCACGCGGCGGTGGCAGTGAATGCAATGAACGCCCTGTGTTCGTCCCTGACCATATTCTTCCTCTATCTGACAATAGTCCTGCTGGGGTCCAAGATATACGAAAAAAGGGGCAAACCCCTCACAAAAGCCAATGCCATAGCCCTTCTGGGCGCGGGGTTCGTGGGGGCGATGGCTTACTGCTTCTCCGACACGTTCTGGTTCTCAGCCGTCGAGGGGGAGGTATATGCAATGAGTTCCCTTTTCACCGCCATTGTCTTCTGGGCCATTCTCAAGTGGGAGAAGGAAGCCGGAGAGCCCTACGCCAACAGATGGATAGTTCTGATATGCTTCCTTATGGGAATCTCCATCGGTGTGCATCTGCTCAATCTTCTGACGATACCGGCCATCGTATTCATATATTATTTCAAGAAAACGGAGAAGCCGGTCACTTTCTGGAAGGCATTCGGTGTACTCTGTCTATCCGGAATTATTCTCGCAGTGGTTCTTTTCGGCATCATCCCGTATCTGCCCCGTATGGCGGCGGCCATTGACAGGCTGTTTGTCAACGGTTTCGGTCTGGGCTTCAACAGCGGCGCGGCCGTATTTATGATTGCCCTGTTCGTACTGTGCTTCTGGGGGCTGAACGTGTTGAGAAAAAAGGGCAATGCCCTGTGGCACACGGTCCTGCTCTGCTTCACCGCAATCACTGTCGGATATTCTCTCTTCTCAATCACTATCATCCGTTCCTGCGCCGGAACTCCGACCAACGAATATCAGCCTGACAATCCATATACTCTCATCAGATATCTGGAAAGGGAGCAGTATGGAAAGAACCCCATCCTCATAGGCCAGGCCTTCACTTCCCCGTACGAAATAGAGGAGAACTTCTTCTATACCCCTCTGGACGGAAAATATGTAAAGACTGGAAATGTCGACCCCGTGTATCCTTCATCCGTAAAGATGCTGTTCCCCCGTATGTGGAACGGGTATGACGAGTCATACAAGAAGTTCTATATGCAGTACTGCGAGAAGATGAACACCCGCAGCGCCGTTGTAAACGGACACAACCAGACATTCCAGATGCCCCGTTTCATCGACAACCTGCGGTTCTTCTTCGACTATCAGGTCAACTATATGTATGTCCGCTATTTCCTCTGGAACTTCGTCGGACGGCAGAATGATTTCCACGGGCAGGTTCCGGGAGAACTTCTGAACGGCAACTGGGAAAGCGGCATCAAATTCATCGACAACGCACGCCTCGGCGACCAGAGTGCCGGGCCTGACTATCTGGTGAACAACCGCTCCAAGAATCATTACTATTTCATTCCCCTGATTCTCGGTCTGATAGGATTCTTCTTCCAACTCCGTCACGATGGACGCAACACCTGGGTGACCGGGCTTCTGTTCCTCCTGACGGGCCTTGCCATCGTGGTCTACCTCAATCAGCCTCCATTCCAGGTCAGGGAGAGGGACTACGCATACGCCGGTTCATTCTATGTATTCACGATATGGATCGGCCTTTCCGTGATGGCGCTCCAGAATTGGATTGAATCGCTCACTAAGAGACAGAATTCCGTTGCAATCGCCTGCGCGGCCACTGTTCTCGGGCTGGTCGCGCCTGTACTGATGGGTTGCGAGAATTATGACGACCACGACCGCAGCGGCCGCTACACAGCCCGTGACATAGCCTACAACTACCTGAACACCTGCGGACCCAATGCCATGCTTGTCACTCACGGGGACAATGATACCTTCCCTCTGTGGTATGCACAGGAAGTTGAGGGAATCCGTACGGACGTGAGAATCATCAACTCCTCCCTGGCTTCAACGGACTGGTATATCGACCAGATGAAGCAGAAATTCTATGAGAGCGACCCCGTTCCGGTCTCCATCGAAAGAAAGCAGTACCTTTACGGGACAAACGATTACGTTCCCGTCATTGACGCGTTCGGCCATCCGATTCTTGCAAGTGACGCCATTTCCGTATTCCGCAATCCCAAATATGTCACAAAAGGCGGCAGCGATTACCTCCCCGCCAAGCAAGTCATCATAAAAGTCAACAGGGAGAATGCACTGGCCTCCGGAATTGTCGACCCGAAGAATGCGGACCGCATTCAGGACAGCCTTGTCATAGATATCAAGTCCGAGCATCTTACCAAATTCAATCTGGTCATCCTGGACATTCTGGCAAACTACGATTGGAGTCGGCCTTTCTGCTTCGTTTCCCGTTCGGAAACGGACCTTGGCATTCAGGACTATCTTGAATATGACGGCTATTGCTACAAACTGATGCCCTACGCGAAGAATCCGAAAGATGATTCGCTCAAGGATGCCGATGTGCTGTACAACAATCTTATGAACGTCTACCGTCTGGAATCCCTCGCTGACACCACGATGCACGTCGATTATCAGAACATCTATACCTTCGAGGCTGTCACTCCCGTCCGCGACATATTCTCCACCGCCGCAGAACTTATGATAGACAGGGGCGAATATGACAAGGCGCGTGAACTTCTGGACAAGTGCATCGCAGTGCTGCCTCAAAGAAATTTCCCTTACAACATTGCCCCTCTGAGAAGCATCAACGAATGGGCGATGCTCTCGATAATAGAGAGCTATCTCCGTATCGGAGAGAAGGACAAGGCGAAGGAGATTGGATTGGATTTTGCCGACGAAACTCTATCGATGATGAACCTTCTGGCCATAAAGACCGGCCCGGGAGAGGACGATGTGATTGACAAGAAGGCCTTCGACACGTGTGCTTCGACGTATTATTACCTTGTCAAACTCTTCAGCAATCACAATATGAAAGAGATGACCGTCCTGCTTCAGGAGAAGTTGAGCGCCCTTTCAACCAAGGATTGACAGCCGCTCTATGGAACACATCAGAAATTTCTGCATAATCGCCCATATCGACCACGGCAAGAGCACTCTTGCCGACAGGATGCTGGAACTCACCAATACCCTTGAAAAGAGGGAGATGGAGGCCCAGGTTCTGGATTCGATGGATCTCGAGAGGGAGAAAGGCATTACTATAAAGAGCCACGCCATACAGATGGAGTACAATTGCAAAGGGGAGAAATATATTCTCAACCTGATTGACACTCCGGGGCACGTCGACTTCTCATACGAAGTGTCACGCGCGATAGCCTCCTGCGAGGGGGCCCTGCTTGTTGTGGATGCCACCCAGGGCGTACAGGCCCAGACCATATCGAATCTCTACCTTGCCATCGAACACGACCTGGAGATAATTCCGGTCCTCAACAAGATAGATATGGATGCGGCTATGGTCGACGTGGTCCGGGATCAGGTCGTCGACCTGCTCGGATGCAGTCCGGATGACGTTCTCCTCACTTCTGCCCGTACAGGAGAGGGTGTCGGGGCAATACTGGATGCGATTGTGGAGAGAATTCCCGCACCTAAGGGAGACCCGCAGGCTCCCCTGCAGGCCCTGATTTTCGATTCCGTATTCAACAGTTTCCGCGGCATCATCGCCTACTTCAAGGTGGAGAACGGCTCCATCCGTACCGGCGACAGGGTGAAGTTCGTCAATACGGGGAAGGAATACACTGCCGACGAGGTGGGTGTGTTGAAGATGAAGATGCACCCCACCGGAGAAATTCCCTGCGGCTCCGTAGGATACATAATATCAGGCATAAAGAGCGCCGTCGAGGTGAAGGTGGGAGATACCATCACACATCTGGAGAATCCCTGCCTGAACGCCATTGCCGGATTCGAGGACGTGAAGCCGATGCTCTATGCCGGTATGTTCCCTGTCACGGCGGACCAGTACGAGGATTTGCGCTCATCTTTGGAGAAATTCCAGCTGAATGACGCATCTCTGGTATTCGAGCCCGAGAGTTCACTTGCCCTCGGATTCGGGTTCCGTTGCGGATTCCTCGGCCTGCTGCACCTGGAAATCGTTCAGGAGCGTCTCTTCCGAGAGTTCGATATGGATGTCGTGACAACCGTCCCGAACGTCTCCTACAAGGTATATACGACACAGGGAGAGTGTCTGGACGTCCACAACCCTTCCGGACTCCCCGCCCCGACTCTGATAGATCATATCGAAGAGCCGTATATCCAGGCCCAGATTATTTCGAAGTCGGAGTTTTACGGCCCGATTATGAAGCTCTGCCTTGACAAGAGGGGCATTTTGAAGAACGAGCATTACATTTCGGCGGACAGGATTGAACTGACTTACGAAATGCCACTTTCCGAAATTGTGTTCGATTTCTATGACAAGCTCAAGTCAATCTCGAAAGGGTACGCTTCCTTCGACTATCACATCATCGGCTTCCGGGAAGCCAGACTTGTGAAACTCGACATTCTCCTCAACGGTGAGCCCGCAGACGCCCTGTCAACGCTTATCCATCAGGACCACGCATACGATTTCGGACGCAAGATATGCGAGAAACTCAAGGAGCTGATTCCGCGCCAGCAGTTCGACGTCGCAATCCAGGCAGCAATAGGAGCAAAAATCATTGCCCGTGAAACTGTCCGCCAGGTCCGCAAGGACGTGACCGCGAAATGTTACGGAGGCGACATCACCCGAAAGCGCAAGCTGCTTGAGAAACAGAAGGCGGGAAAGAAGAGAATGCGCCAGATCGGGCAGGTGGAAGTGCCCCAGAGTGCCTTCATGGCAGTTCTCAAGATTGATTGAGGAGTTTTCTACAACCCTGCACTCATCACGAATTTGAAGGAATTGCGGTCTTCACCGGTCCTCGCGTACTGGACACCGAGTTTGAGTCCGAAACCGAAACGGAAGAAGTGGAGGTCCACCATAAACTTCGTACCGAATGAGTACTGCATCGGCTTCCCCTTCTCGACTATCTCACCTTTCGAATTGATTGCCAGGTCGGATTTGTTGACGGCCACGTCGGCAAACGGCACGAGTATCAGCCTCTGAAGGAAGAAGAAAAAGGTATGAAATCCGTCAAACTTGCCGTAGATGGGAATGGCATAATCCACTGAAAACTTGTTGTAATCGGTCAGAATCGCATTGTCGTAGCCTCTGACGGGAGAGACGAGGTTTTCCAGATATGCGAAAGGATAATCCCTCAGCTGCCTCTGCATAGACCACTCCAACCTCCATCCCTGTACATCATTGAATCCGGGGAGATAACCGTACACATTGGCGTAAAACAGTTTGCCCAAAGCGTCGTGACGGCCGACGGCCGATGCGTAATTCAGGTCCACACCCCATCCGGCCCTCGGCATAAGCCTGGCTGTCGGTTCGCTTACCATCTGATAGTAGCGCAGGTTGAGCAGCAGATTCTGTACGTTGCGCACCTCCTTCCCGAAGGTCGAGACTTTGTCGTTGGAGATATGATATTCCACATTCGGAATAATGCCGATGTTCCATCCTCCCCTGCTCAGATTGAAGGGGATATAGGCCTTGCCCGTAAAGTCCAGTGCGGGGGAGGACAAGGTGTCTATCCTGTATGAGACAGGTATTTCGTCAGGTTTCGGATTCGGCTTGTCAAACAGATATGTGGTGGTCCTGTGGTGGTCGTTGAAATCCAGATTCGCCTCGAATACAGGAAAAAGCCCTGAATAATTGATGTTCAGGTGGCCTCCGTGGAACCCTTTCCTGTAGGAATATCCGGCTATGGCGGAGAGAGTGCCGAGTTCATTCTGGGACATCACCATCACTCCGGGAGCCGCAATTCTGTCGATTTGCTCCAGACTGAGGTTCATGACGCGGTTGATATCGACATACAGGGGAGCCCAGGAATGAATGTTTATTCCGTGAAAAATTTTTCTGTACTTCTTGGAGGGGAGGCTGTCAGCATACGCAAGGAATACCGAATCCTGCTCCGGCGTTATTTTCGGCCCGAGACGGGCACCCTGCCGGGCAATGGAGTCCGCCACAGGATCAATGTATCTTTCCGCAAAATCCACTCTCTTCGAGAACAGGGAATCAACGCTCGTCACCGCGGGATTGTATCCTCTCCTGTCAAAATCCGAATAATACAACTTGCCGTCGTGAACCGTGGGAGTTGTCGTTCCGAAACGGGCTGAAGTCCTCTGCACAGGCTTCGGAGTCTCTTCGGAAGGGTCTATCTCATAGACGTTGCTCGCGCCGTTGAGGTCGGAAACGAACATAAGGTTTCCGTTGTCAAGCAGGCTGAGGTTTCGCATCGAAGAGTACTGTACCTCCGTAACATTGCTCCACTGACCGTCCCTGTATCTCATTACCGCAATTCCCTCCCCGATTACCGCAAGGGCGAATATTTCACCGTCTTCCGCTCCGTCCCTTGACACGGCCTCGCTGATCTGCCATCCGGAAGGGCAGGCTATTCTTGACTTGACCTCACCCGTGGCGGCATCGAGAAAGACAATGTTCGTGTTCGAGCCGGTCATAGGGGGATATTCCACCGCGACGAGTGTGTTCCCGTCCTTTGTCAGTGTCGGGTTGAACATTCTCGTCTTCTTTGTCAAGTCGGTTATCCTGCCTCTGCTCTCGTCATATTTCCTGATAATCGAGGTACTCTTTATCTCCCACCTGATGTCCGGGACGATTTCAGAGAAATAGTAATTCCCCCTACTGTCGGAAACAATCCGGCTGGTGGTGGATGAGAAGGGCCTCAGGTAATGTTCCTTGCCGGAAGCGTCGATTTTTATCAGATGCCTTGAATCCTGCAGACTCACTTTCGTCGAAAGGAACTGCCCGTCAACGGTAGGGAGAACACTCGTATAGTTGATATAATGGTGGGGATGCCGCACTGCAAGCAGACTGTCAAAACTGCTGTAGGGAGCGCGGTCCTGATAATCCTTCTCCCATAT
Organism: Candidatus Cacconaster equifaecalis; assembly: GCA_018064445.1. Taxonomy (GTDB): domain Bacteria; phylum Bacteroidota; class Bacteroidia; order Bacteroidales; family UBA932; genus Cacconaster; species Cacconaster equifaecalis. Next base: position 10,752 of record JAGHVE010000155.1, read on the forward strand.
CTTGTCATATACCTCCACCGCCTTGTACCAGTTCTCCTTCTGGGTAAGGCCCGAAGCGTATCGGTAGGCCCAGTGGCTCACGTCGAATATCCTCCAGAACCACCACCTCTTCTGCTGCATTATGTCGCCGCTGGTGTAATAGTTCCCGGAATTGTACCTGGCCATCGCCGTAACCATATAACCGTAATTGTACTTTCCGGGAGTATATCTGTTGAACGAGACGAATCTCCAGTTGAGTTCGTCGCGATAGTCCTTGTCGTGGAAAGCGCTGCGATAGTACATAAGGAAATCCGCGCTGCGGCCCCTTCCTGTCATAGACAGCTCCGTCTCATTGATTACGGCATCCCCTTCGAACAGCATTCCGGTGGGTTGCATACCGATTCCAAGTGCGACGGACTGTTCTCCTGCAAGATAGTGGACAATCCTGTAGAAGCCCTTTGTGAAATGTGTCATCTGAACAACGTGCCTTCCTTCGTGAAGGGCAAGGCTCCTGTCCCAGTTCTGGGGATACAGGGGAACCGCTTCCGGGGTCGTGAAGACATCAACCCTCTTCGGAGCCCAGACAACCGTGGCATTGCTGTTCACCTGATACGGGTGAAGAATCAGGGGGACCTTGTCAGGCTCTATGTGGGCCGTTGCGCTGTTGAGCGTCCGGGTCGACTCGAACAGATACATATATCTGCGGGCAAGGCTGTCCGCCTGATGCGGGTAGATAATCTTGTAGTGTTCTCCGTCCAGCTGCATCCACTGGATGTTGGCGGGGTCCGCGCCGAGAGTATAGTACTGCCCATAAGAAGAAACACTCATCCCCATCAGACCGATGAGAACGAGTGTAATTATTTTCCCTATGCGCAGTTTTCTCATAAACTGCAAAAGTAGTAAAAAATATCCATCTTCCATCAAAGCAGTTGTCCGGCTGCCGACAGGATGTGCTCAGCGTCGAGGCCGTACCGGCTCATCAACTCGGCGGGCTTTCCGCTTTGTCCGAACTTGTCATCCACCGCCACGAACCGCATCGGAACGGGATTCGTCCTTGCAAGAAGCCCGGCAACCGCCTCTGAAAGCCCTCCGGCTATCAGGTGTTCTTCAGCGACAATGACTTTTCCCGTCCTCGCTACTGACGCCTTGATTGCCTCGACGTCCAAAGGCTTGATTGTGTGGATATTAAGAAGGTCCACACTCACGCCTTTTTCCTCCAGTACCTTCGCCGCCTGTATGGATTCCCATACCAGATGACCGTATGTCAGAATGGTTATGTCCTTGCCCTCCAGAAGTTTCTGTGCCTTGCCTATCCGGAATTCCGCACCCTCTTCGGTGAAATTGGGGACGCTAGGACGGCCGAAACGCAGATAGACGGGGCCGTTCCATCTTGATACCGCAATCGTGGCGGCGACAGTCTGATTGTAGTCGCAGGGACATACAACCGTCATTCCCGGGAGCATACGCATTATGCCCACGTCCTCCATTGTCTGGTGGGTCGCCCCGTCTTCACCAAGGGTGATTCCCGCGTGGGAACCAGCTATCTTGACATTGGTCCCGGAATAGCAGACGGACTGCCTTATCTGATCCAGTATTCTGGCCGTGGCGAAGTTTGCAAAGGCCCCGATGAAAGGGACATATCCGCCGATTGCCATACCTGCAGCCATACTGACCATATTGGCCTCCGCTATCCCGCACTGGAAGAATCTGTCGGGAAATTCAGAGGCGAATGCATCCATCTTGACCGAACCTGTCACGTCAGCGGCCATTGCCACTACCTTTGAATTGAGACGTCCTGCCTGAAGAAGGCCCGCTCCGAAACCTGAGCGCGTGTCCTTGTTGCCGGAATTGATGAATTCTGCCATACTAAAAATCTCCTATCGTTTCTTCAAGTTGTTTCATCGCGGCATCGCACTGTTCCTGAGAAGGATTCTTGCCGTGCCATTTGTGTGTGCCTGCCATAAAGTCCACTCCGTGACCCATTTCCGTTCTGAAAAGAATCATAATGGGTTTGCCGGCCCCCTTTGCTGCCGAAGCTTCGTTGAAAGCCTTTTCAATATCCGTGAAATCGTGCCCGTCAGCCTCGATCACTTTCCATCCGAAGGCTTCCCAACGGGATTTCAGGTCTGTCATTCCTCCGACATTCTCGATGCTTCCGTCAATCTGCTGGTGGTTCCAGTCGGTCATCGCAACAAGATTGTCGGCCTTGTGATGCGAAGCGACCATCGCCGCCTCCCAAATCTGTCCCTCCTCGCTTTCACCGTCACCTACAAGCACATAGACCGAACGGTCATCACCGCTGAGTTTCTTGGCAAGCGCCGCTCCCAAAGCAACGGAAAGGCCCTGCCCGAGAGAACCTGCGGACTGGTTGATGCCCTCCACTCCCCATTCCACGCTCGGATGTCCCTGAAGGCGGGAGCCGAAGCGGCGGAAACTTGACAGTTCGCTTGCGGGGAAATATCCTCTTCTTGCAAGGACGCTGTACAGCACCGGAGTAAGATGTCCGGCGGAAAGGAAGAACATATCCAACCCCTCCCCTGACCTTTTCCAGGTTTCCGGAGTGACGTTCATCTGTTTGAAAAAGAGGTATGTAAGGAAGTCCGTGCTGCTCAAGGATCCGCCCGGATGACCCGATGCGGCCGCCGTCACCATCCTTATGATGTCCCGCCTTACCTGCGAGGCTGTCTGTTGCAAAGTATACCCAGTTGTCATATTTCTGAAGTTAGATTGTTACAAAGATAACGAATTATTTCAAAAGAGACCGTCCACTTTCAGCGATCCTCCCCACTGACGTGGGTCCCCTCCCTCTTCGGGAGCCAAAGTCGCTGAAAGCGGACGGTCTCTTTTGTTACAGCAGGAAACTACTTGCCTGCTTTCTTGTTGGCCTTGCGGATGTTGAGGTCATACATCACCGGAGTACCGATGAAGATTGAAGCGTATGTACCGACGCAGACACCGAGTGCAAGTGAAACTGAGAATCCGCGGATGCTTTCACCACCGAAGATTGCGATGGAGATGAGCACGAGCAGGGTTGTCAGTGAAGTGTTGATTGTACGTGAAAGCGTTGCGTTGAGAGCGTCGTTCACGTTCTCTCCTAGCGGACGCTTGGGATACAGGGTTCTGTATTCACGGATACGGTCAAAGATAACCACGTTATCGTTGATTGAATAACCTATGATTGTGAGGACTGCAGCGATGAATGTCTGGTCAACGTCGAGAGTGAAGGGAAGTATTCCGGAGAAGATGGAATAGAAACCAATCACGATGATTGCGTTGTGGACCAGTGAAGTCACACCGCCGATACCCCAGGTCCAGTTCTTGAACCTTATTGCGATATAGCCGAAGATTGCGATGAGGGCAAGGATGACTGCGATGACGGCGTCTCTCTGCATCTCGGATGCGATTGATGCGTCCACGCGGTCACTGCTGACAATACCGTTAGGGTTCTCGAGAGTTGAAGTGAAATCTTCCAGAGAAAGACTCTTTGCAAACTTGCCCTTCAATGCGTTGTAGAGTTTAGCCTCGATTTCGTGGTCAACCTCGGTGCTCAGTTCGTTCACCTTGTAAGTGGTGGTTATTCTCATCTGTGATGAACCACCGAACTGCTTGACCTCGGCAGCCTCGCCGAATTCCTGCATTGTGGCAGCACGGACCTCTTCAGGAGTTGTAGGCTGGTCGAAACGAACAGTATAGGTACGTCCACCGCTGAAGTCCACGCCAAGGGTGAAGCCCTTCGTGAAGCAGGATACAAGGCAGATAACGCAAACGACACTTGACACGATGTAGGTAATCCTCCTCTTGCCGATGAAATCGACGTGAGTGTGCTGCAGGAAGTCTCTGGTTGCAGGTGAGTCGAAAGTGATATCCTTGTTCTTTGAGAGACGGCGCTCAAAAATCAGTCTCGGGATGAAGATTGAAGAGATCACTGAAGTGATGATACCTATTACCAATACTGCCGCAAAGCCCTTGATTGAACCGCTTCCGAAGAAGAAGAGGATGAGACCTGTCAGCATTGTGGTCAGCTGACCGTCGATGATTGCGCTGTATGCGTTCTTGAAACCGTCGCTGACAGCAAGACGGATTGCCTTGCCGGCGCGGAGTTCCTCCTTGACACGCTCGTAGATGATTACGTTCGCGTCAACCGCCATACCCATTGTCAACACGAGACCGGCAATACCTGAAAGGGTGAATACCGTTCCGAATGATGCGAGGGAACCGAACAGGAAGAGGACGTTGCACAGGAGGGCGATGTCTGCCGCAAAACCTGCACGGCGGTAGAATACCAACATAAAGATCAAAACGCAGATGAACGCTATTATGAAGGAAATCATACCTGACTTGATGGATGCGCTACCGAGTGACGGGCCTACCACCTGTTCCTGAACGATACGTGCGGGAGTGGAGAGCTTGCCTGACTTGAGGACCGTTGCAAGGTCCTCGGCCTCAGCCTGTGTGAAGTGGCCGGTAATCTGAGAGCTACCTCCTGAAATCTTGTTCTGGACATTGGGATATGAGTAAACCTGATCGTCCATTACGATTGCAATCTGATGTCCGATGTTCTGCTCTGTGATGACTTCCCATTTTGCGGCGCCTGTGCCGTTCATTGTCATGCTGACTTCGGCGGCACCGTTGATCTGGTTGTAGTTGACGTGGGCTGAAGTGATCACACCTCCGTCAAGAACGGCACCCTTGCCGGCTACGCTCTTGAGAGCGACCAGTTCGTATGTGTCAGGCATACCCGTATATGAAGAGGGTTTGAAAGTCCACGCGGGTTTGAAGTCGCCGGGGAACGCTATCTTGCTGTTCTTGAACCACTCGTCAATCTGAGCTATGTCACGGGCGCGGGCGATACCTATGCAGGCGCTGTTGCCGCCCATAGGCTGGAGTTTGCTGAAGAGAGGGTTTGCTGCGGCCATTGCATCAGCTGCGGCGCTTTCATCCGAATTCGCGGCAAGCTGTGCGTCAAGAGCGGCCTCGATGCCTTCTGCCTTGACTTCCGCATCGGCGGCCTGTGCAGTCTCTTCTGATTTGAGAGCTTCGTTCTGAAGACGGATCTCTTCATTGAGCTGCTGGAGATAAGGGGCTATTTCCTGATATGTATAGGTCTGCCAGAATTCGAGGGATGCGGTTCCCTGGAGGAGCTTACGGACACGTTCAGGCTCCTTCACACCGGGAAGTTCGACGAGGATACGTCCCGTGCGCGCAATCTTCTGAATATTGGGCTGCGCTACACCGAACTGGTTGACACGGCGCTCGACTACGTTGTAGGCGTTGTCGATGGCACTGGAGGCCTCCTGCTTGAGAAGGTCGATGATTTCAGCGTTGGTTGCCTTTGATTTGTTCTTTATGTCCCCGCTCAGCTTGTCAAGGTCGATGTCGAAAGAGAGTCTCTGATTGGGGGCAATCTGCTCGAAGGCGGCTGCGAAGAGGGTGATGAAATCCTCGTGTGACTGGGCGGCCTGCTCACGTGCAGTCTCTATGGCCTTGTCAAATTGTTCGGTTGTCTTGCTGCGTGCGCAGGAACGGACAAGGTCGGCCAGGTCGAGCTGGAGAGTGATGTTCATACCTCCCTTGAGGTCAAGACCGAGGTTGATTTCCTTCTCCTTCACATCCTTGAAGGTATAATTGAAATAAACTTTCTCGTTTGCCAGGCTGTCAACGTAAGCTTTGTTGGCAGCAGTGCGTACTGAGTCAAGGTAGAAAGCCTTGTCGAGATCAGATACGCTTGCAAACGACGGTTTCAGCTGTTCAGCCTTCACTGCCTCTTCGGCAGCCGCTGCAGCCTTTGATTCGTGGATTGCCGTCACAGCCGTGAAAGAGAGCTGGAACACGCAAGCCAGTCCGATTAGAATCGCCACAAGTCTGATGGCACCTTTACTTTGCATATTGCGTAATTTTAAAAATTATTTACTTTGCACTTTACGTCAAAAATAGTCTGCGAAATTACGATTTTTTCTTGAAATAAGAAGTATTTCATAAATTTGTTGTATGAAAAAACTGATTTTTACGGCATTTCTCGTTCTGTCGGCATCCTTTTGCCTCTCCGCACAGAGTGATTCGGCATCCCTTGCGGCAAAGGTGAAGGCTGAAAACGCCGAGGTTCTGAGGCAATTTGTGGCACATCCCGTCGTCATCGCGAAAAAAACCGTTCCGAGGAACGAAGCATATCTCTATTTCAACCATCTGGACTGGATGAGGCTGTCAGACAGCGCCTCTGACGGGGCCGCCGGCGGCGGAGCCGACACACCGGTCGTTCCCGTGGCTGACCCTGCTGAACTGTATTTCACAAGAAACGGGGACATTCTGCTCTCCTCAATGGTGGAAGGCTCGTCGTGGAGCGCGCCCCAGGCCCCTTCGGATTTCTTTATAAATGCCGGGGAGGAAGCCTACCCGATTGTCACCTACAACGGACGGTCTCTCTACTTCAGCTCCCGCTCCCTCTACGGATTGGGTGGATACGACATCTACCGCTGCGACCGCGACCCTCAGACCGGAGAACTCGGAACCCCCCAGAACCTCGGTTATCCCTTCAACAGCGGGGCTGACGATTTCCTCTGCAGCGAGACTCCTGACGGAAAGTTCATTATGTTCGCTTCATCAAGGGACTGCCCTGCCGGACAAGTCAACCTCTATGTTGTCGGATATGAGAACTTCACCCGCCGCTACGCCTCCGAAAGCGAGGTTTCTTCCCTGCTGAAGTTGAATCCCGGTAATTCATCGGAAAAATACTCCTTTGCAAAAGGCTCCATTGCCGGAGATTTGTCCGTCGCCTTTGCTGAGGCTGAACCCTCTTACGGCCTTTCCATCGGGGACGAAGGCTCTTTTGCCGAGGACAATGAACTGCCTGACGGTCTTGTCTATCAGATTCAGATTTTTGTCCTGAGCAAGGCTGCCACCGTAAAACAATTGAAAGGTGTCAGCCCCGTGTATGACCACAAGGTCTCGGGAAGCAAGCATCTCTATGCCGCAGGCCTGTTCCGCACATACGCTGAGGCAAAGGCCGCACTTCCCAAGGTGAAGAATGCGGGGTTCCCCAATGCTTTGATCATCGCCTATCGCGACGGCAAGTCATTGAGCGTCAACCGCGCCCGCCAGCTGGAATCCCAGATAACGGTTCTCAAGGAAGAGGTCCATATCGTCAAATAAGGAGTTGGTATAAGAATTTCTTATTCCAGCAGCGAAATTGCAGCCTGCTTCCTTTCCTGGGTGATTCTGGCATATATCTGAGTTACCTTTACGTCACTGTGCCCGAGCAACTCCTTGACATCATAAATGTTGGCACCTTTCGTCACCAGCATTGTCGCAAAGGTGTGTCTTCCTGCGTGTGAAGAGAGATTCTTTTCTATTCCGCAACGGAGGGCCAGAGTTTTCAGATGTCCGTTCACTATGCCGGTTGCCGAACAGATTGCCTTCCCGAGGGAGAAGGAGGTATCGTGCAGTTTCAGGAATGGAAACACATATTTGTCCGAAGTGCTGAACAGGTCCCGGTAGCTTTCCAGAACCGAGACGACCTTCTGTGTAAGAGGGACTGTTATCTGTCTGTGAGTCTTATGCATTGTCAATGTGACGGTCTTTGTCCCGGCATCATAGTTCTTCCACTTCAGGGAAAGGAGGTCCCCTATCCGAAGTCCTGTATAACATTCCATATAAAAAAGGTTGCGGCTGTGCCACAGAGGTGTGTTTTTTGTAAGATGCAGAGCCATCAGACGGTTTATCTCCACTTCGGACAGGTAACATCGTTCCGTCTGGCATCTGGTGAAACGTATCCTGTTGAACGGGTTGTCATCACAATTCAGACCTTCCTCGGATGAATATATGTCCTTTACCAACTTGCCGAATGTCTTGAGGCATTCCGTGACCGTATTGTGGCTGTTCCCCACTTCATAAATCAGAAACTCCTCGAATTGTTTGATGAAATCCGTCGTGATGTCCGAAACGGGAAGAGAAGAGGATTTTCGGAACCGCAGCAGTTTTCCCTTCAAGGCCCTTTCCATCCGAAAAGAGGAATATCGGCCCTCTTTTTCAAGCTGCTTCATATGAAAAGAGAGATAGATCAGGAAATCCGGCGACGGTTCTCCTGCTCCGGATTTTTCGGACACACGCACCGAAATGTCGTGGTTCCAGTGTGAGAAAGAAAGATATAAATTCATAATGAACTGTTTTTTGGAATGGCTTGGAAGCCGTGCAACAGCCCATCTCAGCAAAAACTTTGCGCAATACGCGAGTGACTCGCGTATTGCGCAACATTGGCGTTCTCCCCGAAGCCCCCCGAGTAGCTATAAGCGTCAAAATTCGTATATGAGCTGTCCTGCCATCGGTGCGGGCTGCATCCTGGAAGCGGAAGTCATCCGCATTCTCCGGGACAGCGGATATTCCGGCTGGCTTACCGT
>JAGHVE010000009.1 GCA_018064445.1 Candidatus Cacconaster equifaecalis
CCCCAGAGATAATCCTTCCCCGAGGTGCAGACCGAAGGCTTGTTTCCTCCTTCACTTATTTCCGCAGCGGCCACCCAGCTTGAATCCTGCTCAAATCCGGCTTCATCCCAACCATAAGGGTAAAGCCTCGCATCGAACGATTCCTGCAGGGAGCGGAGGTAGGCCCTCTTGTACTGACCGGGCGTCCAGCTCCTGCTCAAGAGACAGGCCCAGGATTTGTCCGTCACGATTTCCCTGCCGTCGACATCGAGTTTCATTATCAGCCCCGGCTTGCCGAAAGGGGTCGTTCCGTCCCCTGTGCCGAAGAAACAGACTTCCACCGCTATTGCGTTGCGACCCTGAGTGAGGTAGGGCGCCAGATTCACGGGATCGGCCTCCTGCCAGCGCGGATCGCAGGGAGCCGGACCGAACTGGACGCGTCTGCCGTTGACATACAGTCTGTAACGGCTGTCCGCAAGTATCCATCCGCCCGCTTCCGCAGGCGCCGATTCGAGGGTGAATTCCTTACGGAACTGGACGAAAGTGTTCTGCAAAGTCCTGCCGCAAGGATACCATATCCATTTTGCCGGACTCAGGTCCAGAGGGGCGTTGCGCATATCCTCCCCTAAGACAGTTACGCAGGAAAGGAGCGAAAGCAGTAGAAGAAGTCGTTTCATATACCTGCAAAAATACAAAAAGAGGGTATAATCTGCAGAATAATTATATTTGTATTGATACTATCTGACAACTATGCATAGAAATTACCTTTTGGCATTGTTCACGACAGCTGTCGTACTTTTCGCCGTTGCCCCATTCGACTGCACAGCCGCTCCGAAAAAGGAGAAACGGCACACTTGGGTGAAGGATTTTGAGGAGAATTTCAACAGGAAGCACCTGAATGAGAACGTCTGGACTTATGTCAAGAGAGCCAAGACCTCGGCACTCCGCTATATGTCATCAAATCCGGAATGCTACGAATTCACGGACAGCACCATTATCCTCAAGGCCATCGTGAATGACTGCGACCCTTCGGATACGGCAAGATACCTGACCGGCGGCATTTACACCAGGAACCTGTATGAGTTCACCCCGGGGCGTTTTGAGATCCGCGCGAGGATGAAGACAATCCAAGGGGGACAACCTGCCATCTGGACAGGGCCTTTCAACCACGTCCCGTGGCCGACGGGAGGGGAAATCGACATTATGGAACAGTACAACCACGGCAAACATATATATCAGACCGTATGGTCACCGTATTCGTACACCTTGAAGATTCACGACCCGAAGCATCAGGTCAAGGTTCCTCTGGACCCCGAAGAGTTCCACATCTATGGGGTTGACATAATGGAAGACAGACTGGTTTTCCACGTAGACGGGGTAGAGACGCTTGTCTATCCGAAGATAGAGACCGACAAGGAAGGACAGTTCCCGTTCTACCGCAGCGTGTATCTGTTTCTGGACACTCAGATCATCGGCAAATGGGGAGGCCCCGTGAACGAGGACGATCTGCCCGAAATCCTGGAAGTGGACTATGTGAAGCATTACAGATACAAGTAGCCTTTCACTTCCTGTACCTGGAGGGGGCGACCCCGTATCTTCGTGTGAAACGTGTGGTGAAATATTTGGGGTTGCTGTAGCCCAGCTTGTCCGAAATCTCCGAAATGTTGTAGCAGCCTTCCATAATCAGGTTCGTCGCTATCTTCAACTTTATATCCTCGATATATTCGCGGGGCGTCATATCCGTAGCCTCCTTGATTTTGGTCGTCAGACTCGTCCGGCTCATACCCAGTTCCTTGCATATTGTCGGAACGTCCGGCTTGGGCAGATGTTTTTCTATGGCCCCGAGAACCCTGTTTATGAATATGGAATTTGCTGAGGACTCATCCCTGTCCCCTGCAGTGAGCGTCCTCATCTTTTCCTTCATTATCTCCCTGTTCCTCAGCAGGCCCCTGCAGCGGGCTTTCAGGATTTCGTTGCTGAACGGCTTGGTGATGTAGTCGTCGGCACCGAGATTCAGGCCCTGAAGGTTGTGTTTCTCCGACGCGTGAGCCGTCAGCAGGATTATTGGGATGTGGCTGGTCTCAAAATCGGACTTCAGTTTGGCAGTCATTTCCAGGCCGTCCATTTCCGGCATCATAACGTCACTGATAATGATGTCGGGCTGTTCCTTTTTGGCCAGCGCCAGCCCCTCCTCCCCGTTCCGGGCCTCGATTATCTGATATTCACCGTTGAAGATTGAATTCAGGAGCAGACGGATTTCCCTGTTGTCATCCACTATCAGCATCCTGGTCCTGTTGACGTACAGTCCGGTGATGTTGAGTTCATTGTACGTTGCAAGTTCATCCCCTTCATCATCTGCCGTGTTCTCGAAATCCACGAATTCGGATATGATCTTCCTCATCTCCTTCGCGTTGGCATAAGAGGATTCGATATGTCCCCGCCCCTGGAACTTTTCCTTGTTCTTGCTGAAGAACAGTTCCATCTGGCCGAGTATCATAGTCAGAGGCGTGCGCAGCTGATGGGAGATGTCTATGAACATCCTGTTGCGCTCCGCATTGATTTTCTCCTGATTGTTCAGCCTTTCCCTCAGTATGACCCGGGTGTACAGGATGTACAGCACCCATCCGATGACGGCAAGCGACAATAATATCCAGGCTATGATGGCGGCAATCGAAGCATACCATACGGGCCTTATCCTGAAATTCAAGGATCTTGTGATGAAACTGCAGCTTGCGCTCGCAGCTCCCCGTACCTGAAGGGTGTAATTCCCGGGGCGTATGTTCATATATGTGATCATCCGGTTCTCGGGAAGCTGCCGCCACTGTCCGTCGAAGCCTTCCATCCTGTATTCTATGATGGATGACGGGATATTGCTGTAACTGAAATCGGCTATCTCGAAGATTAGGTTGTTTTCGTTGTGCTTCAGATCGAGGCTCCCCGACAAAGGGATTGTGTACGGTTCATTGTTTACATAAAGCCTGTCTATGGAGAAAAGGACCTCTCCCGAAGAGAATGGCCGGGGCCCGGGCCTGACCGTCATAATCCCGTCTTTCCCTCCGGCGTAGATGCTCTCTTCCCCCAGTCTGGCCAGACATCCTCCCCTCATCGAGCTGATCGGAGACTCATCCGCTCCGCTGAAGCGGTTGCAGGACTTGCTCTCAATGTCAAGCAGGACCAGACCGTCAGAGTAACCGGCAAGGATAAGCGAATCATTGACTTCTATGCACTGGGAAATGACATCGGTAGGCAATGACACGTTCTGTTTGCAATACGACTCCTCACTGTCACCTTTGATCTTGTAGATGCCCGCGCCCGAAGTCGCAAAAAGCAGGCTTCCGTCGCGGCATATGGACAGGGAACTGCATTTCTTTCCGCTGAGGGGATTGTCAATGTCACTTGTATACTTCTCCACTTCATTGTCGCCGTCTTTGAAATACAGGCCGTTGGAACCTATCCACAGCCTGTCATTCGCGGGATCATAAACCGTCGAATAACTATAGTTGTTCATTCCCGGGACTTTCCTCTGTATGATATCCTCTTTCTTGGGATTGAAGAGGAACACTCCTTCGTTTGTGCCCAGAATCAGATCATCCCCGCGCCTCTCAATCGAAAATATGGTCCTGCTCCTGTCTCCAAACCCTATCCTGTGGAATTCGCGCGCAGCGGCATCGTAAACGTGGATGCCGTCGAAATGAACGCCACAATATAGTTTTTCATCATAAAGGCAGCCGCACTGGAATTTGATTCCTTTGGAACCGTCCACAAGCTGAACGTTTCCGTCCTGAATCCTGAACAGACCGTTTCCGTCCGTCAGGGCCCAGAAATCAACTTCCCTGCCGACAAGAGCCTTCACATATTTGAAATGCCCGGGGATGTTTTCAATGTCAACGCCGGTGCTCTCCAGATGGAGTATTCCGTCATAATACGTCCCTATCCACACTCCACTGTTCCTGTCCATCAGCAGCGACGTGACAGGAGTTTCATTGTGAGAACCCAGATCTATCAATTCCGGGGTCCCGCTCATATCAATACGATACAGACCCTTTGTGCACCCTGCCAGAAGTTCATTGCCGGAGTATTGAATCAGGACCCTTACACTCCCTTCCAGGCTGACAGTCTGCCCGGTATCGGTACATATCACGTCCGTACCTGATGCGAGCCACAGCTTGCCGTCCTCATCCTGAATCAAATCGGTCACTTCCTCATCGCCGCTTTCATAAATCACATCCGCCCCATCGCCTGACAGTTCCAGGACCTTCCCGTCAAAGGTCCCGGCCACGAGCTTGCCATTATTCAGGCGAATAAGGCAGCTTATCTCGGAACCGGTATCGCAGACTCTGGTGGTGATGCCGGATTGATACAGGAAAAGCCCGCTCCCCGATGAAATCCACAGGGAGTCTCCTTCGCTCAGAAGAGAAGGCCGCCTGTAGTCTTCTATCCCGGGTTTGTGGACAGTCTGTTTGAAAGAGCGGGTGTCGAACTCCGTTATCGAGACATAGCTGACGGCGAAGACGGAACCCTGTCCGTTGCCATAGAGCCTGCCGGACTTCACGGGGCCGGCGACCAGCTGGGAATTCTGCCCGTTGTACCTGTATATGAATCCGTTCGCATTGAACCATATCGCGTCGTATTCGTCCTGGTATATGGACGCTATCATATCATTCCTGAATTCAGAAAGCCGCGCAGGAGAAATTATCACATTGGCCGGCAGGCTTGCCGATGCAACAAGCGCCAATGAAATGGTTATCAGTATGCGTTTCATGGTTCAAATATACGATATTGTTGAAAATTATGAACATTCCGTTCAAAATTATGAACTTTTATACCTCGCCCTTAATTATGTTTGCATTGACTATTAACCATTTTCTCAATCATGATGAAAAAAGCTATTGTTTCTTCGCTCCTTTTGCTGACGTCTCTGCTGTGCTTTGCACAGAAAGACCTGATAACGGTAAAAGGAGTGGTGAATGACGATTCCGGCAACCCCTTGCCCGGAGTTGTCGTCTTTCAGGACGGCTCCAAATCAAACGGTTCCATTACCGACGGGAACGGAGCATACAGTCTGTCCGTCCCTTCGAACGCCACCATTGTTTTCAACTCACTTGGCTACACCGAGGTGCGTGAAGCCGTAAAGGGCAGGGCCTCCATTTCCGTTGTAATGAAGGAAGAGAATCTTTCCATCGACGCAGCGGAAGTAGTCAGTGTCGGTTACGGTTCCGTCGCGAGACGAGACCTCACCGGTTCCGTCTCCAAGGTCGACATGGACAACATCACCAAATCCACGACAATGAACTTCGACCAGGCCATCGCCGGAAGGGTCGCGGGTGTTGTCGTCTCGACAGGTGACGGTTCGCTCGGAGCCGAGGCAAATATCGTCATCCGAGGCAGCAACTCCCTCACCCAGAGTTCCGAGCCTCTTTACGTAGTCGACGGATTCCCCACCGAAAGTTCCCTGGCTGTCTCCCTGAACCCCGCGGACATTCAGTCCATAGACATTCTGAAGGATGCATCGGCAACTGCAATCTATGGAGCCCGAGGCGCCAACGGTGTTATCGTCATCACCACCAAGTCCGGTATTGAAGGCAAGCCTGTCATCAATTTCTCCGCTTCCTGGACCGGCAGCAAAATCGCAAAGAAGGTGAACATCCTCGATGCCTACGGATTCGTCCAGCTCCACGACGACTATTCAAAATCCATCAACGGCAACAACATTTACCTGAATTACAAGGACGAGCAGGGTGCAATCCACTACAACTACTACTCCGTCGATGATTACAAGAACGTCGAGGGTGTCGACTGGCAGGACCAGATATACAGGCCGGCCCTCACCCAGGACTACAACGTATCCCTTTCCGGAGGAAGCAAGACTGCCGGGAACACTTACAACATCACGGCAGCGTACCTGAATCAGGACGGTATCATCACGAACTCCAATTTCCAGCGCTTCAACGTCAAGGCCAACTTCCAGCAGAAGCTGGGGAAGAAAGTCATCGTGAACGTCAACGGCAACTTCTCCAGGAGCACGACGATGGGAAACACCCCGTCTTCTTCCGCAAATGCATCGAGTTCGTCATCCTACCTTATGTACTCCGTATGGGGTTACAGGCCCTGCAAGCCCATCTACCTCGGCAGCGTCAGCGATGACTTCATCAACAGCCTTATCGATACGGAAGTCGTGAACGCCGATGACCAGCGCTTCAATCCGGCAGCATCCGTACGCAACGAATACAGACGGAGGGTGTACGACCTGCTGAACGTGAACGGAGCTTTCAACTGGGACATCGTCCAGGGACTCCGGCTCCGGATCTCCGGAGGTCTTATGCTGTCAAATACACAGAACGAGCGTTTCGACAACGAGAACACCTCCACCGGTTGGTCCGGCTCCTCCCTCGGATGGGGAGTCAACGGCGCCATCTACTCGACACGGGTCAAGAATATCGTGAACGAGAACACTCTCAACTACAACAAGACTTTTGCGAAAGCCCACCATCTGAAGGCCCTTGTCGGTCTGACATTCCAGCATCAGGGACTCAACTATACCGGAGTCAGTTCACGACAGATGACGACGTCTTCCCTGGGCCTGAACGGACTGCACACCGGCAAATACCAGCCAGTAACCCCCTATGAATACAACTGGGGGCTTATGTCCTGGCTGGGAAGAGTCAACTACGACTACAAATACAGATACTATTTCACCGCCTCGTTCCGTGCCGACGGTTCTTCCAAGTTCCCCACACAGAACAGATGGGGATACTTCCCTTCCGCATCGGTGGCCTGGAACTTCAACAGGGAAAACTGGATGAAGCAGTTTGACTGGCTGAACAACGGCAAGATACGTTTCTCCTGGGGCCTTACCGGAAACAACAGGACCACAACCCCGTATGATTTCTACTCACAGGTCACCACATCTCCGGGTTCGACCGAATCCTTCGACTATGTCATCGACGGCAAGATCGTCCCCGGATACTTCCCGAACAATATGTCCAACGAGAAGTTGAAATGGGAAACGACGGAGCAGTATGACCTCGGTCTCGATCTCGGATTCTTCGACAACAGGATCAAATTCACCTTTGACGCCTACCTGAAGAACACACGCGACCTTCTGCTCAACGCGACCCTTCCTTCCTCTTCGGGATACACGGCGGCTATGATCAACATAGGTTCCATACGCAACAAAGGTCTCGAGTTCACCCTGGACGTCGTCCCTGTCAGGAAAAAGAATTTCGAATGGAACATGAATTTCAACGTCGGTATCAACCGGAACACCGTGACGGCCCTTTCCACCGACCAGACAACGCTGATTTCGAGAATCAGCTGGGACCAGAGATTCTCCTCCCAGTACCCCTACATCACGAAGATCGGTATGCCTACCGGTATGATGTTCGGTTACCTGTATGAAGGCACCTACAAGGCGGATGAATTCGTTAACGGCACCACCCTCAAGGACGGCATCCCCTACCTGAGTTCCCTCACCCGCGCCAACATCCGCCCCGGCGATCCCAAATACAAGGATATCAACGGCGACGGCATAGTGGATGAAGATGACCGTACGATCATCGGCTGCGGCCAGCCTCTGGCCTCCGGCGGCTGGAGCAACAGCTTCAACTTCTACGGGTTCGACGTGAACTTCTTCTTCCAGTGGAGTTACGGGAACAATGCCCTCAATGCCAACAGGCTTATGTTCGAGAACTATCAGGGTACAAACCTCAATCAGTTTGCGACTATGGCGAACTGCTATTCCGAAAGGCACCCCGACAGTGACATCCCGCGCGCTCACGCCAACGGAATGTGGGTCTATTCCTCCCGCGTGGTGGAAGACGCTTCGTACGTGAGGCTCAAGACCGCATCCATCGGATACACCTTCCCCGACAAATGGCTTAAAAGAGTACATATCACGGGACTCAGGGTCTACGTTTCCGGGGAGAACATCTTCACCCTCACCAATTACTCAGGTCCGGACCCGGAGGTTTCAACTCGCAATTCCGTGCTGACTCCCGGCTTTGACTGGTCTCCCTATGCCCGAGCCCGCAGCATAACCGGCGGCATTTCGTTCAAACTTTAATTCTGCACAATTATGAAAAAGATATACTTCACTTTGATAATTGCATTATCCGCAGTGTGCGCACAGTCCTGCAGAATTCTTGAAGAGGACCCTACGATACTGACGGCAAGCACCACATACAAATCCAACGATGATGCCCAGTATGCCCTCAATGGAGTATACGGTGCCATCAACAGTTATGAGTTCTACGGACAGTACTATTCCATAGAGCTCTGCCTCAATGACGACACCTGCTACTACCGCTCCTCCAACAACTCCAACATCCTGATGATGAACATCTTCGACTCGGGAACCAAGCAGTTGTACGACCTTTGGACGAAACTATATGCCGGCATCCGCAATGCCAACGCCTTCCTGGAGGGCATCAAGGATTCAGGGTTCGACAAAGACCGCCAGATGGAAGTGCAGGCCAGATTCCTCAGGGCATTCTACTACTACAACCTTGCCCAGTGCTGGGGTGACGTTCCCCTCAGGACAAAGTCGACCGCCAATTTCGAGGATGCACAGTGCGCCGCCACTCCGCAGATTGACGTGCTCAACTGGGTCATCAAAGAAATGACCGATTGCATTGACCTTTCTGACGGCTCCCTTGCCGGAGCTCCCTCCAGGGTGACGAAAACCACAATGCAGGGCTTCCTTGCCAGAGTTTACCTTTTCAGGGCAGGTGCGACGGTCGTCGGCACGCCAGAAGAAAAGCTTGACGCATACGCCAAGGCAAGGGATCTCTGCAAGGCTGTGATGGACAGCGGCAAGCACCGCCTCAACCCTTCCTATTCCCAGGTCTTCATCAATATGATAGGTGACATCTACGACCGCACCTATTATGAGTCCATGTGGGAGGCCGACTTCCTCGGCAACCGCACCAGTTCCGACTACTACTCCAACGGACGTATCGGTGACCTGAACGGACTCCAGAGCACGGGAAGCGCCGACTATTCCAAGTTCAACTGCAATTATTCCTACGGAATGTTCGGAAACACTCCGAAAATCTGGGACCTCTATATGAAAGATGACCGCACGGAAGATGAGACGGAACTCGCGACCGTTACAGACGTGCGGCAGGAATGGAATATCCCTCCCTACAACTACAGGGGTTATTCGAACGCGACCCATCCCCTGTATCCGTACGGCGGAGACCCTTCTGATATCCGGGACCTGATTGTCAGCATAGACAAGACGCCTTACGTCTACAATTACATCTCGACCAATCAGGACCCCCTCATCAAGATTGCAGGAAGGAATACCGGAAAATTCCGTCGTGAAACCTGCTACGAGCCTCAGCAGAATGCGAAGAATCTCTATACGGGCATCAATTTCCCCATTCTCCGCTATTCCGACGTGCTCCTGATGTTTGCCGAAGCCTCCAACGAGTGCGCTGACGCTCCTTCTCAGGAAGCATACGATGCCGTGCTTTCAATACGCGACCGAGCCGGGATCAAGACCCTGCCCTTCGATTCCTATGACAAGGAAAGCTTCAGGGAATTCGTCCGCAACGAACGTGCCCGCGAACTTTGTTTCGAAGGCATACGCCGGTTCGACCTCATACGCTGGGGCATCTTCGTCCAGGAAATGAAAAAGCTCTCCGAGCAGGCGGAAGACCCCAGATGGTCCGCCGACGGTGATGCCAAATTCTGCTCCCAGATGGGAACCCGCTATCAGGACAGGCATATCATCCTTCCCGTACCGGATCTTGAGCTTGGCGTCAATCCTCTTATGAAACAAAATCCTCTCTGGTAGTATTATGAAGAAGACAAAAACATTATTATTCTTTGCGGCGGCCGTCCTGCTCGCGGCTTCCTGCAAACAGGAACTGCTTTTTGATGCAAGCTGCCAGGTGACACTGGACGAGTCCAACACATACCGGGCAGGAGAGCCTGTCATCTTCAATTTTGAAGGCAACGCCGATGCTGTCACGTTCTTCAGCGGCGAGAACGGCCATCAATACATTTACAAGGACAGGCTGACAGTCCCGTTCGAGGACATAACCGCCCTTACAATGACCGGGCGGATACAGCCCCGTTACGGACAGGACAACTCCCTCGACATATATTTCTCCAATGAATATGAGTTCAATCTCAAGGGTGATGACGGAGAAGCAGACCGCGCCACCATCAGGAAGATGTACGAGGAAGGTATGAAAGGCTGGGATCTGGTGTACTCGGAAGATGACAAGATTAACACCTGGCACGATTACTCCTACGACATCAGCAAATACGCCTCCAGCTTTGCCATAGCATACCATTGGCATTCTACCAGCCGGGGCCAGACCGTCACCCAGCGTTCCTACTGGATCGACGGGGCAGTGAACGTCAGCCTCAAAGGCGTCGACCCCTCTTCCAAGACGCTCAAGGACATAGAATTCATTTCCGTGATGATGAACCCCGAGAGGGACGCCTATTGGAAGAACAAGAGCAACGGTTCCGTCGTATTCAACAACTCCGCCGCACAACTGGTGTTCCAGGGCTGTGCCGCCACGGAATTCGACTATGACTTCGACGTGTGGGTGTT
Organism: Candidatus Cacconaster equifaecalis; assembly: GCA_018064445.1. Classification (GTDB taxonomy): domain Bacteria; phylum Bacteroidota; class Bacteroidia; order Bacteroidales; family UBA932; genus Cacconaster; species Cacconaster equifaecalis. The sequence goes on from JAGHVE010000009.1 coordinate 10,550, forward strand.
CTCAAGGCCGATTGCACTGAACGGCGTGAGTCCCGACAAATGCCAGGTCATCAAGAATATCTCCAACAAACTGGGCCCCTTCACTTACACATATGCTGAACCGGGCACCTATACTGCGACTTTTGTCGGCATCAACGAGACCATTCAGGGCCGTTCCGAAAAAGTCAAGAATGTACGCGTGACCATTACGAACTAATTCCCGCAGAAGATGAAAACATTCAAATACCTTATTTGTTCCGTTCTCTTCCTCATTCCTCTTGCCTCCTGCAACAAGACGGAGGGATTGAACCGTGACCTCGATACCCTGGAAAGCAGGATACTCGCTCTTGAAGAATCCGTGACTGACATAAACAACAATGCCGTAGCCATAAAGAACCTTCTTGACAAGGACATTGTGATCACTTCCTTCAAGCAGTCGGAGTACGGGTATGAAATGACTCTGAGCAACGGCCAGACCGTCACCGTCGTTTACGGCAAAGAAGCTCCCAGCCTCGTCCCCATCATCGGAATTGACGGCGAGGGGAACTGGATAGCTTCCATTGACGGAGGAAAGACTTTTACGAAAATCGAAAAGAGTGTCGGCCCCTATGACAATTACGGCGCCACACCTCAGGTAAAAGTGGATGCTGACGGATACTGGACCGTCAGCGTGGACGGAGGCAAGACCTGGGCCCGTCTGCTCGGGAACAACGGTCTGCCGCTGAGCGCGGTCGACGGCCGCGAAGTCGCTGGGAAATATGCGTTTTTCTCCAATGTGTCCGTTGACGAGGAAGCGTCCCTGATGGTCTTCCATCTTGTGACCGGAGAAGAAGTCACTGTCCCCATCGTATGCGGGAGCACACTTATAGTCAAGGACTACACACCCAAGGAAAAGATTTTCAGCGGTTCGACCCTGACTTTTGACGTCGAGCTCATCGATGTGGCAAGCGCCGCGTGGCTGGTCGTCCCCGATGGCTGGGAAGCCAAACTGGGATCAACGTCAATGACAATCAAGGCCCCTGCCGAGTATGAAGACGGAGAGTACAGTCTGCTTCTCACCACGATATCCCGCAACGGACTCGCAAGCCAGCACGAATTCATTTTCACTTACGAAAGCTACATCCTCTTCGATGACTTCGAGGAAGGCACCATCCCGAATCCGAAATACTGGGAGCTATGCCCCAGGAAGTACACTACCGGATGGTCAATGTATATGTCAGAGAGTTACGAGAATACCTATCTTGAGGATGGAAAGCTCGTGCTCGTGGCCGAGAAGAAGAACGGTGTCTACTGGTCAGCCGGCCTCCAGACGAAGTTCGGTTTTGAGAAATGCCGTGTGGAGCTCAGCGCCAAGTTCACCAGAATGGTGACCTCCGGCATCAACAGCGCGGCCTGGCTCTTCCCTTACAGCAGAATGACCTGGCCTTATGGCGGTGAGGTGGACATTTTCGAGCATTTGAACAATATGCCCAATCTCTGGCAGACCTGCCATACCCATTATTCGGTCGATCTCGGAGGTGACCCCAACGACAAGCACAGAAAAGTCGAAATCGACCCTACCATATTCAACACCTACACCATGGACCTCACAAAGGATGCTGTCATTTTCTATATTAACGGAAAAGAAACCTTCCGCTATGCGGACAAGCATTTCCCCGACGAGGAGGAAAAAATGCAGTATCCTTTCTATAAGAGTGATTTCTATCTGCTGATGGATTGCTGCCTCGGCACCGAATGGCCGGGTCCCATCAAGGATGAAGACCTTCCGGGAATCATGGAGGTTGATTGGGTAAAGATTTCAAAACTTGACTAAAACATATAACGAATGAAACAGATAATAAAGATTTTTGTGGCTTGCATCGCGGCATCCGTTGCAATGTGCGGATGTAACGATCTCAAAGAAGTCAATGAAAGGATCGAGGATCTGCAGAGCAGAGTTAGCGCGCTCGAGACCCAGATCACTTCCCTCAACGGCAACGTGGAGGCTCTTAAAGTCCTTGCCGGCGGAGGCACCATCAAGAGTATCGAACAGCAGGGCGACACCTATGTCATAGTCACCAGCAACGGTACGACCCTCACCCTCAAGCAGGGAAGCATAGGAATAGGCAACGCTCCTATTATGAGCATTGACAAGGACGGCTACTGGATGGTTGACTACCAGGACGGAAAAGGTGCCCAATACATCCTTTCCAACGGAGAGAAGGTCTTTGCCATAGGGCAGGACGGCATCTCCCCAAAATTCGGAGTTGACAGCGAAAACTACTGGACTGTCAGCTATGACGGCGGAGACACCTTCTCAAGAGTGCTGAACCCGGACGGACAGCCTGTAAAGGCAATTCCTGACGGAGAAGCCCGAGACTCCTACTTCAAGGACGTGAAGGTGGAGGACAGCTGCCTTGTGCTCACCCTCGTAAACGGTGACGTGTACTCCGTTCCCGTGATTTCCGACTTCTACTGCATTATTGACAATGACAAAGAGATCGTGGAATTCAAATACGATGAAGCCAAAGCCTACGACGTGGATATGAAAGGTGTCGCCAGCGCTCTCGTGACAGCTCCCACAGGCTGGGATGCATCCCTTTCCGATTCCAAGCTCAAGATTATCGCCCCTTCAGAGCCTACCAAGGCATCCGTCACCATTGCGGACTCACGCACCGATGTTTCCATCCTTGCCATCTCCGCTTCGGGATATTCCACAATCGCCACCGTGCGTGTGAAGATCTCCGGTTCCCCTACCAAAGACGTACCTGTAGCCACTGTCAAGGGCGCTGACGTCACTGTCTCCTCCGTCTCATTCAAGGTTGAGGTCGAGGACGCTACGGAATGGTACAGCCTTGTGCTTCCTTCCTCAGCAGTCACCCCCGCCATTTCGGATATGATGTCAAAGGGAACGAAGCACACCGGCTCAAGCGAAACCGTCACTTTTGAAGGCACCGAGGAATCTTCCACCTATCACTGCTATGTCCTCCCCGTGAACGGAGACATCCTGGGATCCATCGTCTACGGCATCGCCACTTCCGCCCAGTATGATGACAGATTCGCCGCATACAATTCAGGAAAGAAGATTATGGTCGGAAGCACCGCTGTCGACAAGGCGACTTATGGAGAGGCCGTGCATCTCACAGCCAATGCCACACTGCCTTTGGATGCCAAGGGAGTCTACTTCGTGGACAAGGACGTAGTCATCGACCACAGCGCCGCCACAAGGCCGAAAGGCTCTGTCATCATTGTGAACAACACTCCGGGGACAAGAGGCAAGATGATTCTCGGCAACACCATCATCCCTCAGGTCGCCAACGTCGATATCCTCATCAACGGAATGGAGATTGCAATCAACAAGAACGCGTTCACTTACGGAAGTGCCACGAACACCGTTCACAAGCTGGGCTTCTATGACTGCAAACTGGATATCAATGCCAATTATTTCAGCGCAACCGCGACTTTACCCATGTACAATACCGAGGTCATCGGATGCGACATAAAGACTACCATTGCAGACTTCGGAATCCACGACGGCAGCAAGGGCCTCAACAAGTTCGAAACCATCATTTTCAACAACAACATAGTTTACTCCGCAACTACCGGCACCTTCCGTATCTTCCGTCAGGGCAGGGCTTCCATCAAAGATGCCGCGGGAAGGGTTGAGATCAAGAACAACACGTTCTACAACATCACCTTCTCGAACGGTCTATGCTCTCCGGCATCCGTCGATGCCTTCTATATGGAAAGCAATATCTTCGCATACTCCGCCGCCAACACAAGCTACCAGCGCTGCCTCTGGATCAGCACTGATGACGACAAGACAGGCAAGACCGCACCTGTTGCCGGCTATCCCGCGGAAGGCCGGATCGTGAACAACATCCGTTACAACAGCCAGAGAGTCCTCGGATGTATGGTTCCCGCCGAGCGTCTTGGCGACAAGGCCTGGTACGCGACTGACTACAAGGAAATCGTCGATGCCGCCGAGAATCCTTTCTCCACGGCAGACGTCGCCACGGGAGTGTTCGTCAAGAAAGCGGATTTCGCTTCTTACGGCGCACAGAGATAGACAGAATAACATTAAATAACATTTCATTATGGACAATTTCAAATCGACAATGCCGGCACCGGGTTATCACACGCCCGAGTGCTGTGTATTCAAAGTGGACTACGCAGAGTCCATTATGCAGACTTCTCCTTCAGGAGGAAACGAAACGTATGATGAATCTATGTTTGACTGGAGCCAGGCTCAATAATCAATGGGAGGAAATATTATGAAAAAGATATCAATAGCTCTTTCCGCAGCCGTTTTTGCACTTCTTTCCATTTCCTGTCAGAAGGAGGTTCTCGTGGCCGACACGACGACAAATGGCAGCACCCAGGTTTTCACCTGCACTTTCGACAACACCAAGATGACCATTGATGAAAACAACAGCCCCATCTGGCAGGAAGGCGACTTCATCATACTGTACAACGGTGCGAAGGCTGAGACCGCCACAAGGTCCGGTCTTGGTTCCATTACCGTCAATACGAAGGGCGACCCTGTTTTCTACAACGGCACCGAGGCCATCACCAACAATATCATCGAGAAAATCGACATCACTGCCGATATGATTTCCGCAGACGGCAAGACCGTCACTTTCACCAAGACCATCGATGATGCCGCCAGCGTATATTATGCTATGGCTGAAAGCAAGGGCTCGAATCACGTTTATTCAATCAATCAGTCAGGGACTGTATCCTACAGGGAGGTCTGCGCACACACCGATACCGGAGCCGGCTCAACCGAAATCGTGCACGCCGCTGTGGCAAGCTGCCCCGCCGGACAGAGCGCTCTTTCTTTCAAGAACGTGTTCTGCCAGCTCAAGTTCGACCTGCCGGCAGGCAAATACCAGAGGGTTATCGTCGAGGCAAATGAGGGTTCTACAAACACTTTCGGTTGCGGAATAAGCGGATTCAAGTTCGACGCTTCATCCATCGGAACAGCTCAGAACAAAACCGGCGCCTCTGCCATATACACGCTTACACTCAATAACGTGGACGCCGGTCCCTACTATATCCCCGTCGCTCCCTGCGCCAATCTCGACAAGGGCATCACCATCAAGTGCTACAAATCATCTTCCGATGAAGAGCCCTATACGGTTACCATCAGCAAGAAGCTCAACCTTGCCCGCAATCTTATCATAAACCTCGGCAACCTCGAGGAAGCGAAGCCCATCACTTCATACTACGAGGCCTGGGAGGAAGGACGTGACATCATCATCAA
>JAGHVE010000013.1 GCA_018064445.1 Candidatus Cacconaster equifaecalis
ATGCTCGATTTCTGGAACAGATACGAGAAGGGGGAAATCCCAAGCCGCGTCACCCATAACGATACGAAAATCAGCAATTTCCTTTTCAATGCGGCGGACCGTAGTCTGCTCTGTGCCATTGACCTTGACACGCTGATGTCCTCTACTCTTCTGAACGATACCGGGGATGCCCTGCGCTCCTACACAAATACCGCTGCTGAAGATGAACCTGACCTCTCGAAGGTGGGGATGTCGATGGATATGTTCCGCGCCTATATGGACGGATATCTCCTGCAGATGGGAGGCCTGCTGACCGATATCGAGAAGAAATATCTGGCATTCAGCGGGATATATATCACTTTCGAGCAGGTTCTCAGGTTTCTGATGGACTATATCGACGGTGACAGATACTACAAGATAAAATACCCGGAGCACAACCTGGTCCGCACCCGCTCCCAGTACAAACTCCTCACTTCAATGGAGAGCCAACTGACCCTTTTGGAAGATTATGTACAGAACAAGCGATAAAATAACCCGGATATGAAACGATATGCAATTTCTTTGACAATGTGCCTCATTTCTGTGATCTCTTTTGCGCAGATAGAGGGCTATCCCAAATTTTACACAACCGACCAGGACAACAGGCAGCCGGTTGAGAACTACACCCTGCCGTCCCTTATGACCTGCAATGACGGTACTCCCGTCAAAAGCATTCTGCAATGGGAGCAGGTCCGCCGTCCCGAGATAATGGAAATCTTTTCCACTCAGATGTTCGGCCCCGTACCCGCTGCTCCCGAAGGACTCCATTTCAGTCTCATCAAGCCCGATGAGACGGTCTATGACGGTGTCGCGGTCAGACGATATGTCAGAATTTTCCTCGACAGCAAGGAAAAACACCATTTCGACATAATGATTCACAAGCCCGCACAGCACTGCGGCAAGATTCCCTTCTTCGTGGCTCTCAATTTCAGGTCTCTTGAAAATTCATTCGACGGGACCAGATACGAATTGCCCTACGAGATGATTGTCCGTCAGGGCTTCGGAATCGCCGTGGCATTCCACGAATCCATCGAAGCCGACTGCAAGGACGGAGAGGAGAGTGAGGGAGCCGTCCGTCTCCGCGGCAAACTTTGGCCCAAGGATGACCACAGCGCCATCTCCGTATGGGCCTGGGGACTGAGCAGAATGGCCGATTATCTTGAAACTCTTGAAGATGTGGATTGCGGCAGACTTGCCGTCATCGGCCACTCCCGACTCGGTAAGACAGCACTCTGGGCAGGTGCCAACGACAAGCGTTTCTCTCTTGTGATATCCAACAACTCCGGATGCTGCGGTGCAGCAATATCACGCAGGATGTACGGTGAGACATTTGCCGACATCTACCGCAATTTCCCTTATTGGTTCGTGCCCGCATTCAGCAAATATGTCGATGGAAAGGAATCCGAATTCCCCGCTGACCAGCACGAACTGATTGCCCTGTCGGCTCCCCGTGCCGTCTATGTGGCGAGTGCCGACGAAGATGAATGGGCTGACCCCGCAGGAGAGTGGCTTGCCGCGAAGGAGGCCTCTCCGGTATATGAACTGTACGGCCTCAAGGGACTGACAGGCAAGGGAATGCCCGCTCTCGGCCATACGGACGATTACGGGCAGGTAGCTTATAAGATACGTTTCGGCGGACACGCTCTGTACGCCGACGACTGGCTCGATTACATCAAATACGCGAAGAGGATTTTCGGCCTTGATAACTAGGCAGCAGGTACTTTTCGTCAAGTCTCATTTCCTTTCCCTGGAGCATCGCTTCATCTCCAAGGATGCTGAATACAGAAGCATAGTAGGCCTCCTCCATAATCGCCTCCGGCATCTTGCCCGTGATGGCGCTGTTGCAGAAGGCCTGCATTATTTCAAAGGAGCCGTCACCGTCGGCGTTCGGCATTATGGCAATGCCTTTGTCTTTGGAGCCGCTTTCAGCATTCCAGCTGGTGCCCGCAAAGGCTGAGTTGGAGAAGATGCCCTGCTCAATGTCCGCAATCAGACTCTCTATGCCGCTCTTGCGGGGAGGCTCCTCGAAGTATATTCTGGAACCGGGGAGGTCTATCATAGCATCCTTGCACAGAATCTGTTCTCCCATTCCGAAGTGGGCGTTGGAAATGACGGATTCGAAGGTCATATTCACGCCGTTGGGGAAGGTGTAGATGACGCACACGCTGTCGAACACCTCGCGGCCGTCCTTCCAATAGATGATATTTCCGCTTCCGATGACCTTTTCAGGGAGTTGTCCGATTGCCCAGGTGCCGTTCTGCAGCTGGTGGCAGGCAAGTTCCGTCATAAGGCCCCTTGAGTATTCGCGGTAGAGCCTCCAGTTGATGTGCCTTTCAAGGTCGGGAGAGGGGACCTCACGCCGCCAGTCTCCGTTGCGGAACCAGTAGTTGCGCACGTTGACCACGGGGCCGTATTTCCCTTCCAGTATCCCTTCCATAGCCTTGAGATACTTCGGGTCGAAGAGCCGCTGCTGTCCCACGAAAAAGACCTTTCCGGTCTGCTGATGCTTCATATAGACGTCGTGGCACTGCTCGATGGTGTATGACATCGACTTCTCGCAGAAGACGTGCTTGCCTGCATCCATCGCGTCCATCGCCATCCGGTAGTGGCGGTCGAGAGGTGTGGCAATCACAACTGAATCGACGTTCTTGTCTTCAAGAAGCTGCCGGTAGTCGGAGTAGAGTTTTGCCTGCGGGAAATAGGATGCCCCGTCCTCGAGGTGCGGAGCATAGTTGTCGCACAGAGCCACCACTTCTGCCTGCGGAATGCTCTGCAGGTGCTCCAGGTGGTAACAGCCGCGGGAGCCCGGCCCGATGAGACCGATTCTCGTCTTTTCCTTCGCGACTGCTTTGTTGGTCTGGGGGCTGCACGATTCAAGCCACGGGAAGTTGGCAAGGAAAGCACCTGCCACTCCCATCCCGCCAAGTTTTTCAATAAAAGACCTTCTGTCCATATCCTGTATTTTAAAATTATTGATTTCTTACTGATTCAGTTCCCTTGTTTCATAATCCTTGAAGGAACTGAGAATTTCTTTCCATTTTTCCGAAGGTGCGGCGTAAAGTGCGGTTGAGAGTATCTCGCACACGAGTGCGGAACGGCCGCTCACCGCCACGCTTCTGGCTTTTGAGGCATATTGACCGGTTGTCGGGTCAATGATATGGTCCCGTCCGCCGAGTGCCCTCCCCGAAATGGAAAGCGCGCTGTCGTTGAGGCGGAATTCACCGCATCCCTTTGCAGGTGAGATACTCCAGTACTCTCCGAACGGATGGTGTCCGATTCCGAGAACCGAACTGTCACCGAAGTTGAAGAGCGCCGCTGTGATACCCTCTTCCGTGAAGACTTCCCTTAACTTTTCCAGAGCGAATCCTTTGGCGAATCCGCCGAGGTCGAGCGTGATTTCCCCGTCCTCCCTCCTGACGCTGTGGGTGGAGGGTTCCGTAACATATGCCGGGCGGAAGCGGGAAGGGGAGAGCGCCGCTATGTCGAAATAGCCTTGCGTGGCGCATCTCATACTTTCGCACAGTTCCAGCGCGAAGTAGAGGGTGTCGTCGACTCCGGTCATCTCACGGCTTCTGTTCAGTTTGAAAAGGTCTGTCCCGGGGATATGCCGGCTCAGCGAACGTTCCAGAGCCGTGACGGCACTCTGTGATTTCCTGCTCAGGCTTTCTGCCTTGGTGCGGTCGGACTCCACGAAGAGTATCTCCATCTTCGTGTGCATCGCCGCAAAACTGCAGAACGCCACGGGAGCGTCCGGATTTACGGTGCTGTGTGTGAATTTCAGCCCCTGCATTTTCCGCAAGCCTTGCGTATCAGGCATACGATTGCCGCGACAATGCCGCAGATGATGTAGAGACCGACCGTTATCACGACAACGAAACCTATCTGGGTGAAGATTTCATACCAGGGGGTTCCGTAGTTTATGATTGCGCCCAGATTGATTCCGAACGCGACGAGGAAACAGGCCAGAAGGGTTCCAAGCGCCCACTTCTTCTGTTTGGCGGTTATCAGTGTGTCTTTCACGGTAGATGTCTGTTATAGTTCATAATACTCTTTCCATCCTTCCCTCGGCAGAGGACCCCAGAGCAACTGGTTCGCAACGGTGTCGTTGGTAATCTGCTTGGTGTTACGGTCGAACAGAATCCTGCGTCCTGTCCACTGAGCGATTACTCCAAGGCAGAATACCTGGCTCAGAGGTGCTGATACGGAGAACGGTGAAGTGGACTTGCATTTGCCCATACAGGCCAGCAGGAAGTTTTCATAGTGGTTGGTGGGAGCCTCCGGGACTTCAGGAAGTTTCCCTTCCATTTCCTTGGCGACTTCCTTGGGGATGATTTCGAGCGTGGAGCCGTGTGAAGCGCCCTTGAAGGTAAGAGTCTTGGTATAGATTTCCTTGCCGGGGTTGAGGGCTGCGGGCTTGATTTTCTGGCCGGCCACAAGGGGCACATTGGGGTCGATGGCGGATTCGCCGTACCCCTGAGGAACCTCGGGGAGATTGTCCAACCCGTCATACCAGGTCACGTCAACGGCGGGCATTCCCTTTCTCTCCGGGAACTTGAAGAGGAGGGTGGAGGACATCGGGTAGAAGAAGGGGTTGTGATCCTTAAGATAGAGGGGGTTGACCTCCTCCGGGAGACCGAGTTCCAGAAATTCGTGCGCCGTGTCAAGAAGGTGGGCTCCCCAGTCTCCCAAGGCTCCCATTCCATACTGATACCAGCACCTCCACTGACCGTTGTGGTAGTCGTGGTGGTATCCTCTCGGATATGCGGCTCCGAGCCATACGTCCCAGTCCATCGTCTCAGGAACCGGTTCGGCAGCGGGATATTCTGTGATTGCGGGATTCCATTCGTGCCAGCGGCGGCTGTTGTTCATATGGGCTGTGATGGCCGTGACATCCTTGATGATTCCGGCTTCCTTCCACGCCTTGAACTGGTAGTAGTTGCCTTCAGAGTGGCCCTGGTTTCCCATCTGTGTCACGACTCCGTATTTCTTTTCGGCCTCCATCAGAAGTTCGCATTCCATAAAGGTGCGTGCAAGGGGCTTTTCCACGTAAACGTGCTTGCCGAGCTTCATCGCCGCCATCGTGATGGCGAAATGGCTGTGGTCCGGCGTGGCTATCATCACGGCGTCAATCTTGTCCGCCATTTTGTCGAACATCTTGCGCCAGTCCTTGAAAGTGGGGACACCCTTGAATTTGTTCATTATCTCGAGTGTCTGCTCTGCGCCCATATCTACGTCGCACAGGGCAACCACGTTGCATAGACCGGTATCAAACATTCCGTTGGCATCCTCACATCCTCTGTTTCCTATTCCGATGAAGGCGATGTTTACCTTGTCACGGCTTACAATCTTTCCTTTCGGCAGTTTCTTGTTTTCGGATGCGTGAACTATCACGGATGGAGCAGCAATCGCTGCGGCTGATACTATCGCGGAATTCTTTATGAATGAGCGACGGCTAATGGTTTTACTTGACATATCTGTTCTATTTTTACTTATTTTAAGTTAATCAATCTATTGACATTCCAAATCAGAACTGCTCAAGGCCTTGAACAGCATTATTGCGGCTTCTCTAGCCTTGTAACGGCTTGTGCATCCGTCTATCTGGGCATCCAGAAGTTTTTCCTGTGCCTTTATGACTTCCAGGTAATTGGCTTTCCCGTTTCGTGAAAGATCATCCACTATTGCATACGCTTTGGACTGGACGGTTTCCTGTCGGGCGAATATGTTCTCCTTCTCTTTATAAAGCTTGTAGTCTGCAAGTGCCTGGCTGACTTCAGTCGCCGCTTCAAGCAGAGTCTGGTTGAACTGGCGTTGAGCTATCTCTTCGTCCATCTTTGAGATGTTAAGCCGACATTTCAGTGTCCCCTGAGCAAATATCGGCTGTGTGAGCGAAATTGCAGACCGTACAATCATCGGCCATCCGAAATCACCGCTCAGGTTGATTGACGGGTAGAAAGCGCTGCGAGCTTCAGTGCTCAGATAATATGTTATTTCAAGGTCTCTTTCTGCTGCACGAACATCCGGCCTGGCTCTCAACTGACTAAAGGACACCCCGTTGTCCAGTATCTCAGGATCCGGATACTGTCCTGCGGCAGATCTTCTGACTGGAACTAAAGGCTGGGCTGTAAGAAGGCATATCGTACGTTCCAGAGTGAAGATGTCGGCCTGATTCTGAACAAGGGCACTTCTGGCATCCAGCAGCTTAGATTCCATTTGTGCCACGGAGCTGTAGAACACTTTGCCGTTTTTCATAAGCTCTTTCTGGATTTCAAGAGATTCTGACCACTTCTCTATGGTTTTTGACAGAATGCCAATCTGTTCGTCCAACATTTGAAGCATATAGTAAGACGCGGCGACCTGTGATATGATTTCATTCCGTATTGCATTCATATCGTCGTTTGCCTGAATGCGTCTTGCCTGAGCCTGATGCTTGCGGGCAAACAAAGTGCCCGGGGCACCCAGATTCCAGTCCAGACTTACTGGCAATTGGTATGAATACGAAGTCTGGCGCTGGCTGCTTACTGAAATACCCCCGTTCGGAGTGAAGAATACTGACGGAATGTATGCCAACTTGGATGCCTTCAGGTTTTCATCTGCTTGTCTCAGCCGTAATCCGGAAATGGCAAGAGAGGTGTTGCGTGCGAGAGCTGTGTCGATAAGTTCCTGTAGCAGAGGGTCTGAGAAATATTCCCTCCATCCCGGTACCTTTGTCTGCACAGTGTCGGCATCCTCCACTGCCGGAGCCTGATATTTGGTATAGACTCCGCAGGATGTCAGGACAGTGGCTGAGCAGAAAAGTATCGTGAGGATTTTTCTCATGGGTTCAAAACAGCTTCTAAAGATTTACAAGCGTTGTCATTCCGGGACGGAGACATTGCTGTCCGTCGGTGATTTTCGCTGTCATCACTACCATGCCCGTGGCTTCCACATTCGGGGCTATTGATGAAAGTGTGGCGTGGTACAATGTGTCGGGATAGGCAAGTGTCGTGAATTCAAGAGGCATACCTATGCTGAAAAGGGACAGTTGGGTTTCAACAACTTCGAAACGTACAAGAAGATTCTCGGCATCCATAAGGTAGAAAAGCGGCTCACCTTTGCGGGCAAAATAGTATTTTCCTACGTTCACATTCAGTACTTTCCCCCTGAACGGAGCCTTTATCACATAATTATCCAACTGGCTCCTTGCATTTTCCAACTGCAGTTTCGTGTAAGAGTAACCAGTGAGAGTCTCCACATTTGCAAGTACATCCTTCGGAATAAAAGCAATTGAGTCACGTTTGTAGCCCAAACCTATGCAGGTGTTGGTCACTTCATATCTTTTTTTCTCCAGCTCGCTTTCCAGTTCTGAGATATGCAGACGCAAATCGGTGTCATCGATTCTGACAAGTACTTCACCCGTATGTACCTCCTGTCCTTCAATCAGGGACATATCGGAAATCATACCCTCAACTACGCTGTAAATCGGCAGTATGCTTTGCGACAGAATTTTCCCTTTACCGGCGATTTTGGTGACGTCAATCACATTGTTTCCCAACTTGTGCTCAAGTTCGGTCTCCTGATTCTGGATGACGGGAGGATGGACATTCTTGTCCCGGCTGCAGGAATTGCAGATTGACAGGATAATGACGGGTATCAGTATTCTTAATTTCATAGTTGTTCTATTCGCTCCATTCCCTTATTTTGTTGGCTGATGATTTTGTCCGCAAGAAAAGATATTGGAAAATGGTATATGTGTTTTTGATTATGATGGCATCACATAAAGTGCCCATCTTCATATCCGGGTGCTGAACGTTGTCGAATGTCCAATCCAATTCCTCGGGGTTGTCAGTGGATGTCCTGAACATTACCTCCAGTTCATAGTATGAAGTGTTCTCGGGTATCAGTTCGCTCATATATTCTCCGATGCGTATCTTGGATTCCGCTTCGGAACGTGCTACCGGAAAATGAGAAACCCTTGAAACATTGCCGCGCACATACCCGATTTCATCTTTTTTCTGGTTGCTGGGCCAGATCTGCACTTCCTGACCTACGCCAAGGTCTTTGAGGTTCTTAAGGTCTGAATAGGCAAGCAGAAGATAATCACTTCCGGCATTTTTCGAAGGATCCACGATACTGACTATCGGCTCGAAGGCTTCGAAAGGTTCATTGTCAAGTTTCGTGCTGAAAATGGTTCCGTCATTGGCTGCAGATATGACGCTGTACGCATCATCCACTGATACGAGGGCAATCTGTTGACCTTTGTGGACAGTCTGTCCTTTCTGGACAAACATACTGCGTACGACTCCGTTTTGGGGAAGCGTGGCATCGGAAGTTCCTCCCACCGGGAAAACAACCCCCTTCACATAGGATTTTTCGGTCACGGTGCCGGTGAAAAGCCATAGGCACAACGACAGTACGAGAATAAGCGCTATGGCCGACACTACCGTAGCTGACAGTGACCTGACCTTGATGTTCTCGTTAAGTTGAACGATGTCTTTTCTGTAGATCTTGTTGTCCATTACAATTGTTGCCTTTTTGCTATTTCACTGAATATTCCGCCTTTCTTCAACAGTTCTTCAAATGTCCCGTCCTCCGCTATATGGCCCTTGTCCAGGACGATGATTCTGTCACATTCGCGTATGGTTGACAGACGGTGTGCAATGGTTATGCGCGTGCAGCGCATTGCCCCAAGATTGTCAATCACCTTTTTCTGGGAGATGTTGTCCAGCGCAGAGGTCGCTTCGTCAAGGAAAAGGACAGACGGTTTGTTGAGCACCGCGCGGGCAATCAGTATTCTCTGTCTTTGCCCTCCGCTGATTCCCTGCCCGGAGGCATCCAACTTATGGTATATGCCGTCAACCATATTCCTGATTTCGTCATCGACTGCCGCTATGCGGCAGGCTTCCCAGACCTCTTCTTCGCTGGCCATCGGGTTGGCGATGCGGATGTTGTCAATGATCGTTCCTGCAAACAACTTCCCTCCTTGAAGACATACTCCGATGTTCTGGCGAAGTGATGATTTGTTGACTGAATATACGTTGTACTGGTCATAGAACACTGAACCTGAATCCGGTGTCTCGAAGCCAAGCATAAGTCTCAAGAGAGTTGACTTGCCACAACCGGAGTGTCCCACTATCGCCACATATTCACCCTGCCGTATGCTGAAGTTGAGTCCGTCCAGAATATATGGCATGTTTTCGTCATAACGGAATCGGATTCCGGACACGGTGACTGATCCTGAAAGCGACCTGACAATTTTTGAACTTTCTTCCACTTCCGGTTCTGCTTCCAGAATGGGCTCGATTTTTTTAATGATAGGATAGATGGAGGCCGTCTGTCCCACATTCGGCATCATCTGTGTAACTGCCGCCGTGACTCCTGCAAATGCACTGAAGAAGGCGGCATAGTCGGAGACCGACATGCCGGAACCTGGAACAACAATCACTATGAACAGCAGGCAAAGTGCAGTGATGGATCCCGGAATTTCCGGAAGCACTGCGTCTGCAAAAGAATAAACTTCCGTCCTGGCATATTGCTTGGTGAATATCTTGAAAGCCTTGGCTTCGGCGCCGTTGGTCTTTATCTTCTGAAGACCCTGCATCAAATTGAACATCAGGCCGGTGAATTTGGCGTTTTCAGGCTCTTTCTGCAATTTGATATTCAGTCTTACCTTTATTCCTTTCCATAGTGCCAATATTTCAAGCCCAAGAAGCAGGTAGATTATCAGAGTTATGGTGGAAAAGTTGCTGAATATACCTATCTGTATGAAGAAAGAAAAGGCGACCAGCAACGAGAATATTGACGTTACTATACTCTCTGAAAGTGATTCCGCGCCCTTTGATACAGAAAGTACCTCGTCTGCCACCGTACCTGCGGATTTTTCCCGGAAATACGAAGGCTTCAAGCGGAACAGGCGGTCGAGCAGAGCCGCCTGAGTGTTGACGGAAACAACATCCTTGACTCCCAGGAAAACTATGTCACGAAGGGCCGTGAGCATTCCGAAGACAACAGCGATATTCAGGAGCACGACCAGTATTATCCAGACTCCGTTTGCCTGCCCGGACGGTATGACTTCATCGAAGATATATTTGGTGGCGAACGGAATTCCCATATTCAACACCGATATCACCAAGGAGATGAAGATTACGCTCCAAAGTCTGAACTTTGGTATGACTGACAGGGAGAACCTTCCCACATCCTTCATTGTAAGGCTCTTTGATGGCAGTGTCCTGTAAAAGCAATATGCGAAATTGTAAAGGTCCGAAGCAGTTTTGGAATTTACCTTGACCTTGCTTGACACTCCGTGCTCTCCGGGTTTGAGGTAATAATAATTGAAACGCTTGGAATATAGAGGAACCAGCGTATCCGTTTTTCTTGATACCCCAAGCATATGTCCGTTGGAATTATTCCACCATTTGTCTTCAAGGTTCACAACGGTGTATGCGTAGTCGTTCTGGTAGAGAATCTCTTTGAACTGATCCATAATATCCTCTCCTTCGGACAGATGCGCATCCTTTATTCCAAGTAGTTCCAGTACGTCGAGCATCGCGCCTCTGTTGCCCAAACCATGGCCGGGGAGGTTGAATGCATTGGGATTCACTATGCCTTCCAGGGAGTGCTGAGCCTCATCGAAAGCCGAAAGGTCTCCGATTATGCGGTCATGCAACTGTTCTGAAAACATACTTCCCATACTAGTTCATCTGCATCATTTTGTAGTAAAGTCCCTGAGTGTGCTTCATCAACTCATCGTGAGTGCCCCTGTCTGTTATCCTGCCATTCTCGAGAACTATTATTTCATCGCAATCCCTTATGGTTGAGAGCCTGTGTGCGACAATCACCATAGTGATGCCCAAATCCTTTATGTGGTCCATCACCTTGGCTTCGGTAGCGGGGTCAAGAGCGGAAGTCGCTTCATCCATCACAATTATGGTAGGTTCCTTTGCCAAGGCCGTCGCTATCTCAATCCTTTGGCGCTGACCTCCGCTGAAGTTGCTTCCTCCGCCAGTCAGGACAGTTTCATAACCGTCGGGACGTTGGGCGATGTCCTGATGTATCTGAGCCGACCTTGCTGCCAGCACCATCGTGAAATCTTCGGTAACATCATCCCACATCTTTATGTTATCCGAGACAGTTCCGTCAAACAGCACGATATCCTGGTTGACCACCGACATTGAGTTATAGAACTCATATCTGTCAATCTCGCTCTTTTTCTTTCCGTCATACAATATCTCACCGCTCCAGGGCTGGTGCAAGCCTGTAATAAGATTGGCGAGAGTCGATTTGCCTGAGCCCGACCCCCCGACAAGGGCCACTCTTTTGCCGGGCTCTATTGAGAGGGAGAGGTTCTCTATGAGCGGAGGGAGATTCCTGTCATAGCCGAAAGTCACGTTTTCAATCTGGACTTTTCCTTTCAACTTGCCGGAAAGTTCGGTTTCCGGAAGTGATATGGCAGATGGGACGTCTGTGGGATAGTCTATTATTTCAAGCATCCTTTCAGTGGATGTGGATGCTGACAGGAGAAGTTGATTGGTGCGTGTAAGCAGTGTCACGGGCCTGAGGAACTGTCCAAGGAATCCTTGGAATGCCATAAGCGAACCGATTGTCATCTCCCCCTTGATGATGAATATCGCGCCCAGACACAGGGAGAGCATCGATGTGGCCTGCTGAAGGAAGGTGGGCAGAAAATTGAGCTTGACAAGGTTGACGCTCAATTTGTTGTTGCTGTTGATGAATTGTCCGAAAGCGTCCATTGCCTTTCTGAAGAATGATCCTTCGGCACCGGCAGCCTTGATTGTTTCTATGTTGCTGATGCCTGACATCACCAGTGACTGCATTCCCGAGTTGCTCTCCTCCATCTTCCTGCTGACATCTTTCTGTTTTTGTGCCACCATCCTCAGGGACACCACATTTATCACTACGCTGGCAAGACTGACAAGCGACAGGACAGGAGAGTAGAAAAGCATCAGAATGAGCATCACCGCTACCTGAATGACAACCACGAAGGATGGCAACAACTTCAGCGACAAATTCTGGACAGTGGAGTATCCGCTCTTGATTCTCGCTACTATATTGCCTGGAGAGTAATGGGACAGAGCGTTGACCTGCAGTCTGAGTGCGTGCCAGAACAATCTGGTTGCCACGAATATGTAGTATTTCAGCGTGACCCTTCTCTTGAAACTCACTCCGAAGAGAACAGATGCGAATGAAACCAGCACCACAATGGCAAGAGTGATTATCATCGGTTCCTGCCACTCCGGGTGTCTGTTTGTGATTATGCTGTCAACGAATACCTGCGAGAAGAGAGGTATTGCAATATCCACCGCCATGGTCAGGAAAAGGACGACAACAGTCCAAGCCAGAAGACTCCCGGCAGGCTTGAGGATTCTCACTATGGGATTCGTTTTCAAAAAGTATCAGTTTACTGTTGCAAATATAACTTATATTTTGCTTTCCGATTCAACAGTATTGAACCATTGTTCCGATGACTTGATTTTTCCTTTGCTCCAACAATTTCCGAAATAATAGGTGAGTGTCCCACCAGGGCATATTTTCTTTATGCAGGCCCCGTGGCTTCCACCATCTACAAGAGCGGTGGAATCAGCGTCCGGCAAAATGACAGCAACACCGATAAAGCCGTCTTCCGGTTCGTGTTCCTGATCGGATGCCTGTTCCCACAATGCGTATCTGTCCTTCCCGAAGCATTCCTCCACCACGGTATTCTGGCTGACGTGCCTGTTGATTCCGGCGGCAATTGCCAGAGAATCGGCCTCGGTGAAGTACCAGGTGTCTTCCGCCTTGAGGAAATAGGTGTCGGGGATGACGGTGATTTTCTTGTCAAGGGAGATTTTTATTCCGTCCGTCTCCCACTCGGGATAGTGTAGGACAAACACCACTTTTTCGGGAGTGTTCTCTAGAATTTCGGATCTCCTGTAATTGGTGGGAGGGTAGGAGGGGATACCGTTCACCAGGGGAACGGATGCTCCTCCTCCAAGACTGCAACTTACCTTGTAACAGTCTTTCCCGCCGTGGTCGTGGTGATAGTAATCTTCGGAGCCGGTTTCGGAGATGTGGCTGTACCATTCATCGGCGACAAGTTTCCCCGGCAGTTTGACCCAGATGTCGATGCCGGGGGAGATGGTCTCGCCCTCAAGCCCCTGTCCGTATATCCTTCCGCATATCAGATTGTTCTCAAACACGAAGTCGTCCGCCCTTTCGGGGACGGGCCTTGCCATCACCTTCCGGTCGGATGAGGGGGAACCGCATCCTGCCAGAGAGAGGAGAAGGAGCGACGCAAAAAATATTCTTTTCATTATCTGAGATCTTTTACCTCGCACCAGTCCATATCGTTGTAGTCGTCGTTTTCTCCGCACATACCCCAGATGAAGGTGTAGTTGTGCGTGGCACAGGCGCTGTGGATGCTCCACTGCGGGCTGATGACTGCCTGTTCGTTGTGCATCCAGATATGGCGTGTCTCGTCAGGCTCGCCCATAAAGTGGCATACAGCCGCATTGTCGGGCACTTCGAAATAGAAGTACACTTCCATACGCCTGTCGTGGGTGTGGGCGGGCATAGTGTTCCAGGTGCTGCCGGGGGCAAGTTCGGTCATTCCCATCTGAAGCTGGCAGCAGGGGACCACTTCCTTCACCAGAAGCCGGTTGATTGTCCTTTCGTTGCTCTCTTCAAGGCTTCCGAGGTGCATCACGACAGCATCTTTCTTCGTTACTTTTTTTATGCCGGTGTCGCGGTGGGCCGTGGCTGAATTGAAGTAGAAGTGTGCCGGCTTTGCAGGGTCTGCGCTGCGGAAGGAGACGTGGCGGTTGCCGCGGCCGACGTACAGAGCCTCCTTGAAGTCTATCTCGAATTCTTCTTCCCCGACTTTAACGTAACCTTTCCCTCCGACGTTGATGATTCCGAGTTCCCTTCTTTGTGTGAAATATTCTGCACGGAGAATTTCGGGCGCCTCAAGCACCAGTTCCTCGTCGGTGGGAACTGCGCCTCCGGCTATGATTCTGTCAAACATCGAATAGGTCATATTTATCTGACCGGGAACCATCACGTTCTCAACGAGGTATTCCTGGCGGATGCGTGCCGTATCATAATGTTTTGCGTCCACGTTACTGGAAGCCTGACGCACTGTGCAATTTATCTTTGTCATATTTTCTATTTTGGTTGTTTGCCTATGTATGCGAGGATTCCGCCATCGACGTAGAGGACGTGTCCGTTCACTGCGTCTGAGGCGTGTGACGCCAGGAATACCGCCGGCCCGCCGAGTTCGCTCGGGTCAAGCCACCTTCCGGCAGGGGTTTTCGCGCAGATGAACGAGTCGAACGGATGACGGCTGCCGTCTGGCTGCTTCTCGCGGAGCGGTGCAGTCTGCGGAGTAGCTATATAACCGGGGCCGATGGCGTTGCACTGGATGTTGTACTCGCCGTACTCGGAGCAGATATTTCTGGTCAGCATCTTCAGGCCGCCCTTTGCAGCAGCGTACGCTGATACGGTCTCACGTCCCAGCTCGCTCATCATCGAACACATATTGATGATCTTGCCTTCGCGGCGTTCCATCATTTCCGGAATCACGGCGCTTGAAACAATGTATGGACCGACCAGGTCGATGTCGATTACCTGCTGGAACTCGGCGCGCGTCATTTCGTGCATAGGAAT
>JAGHVE010000126.1 GCA_018064445.1 Candidatus Cacconaster equifaecalis
TATTCCAACATAGCGTTCCAATGTGCCAAACTGACAGACAGAAACGCCGCCGGCGCATTGAGAGAATGGATATCCGACACCGAATACCGGCAGTTCGGAATTCCCAGACCCGACCTCAACATCTTCCTGGATGTCCCAATTGACTTTGTTGACGAGAGGCTCGCAAGCAATAGAAAAGATGACAATGACAGGGAATATCTGGAGGGCAAGGAAGACATTCACGAGGCCGACATAACATTCCAGATGAAAGTGAGGGAAATGTATCTCGAGCAATGCAACGCAGACCCCTCATTCCTCCGGGTCGACTGTCGCGACAACTCGGGCAGAATGCTCCCGGCAGATGACATATTCTCAAAAATCAAAGCACTGATAGACAATATTATATGCGAATAATCCGGGCTGTCTGCAGAATTCTTTTCTCGCTGGTTTTCGTATGTGCCGGTATCCTTAAGATTATCGACCCGGTAGGTACCGGCCTGATTGTCAAAGAATATCTATCAATCATCCATATCACCGCCGCGGACTTTCCCGCAATATGTCTGGGAACCGGTCTTGCAACGCTCGAATTCACTACCGGAATCTGCATACTGATCGGTCTCAAGATGAGGTTGTTCGCCAGTATCGGCATGGTTCTCACTCTCATTTTCACCGCTGTCACCCTTTATCTGGCAATATACAATCCTATCAGCGACTGCGGCTGTTTCGGGCAGGCAATACACCTGACCAACTGGCAGACTTTCAAGAAGAACATCATTCTCCTCGTTCTTGTGACAGTCATTTTCATCGGGAGGAAGAAGGCCACAAACATAGCATCGGACAGCCTCCAGTGGATATTCGTGGGTCTTTATGCCGCCTTTGCCGTGACAGTGTCCGTTTTCTCATATATCCGGCTGCCGCAGATAGATTTCACCCAATACACGATAGGTGCAGACCTTTCCGAACATACAGATTCCGACGTACCGGAATACAACACGGTATTCACCTACGAGAAGGATGGTCAGAAACAAGAATTCAGCCTTGAGAACCTTCCCGACAGCACCTGGACTTTCGTTGACAGCCGGACAACAACCGTCAGAGGTTCAGAAACCGGCCCGGCCCCGGAAATCGAGCTTCCAGGGAAAGAAGGAGGGCTTTTCATCATTTCCATTTTCGACCCGTCATCAGTCAAGCCGAAACTGAAAAGTAAAATTGAAGAATTCATCGTTAAGGCTGAAAAGGAAGGCGTCGAGGCATATATATTTTCGACCGAGGACCGCTCCGACAGGAAGACTCTCATAACACTCAACAGGAGCAACGGAGGCATAACCTACTTTTACGACAGCGTGATTGTCGGGAAATGGGGGTCAGCGGCACTCGATGACATTGATCCGGGTGAAATAATAGGAAAAGACCCTGACGTAATGGTACTTCAAAAGAGGATTCAAGAGCAGCTGTTCATCAGCATTCTGGTGTTGTCCGTCTTTGCCCTTGCCGCGACATTGAGACTGTTCTGCAGAATATTCGGCAAAAACATTTGATAATCTGCAAATTTACACTTACATTTGCGGATTGCTAAAAAGAATGTACTTTTTGGTGCAATGGGAACCGGCCCGTTCCGGTTTGAGTAACACATTTTTAAAAACTATGAAACATCTTGAACTTAGTGGCAGCGTCCGCGCTACCGGCAGAAAAGCTGATGTAAACAGCATCCGCAGAGAAGAGAAAGTACCTTGCATCATTTATGGAGCAGGTGTCGAGAACACTCCTTTCGCAATTGAGGAGAAAGCCCTGAAGGCTTTGACTCACACTCCGTATTCACACATCGTGGACCTCAACGTTGACGGCAAGAAATTCACGGCCGTTCTCGGAGAAGTTCAGTATCACCCCGTCACGGACAGACCTCTTCACGTGGATTTTCTTGCAATAGATCCCAAGAAACCCGTTACGGTCAACGTTCCGGTGAAGATTACCGGTAACAGCGAAGGCGTACGTCAGGGAGGAAAACTCAACGTCGGTGTCCGCAAACTCAAAGTCAGCGGTCTTATGGATGCCATTCCCGATGAACTTCCCATCGACATCACTCCCCTTGGTCTGGGTAAACAGATCAACGCCGGCGACCTCAGTTTTGACGGAATAAAAATAGTTTCTCCCAAGGGAACTCTCGTCTGCGCAGTCAGGGCTACCCGCAACTCAGTTGCAGCTGAAGGAGAAGAGGCAAGCGCCGAATAATTGAATTGATTTTCGGGTATGGGCTATCTTGTTGCCGGTCTTGGTAATATCGGTGAGGAATATGCCTTCACCCGACACAACATAGGATTTACGATATTGGATGCCTGGGCACAGGCATCCAATGTTGTTTTCACACCCGCGCGTTACGGGGACACGACGGAAATCTCATTCAGGGGGCGCAAATTCACGCTGCTGAAACCGTCAACCTATATGAATCTGAGCGGCAAGGCTGTGAACTACCATCTCCAGAAACTGAAAATCCCCCGGGAAAACCTTCTGGTAGTGGTGGATGACCTTGCCATTCCTTTCGGGACTTTGAGAATGAGAGCCAAAGGCTCCGCCGGAGGGCATAACGGACTGAAAAGCATCGATTATTGCCTGGCCTCGGAAGAATACGCAAGACTTCGTGTCGGCACCGGAAACGGAGGATTCGCCGAAGGTCATCAGGTGGATTTCGTTTTGGGAAGGTGGCTTGCGGAAGAGCAGGCGCTGCTGCCCAAAATATCGGAACAGGCCATAGAGGCCATCAAATGCTTTGCCGTCGAAGGAATAGGCAAGGCAATGACCCTGTACAATCATTCCATTCTTTAAGGGCAATCCCACTCACTCTTCCTCATCGGCGAAGAATGAGGTATAGATTGAATCCATCTGGCGGCGTTCCTTTTTCGTAGGGCGTCCTGTTCCCCTGTCCCTCCTGATAAAAAAAGTTTCCACCGGAGCATTGAGCTTGTCAAGCTCACTTTGGGGAGTTATGTTCAGCGCGTACTTCTCCACCTCCTTCGCCCCCACCCTTTTTTCCAGAAGAGCCACCGTACGATAAGAGTATTGAACGGCTCCCTTGCGTACGGAAATCACATCCCCCTCCTTCACCTCACGGGAGGGTTTCACTGCGGCACCGGCAATGGTGACCTTGTTGCCCTTGCAGGCCTCGGTCGCATCCGAGCGGGTCTTGAATACCCGGATAGCCCACAGAAACTTGTCGATTCGTAC
Organism: Candidatus Cacconaster equifaecalis; assembly: GCA_018064445.1. Classification (GTDB taxonomy): domain Bacteria; phylum Bacteroidota; class Bacteroidia; order Bacteroidales; family UBA932; genus Cacconaster; species Cacconaster equifaecalis. The sequence goes on from JAGHVE010000126.1 coordinate 3,199, forward strand.
CGAATCCATAGGCGCGGTCTACTGTTCGTCGAAATACCCGTCAGTTTCAGTTATGTGAGGAAGATAGACCTCGAGGACGTGAGTACCTTCCGATACGGGCCTGACTGTGAATTCATCGACAGCCGCCGGGACCAGAATGGTCTCGCCGCGGCCGAGTGTGTAAGTCTCCCCGTCCGCATCGATTGCCGCGGCACCTTCAGTGCATATATACACCACGAAACTTTCTATCTCCTCCCGGTTTACGTTTCTCGGAGCCGTAAGGTCTATGCTGTTGATGCCGAAATGATTGCAGGAAGCGATGCTGCAGACTCCCTTTCCGGCGTGGCCGTGGTATTTCGACTCGTCGTACTGCTTGAAATCAATGCAGTCAAGGGCCTCTTCAAGATGCATCTCACGACGGGTCGCGGGGTTGTTCTCACGCCCCCAGTCATACAAACGGAAAGTAATGTCGGATGATTCCTGTACTTCCGCAATGATCACTCCTCCCGCTGCGGCGTGTACGGTCCCGGCCTCCACAAAGAAATAGTCCCCTTTCCTGGGATGGAACACGTTCATAAGTTCCTGGGCGGTACCCGCCTTGCAGGCTTCATACAGCTCGGCTGCGGACGTGTCCCTCCTGAAGCCCATATATACTTCAGCATCCGGCTTGGCATCAATCACGTACCAGAATTCCGTCTTTCCGTATGAACCGTAACGTTCGCCTGCAGTCACGTCATCGGGATGGACCTGAACAGACAGCCTTCCGCATATATCCAGCAGCTTTATCAGCAGGGGGAACTGTATGTTGTAGTAGTCGAAGGCATTGTCCCCCACTATCTCACCCATATAAGTCTCCATCAGGTCACTTATGTCATTCCCGGCAAGGAACCCGTTTGACACTACGGAAAGCCTCCCCGGCATATCAGAAACCTCCCAGGTCTCTCCGATATGGGATGAATCCGCGGACGGCTTGCCGTCTTCTCCCATAGGAACTGTTTTACCAAAACCGGAAACAAGGCTGCTTCCTCCCCAAACCACCTCTTTTGCATAGGGTGCGAACTTAAACGGATAGAGTTTTTTCATTTTTTCTGAATATTAGAATCACCGCGGCGAAGATGGCCGCACATAAGCAATACAGAAGGATATATTGTCCTGTCGGAAGAACGTCAATCAGCCCATCGTCGATTTCAAGAGAATCGAAGGCACGGGTCAGATAAGTCGACAGCGAATTGTTGACGCAGTGCAGGAGGATTGTCAGCCACAGGGCACCCGTCTGATAATAGACCCACCCGAAGAAGGCTCCCAGGACAAAAGCAGGCAGAGCCTGCCAGGGATTCATATGCATCGCGGCGAATATGAAGGCTGACCAGAGAATTGCGGCGCGTGGAGAGACCCCGTTACAGAGCATCCCTCGCAGCATCATCCCCCGACAGAGGAATTCCTCGCACAAAGGGGCGAGAATACAGGCGGAGACGATGCCGTCCCACAGAGGCAGATCCCGGAACGCCGCCTCAAACAGGCTCTTCACGCTGTCAGGCATAGGTATGAAGGCCGTGAGCGGCTCTGTAAGAACTCCCAATGAAACCATTCCTGAAATTGCCAGAAGAGAAAAGGCACAGATGCCCAGTCCTCCGAAAGAGTTCCGGCTCAATGGCATTCCCTCCTCTCCCGAATGCTCCGCCGATTTGGCCAATATATAGGCTAAAGGGAAAAGCATCGCTGTCAGATACGAAAGGGATTCGCATTTGAGCAGGGATACGGAGAAGAAAAGCTGCAGTGCGCCGGCAATCAGGCCGACCAGCAGGCTGCCGGCAACCAGAAACAAAGCAATCATCCAGGATTGCGACAAGGTCGGTTTGAAAGAAGTAATTGATTTCACGTCCCAAAAGTAATCAAAATCCGCATAATATTTGCTAAAATTGACGAGTCTCACTAACTTTGACTGTAGAATTGGGACGCAGATGAAATTTCTGAAAAAAACAGGCGACGGCGTATCGAAACTGAAAGCGGAACATACAGTGTTTCGTGTGCTGCTGAACAAGTATTTCATCGCGACCATGGTTTTCCTCGTATGGGTCGCTTTCTTCGACAGCAACAGTGTAGTCCGCTGGGTTGGCGTGAGAAAAACTCTCCACGAACAGAAAGCCCAAATCAGATTCTACGAGAAGGAAATATCCGCCACGGAGAGCAAAATCAATTATCTGAAATCAGAAAAGGATTCCCTTGAAAAATTTGCAAGGGAGGAATATCACTACCACGAAGAGGGAGAAGACGTTTATCTGATTGA
>JAGHVE010000008.1 GCA_018064445.1 Candidatus Cacconaster equifaecalis
TATATATATAACGGTCGAATGAAAAAAACCTCTCTAATCATATCTCTCTCATTTCTGCTTATAGCTGCGGCGTCTTGCGGCAGCTATAAGCATTTGCAATCAACGGTAGATACGAGAGATTCCGTAGTGACAATCATCAAGGACTCGACAATCGTACGGTACATCGACGTGGACGTGCCGATCCCGGCCGAAAGTTTGTCGGCAGTGGCCATCGATTCATCTCATCTCGAAACGACGGTAGCCTCCAGCGACGCGTCGATTGATTCGCTGGGCCGCCTGCATCACAGCATCCGGAACAAGCCGGAAAGATTGAAGGCCACGGTACCGGCAATAGAAGCCAGAAGGTACAGGCAGGATATCGCCAGCCATTCGGAAATGCTGACGGTAAGAGTCCCGGTTGAGAAAGAACTGTCCGGATGGCAACGATTCCAGATCCGAGGGTTCTGGGTTTTGGCGGCCATCGCACTCGCGCGCCTCATTTGGTTTCTGGTGAAATTGTATCTGAGAAAATAGCGGCCTGTTTGAGCTTCTCATCTGTAACGTTTTTTCGCCCGACGTATATGGCGGTCATCGCGACGGATGAGTGGTCGGCCTGCCTCTGGACGGTGTTGATGGGGACGCCAGCTTCAAGGAAATTCGTGACGCCGGTATCCTTCAGGCTGTAGAACTGAACCTCCATCGGGAGATTGCATTCAGCGCGCAGATGATCGCTCCAGTATTTGGCCAGTTTCCGGCTGCATACCTTGTACGGTCCCGGGGTGAAGTCATAGCGGGGATGATTGGCAAAAAGATACCATTCCGGATGAGACGTGTCAATGCCGGTGAAAAACGGCATAAGGACATTCGGGATAGTTCTGAAGGAATCCTTGTCGTTCTTTGCAATCTCAGGCCTGATATGAATCAGCTGGTTCTGCAAGTCGATGTCGGCGACCTTCAACAGCGCAAGCTCTTTCGGGCGGATCAGACAGCCGTAGCAGAGCATAACGGCGGCGAGATAGTGCGGATTATGGGTCGAAAGGTACGAAAAGAGGCGGCGAAGCTCTTCATCAGAGGCGACCCGGCGTGTCTTCCCCTTTTTGGGCTTCGCAGGAATCCCGTCGAAAGGATTTGTCGGTATGTATCCTTTTCCCTTCATCCAGTTGAACATAATCTGGCAGAATTTGAGATAATTGTTGTACGTCCGGGCGGATTTTTTATCGTCCATCTCGATATCGTTCATGAACTCCAGGGCGACGGACCGACTGACGGAACAGGCGAAGGAAGAATCTTTGAAGCCGCGCCCGGCCAGCCATCGGCGGAAGATTCCGGCCATCGATGAATAGGAACGGATGGAATTCTCCTCCATCTCTTTCGTCTTAATCTTCAGGAAAGCGTCGATTGCGTCGGACAGTTTCTCATAGGATTTCGGAGAGACGGCTTCAATGAGGGGATTCCATCCGAGGGCGAGTTTGACATTGATGTCGGCCACCATCTGGCCGGCGACCCGTTTCCTGGTCTTCATCGGAATACGGTTGATTTTGTAGCGGACCCGTTTGAGTCTCTGAGTCTCAGGATTGATGACAGAAAAATGGATGTACCACTCTTTCCCGGTGGTCAGGCGCGCCGGCATATAGTCTATATATATGCGTGCGGGAGTCTTGATAAAACACATTTTTTTTTCTTCGCAAACCTCCACCACATCGGTGATTTGCGAAGAAAAATTTGTCCCGATTCTGTCCCGGTCAAACGATTTTGTTTGTGTAACTTTCCTATTGTTAGACCGTTGCAGCGTTTTGGCGGAGAGATCGGGATTCGAACCCGAGATACGCTTTTGGCGTATACACGCTTTCCAGGCGTGCCTCTTAAGCCACTCGAGCATCTCTCCTGTCAGGGTGCAAATATAGTTATTTTTTCAGAAATTCCGTCAGTTTGGCAAAAAGTGCGATACGGTCGGATGCAATATCCCGTCTTTCATTCTTTGACAGGCGGAAGTACCGGCAATCGGCTATCGCCTCCCTTGCAGTCTTGAAATATCTCCATTCGAACAGAAGGACGAGGGGAAGGACGAGCACAAGGATTGCCGCGAAGAGTACCGTGAACTTCAGACTTGCCGCAATGAAGGTCAGTATAGCTGCCAGCGGTATGATGGCCAGAATGTTCATCGCCAGTACGAAAGTGCCCTCGAACATATCCCCCTTCGCCTTTTTGGCGAAATGAAGTGGAAGGAACCAGCACAAAGCGGAAGGCCAGAGACATACAAGCGCCATCGGAGAGAGCACCGCCAACGCGGCCGTCTGGAGAACGAGCCCGAACAGAGTGGGCTTGTCCCTGAACTGCCTGTCTTCAAGATGATGTGCGGTGTATGTTTTCAGCAATTGCCTTGTTTCGAGGAGGAGTTCCTCCACAGGGGTGGCAGGCATCTCCCCCGCCCCATCTGCCGCAGCTGCGGCTTTCTGCTCTTTTCTCTGCAGAAACGACAGCTCCTTCCGGGTCTGTCCCTCCTCGGAATTTATCACCCTGAAATATGGATTTTCACTCTTTCTGGCGGACAGGAACTTGTCCACCAGAATTTTGTCACTCTCAAGCCGTCCGGAAAAATCCGACTCCTCTATGCCGCGTCCGGCGGCGAACTCATCCCCTATCTGCCCGCAGCGGATGAATTCCAATTCGTCATAGAATTCCTTATCCTTGACATCCAGCATCATCGACTCGATTTTCGCACGAAGTTCAGCAGCAACCTCACGGGCAGCCGTACGCGGCTTCTCGCGGTATAAATCGTAATACTTGGACAAGCTTATCGGCTCGGCGAAACGGACCAGCTGTCTGCCGCGCAATCCGTGATAGGAGGAATAGTGGTTGCAGGCGGGTACTATTTTTATATCTTTCTCAAATCCGGCCAGTTCAGCCGCCTCGAAGGCCATTTTCGCCATCCCCCCTTTGAAGATGTTGAGCCAGTGCCCCTCTGCGTGGCCTCCCTCCGGAAAAATGACCACAGTCTCCCCGCCGATCAACGCCTCCTCGGAAACCTTGAAGGTCGTGGCATTTGCAGACAAAGCCGCAGCCCCCTCATAATTCAGCCTGTAAGCGGGAAGAAGACCTATCGCGCGCAGGAACTTTCCGAAACCTGCACTGATGCCGAAAACGTCTGCCCGGACAATGAAATTGGGCTTTCGGTCGTTGATTGCAAGAAGGATTCCCAGCGCATCGTTCATACTGTTCTGATGATTGCTGGCAATCATTACCGGAGTTCCGTCGGATGGAATATTTTCAATACCTTCGACGAAAGTCTCCTCATAATACACTTTCTCCGTCCAGAAACGGATGTATGATTTCAATATCCAATATGCCTTCGACCCTTTTGCCATATTACAATCTGATACCCAGCTGGAACTCAAAGTGGTCCGCTTCGGTAAAGTTGCGGGCAAGAATGTTCCAACCGATGAAAATATTGTTCCAATTCGGTACGTAGAAACGCATCCCGATTTTCTCGTACATCCAGGAGGAATCCTCATAAATGCCGACCTTGTGAAGCACGTATGCACCGATACCCAGATATGCCGAGACATTGCCGTAGTAGAACTCGTGTACAGCCCCGGCCGTTATCATAAGAGGGTTGTATCCTTTTGATTTGTCCACTGCGTCATCCCCGTACAGGACACGGTCAGACTTCTCAAGCTGATCCATACCCCACATATAAGTCATATCCACCTCCAGACCGGTTGAACAAAGAAGACAATACCGGTGCTGCCCGCTGAATCCTATTCCCACACGGCTCCAGTTCGCGAAACTGGGCTGCTTGAGTTCCTTCTCCGGCACGAACTGGTTGTATGCAAACCATTCGGACTTGTAGGAATGCATCCCCACGTGTGTGAACACGTCCCACTTCATACCGCTCTTGAAATCGTGCAGATGCGTACCTTTCTTCACATTCTTGTTGTATGGCTCCTCAAGACTGTATCTGGCGGAAAGACCGATGCCCCTCTGGTTGATGCCGATGTTGGGAGTCCAGGTATGGCCGTTGGAATGATGCCAGATGAAGGCGTTTGCAGCAAGTTCAAGCTGTTTGGTGGGGCGGAACTTTATCTGCGGACCGCCTCCTACATAAAGGGACAGAGGACCTCCGAAGTGTACGTTGTGAGGGTTGGTCTCCACGTTATATGTATCGAATGTCAGCCCCACGCCAAGACGGAGAGTGAGACCGAACGAAAACATCTTCGTCTTGTAAATCGAACCCTCGAAGAATCCGAAGAAGTTGAACATATCGCTCAACCTTGAATCCGAGTAGTTGAAACCCATCGAACTGAACTTCTCCCAACCGACTCCAACACCGTACACCGGATAGTTCAGAGCCTCGGCAATGGCTTCGTTCTTTGCGCCGGGCTTGGATTGGAAACCGAGAAGAAAGTTGATTTGGGGATAATGATTCTTATCTGCATTTACAAGAGAGGCCCCGTCCCTGTCTCCGTTTGTGAGGGAGGCATACCACCCTTCCACTGTGAAGTTGGGTTTGATTTTCTGATACTGCGCAAAAGCGGGCAGACAGCAAAACGCCGTAAAAAGAAGGATGGCAAATATTCTTCTCATATTCATGCTTTGGAAATCAGTGATTCTATCGCCTCGTCCATCCCCTTGAAATCAAATTGTCCGTAAATATCATTGAATTTGTCAGCTATCCTGTCATTGCACAGATTGCCGACAGAACCCTCGTGAGTATGCAACAGTTCTCCTCCGAACCGGAAAGAACCATCGGAAATGCTGTCCGCCACCTTTCTGTAAGCATCCCTGAACGGAACATTCTCCTCACTCACAAGGCGGTTCACCTCTTCGACGCTGAAAGCCTGCATATATTTCGGATCGTCCATAAGATTTTCGCTGACCCTGATATTTTCAACTGCAAATACCGCGAGGTCCAGACAATCTCCAAGTTCGTCAAACAGGGGGAAATAGGTCTCCTTGGTAAGTTGCATGTCCCGGAAATAGCCTGAAGGCAGATTCGTAGTGAGAAGCCTCAACGTTCCCGGAGCCCCGCAAATCCTGTTGCAGTGTGCACGGATCAGTTCGAAAACATCCGGGTTCTTCTTGTGGGGCATAATGCTGGATCCGGTGGTAAGTTCATCCGGCAACTTCACGAATCCGAAATTCTGGCTGTTGAAAAGGCAGCAGTCCGCAGCGAGGCGTCCGAGAGTCTCGGCTACGCAGGAGAGAGCGAAAGCCACTGTGCGTTCCGTCTTCCCACGGCTCATCTGTGCATATATGCTGTTGTAATCAAGGTCTTTGAATCCTAAAAGCACCGTGGTCATCCGTCTGTCCAGAGGAGCGGACGACCCGTAACCGGCGGCGGAACCCAGAGGATTGCAGTTCACCGCATTCCAGGCCGCAAGGAGCTGATGAAGATCCGTTGCAAGACTTTCGGCATACGCCCCGAACCACAGTCCGAAGGGAGAAGGCATCGCGACCTGATGATGCGTATAACCCGGCATAAGGACATCCTTATACCTCTCGCTGCAACTCTGCAAGGTTTCAAAGAGAACCTTGACCTTTTCCACAATAGTCCTGATGCCTTCGCGGGAGAAAAGTTTTATATCCACAAGGACCTGATCGTTCCGCGAGCGCCCGGTATGGACCTTCTTTCCAAGGTCTCCCAGAGCTCTTGTCAACTCGAACTCGACCTGCGAATGGATGTCCTCAATTCCGTCCTCAATCACGAAATCACCCTTGCAGGCTGAGCCATAAAGGGACTTGAGGGAGGCAAGAAGGGTCTTGAGTTCCTCCGCGGTCAGCAGCCCGACACTCTGAAGCATCGTGATGTGGGCCATCGTCCCAAGGATGTCAAACCGTGCAAGATACAAGTCCGTCTCCCGATCCTTCCCAACCGTGAATTCATCTATTCTGTCATTGACAGCATATCCCTTGTCCCAAAGTCTCATATTGCGGCAAAGATAACTCCTTTTTCAATTTCTCCCAAAAACCGTCACTTGATGACACCAAGATTGCGGCCGACTTTCACGAATGCGGCGATGGCCTTGTCAAGATGTTCACGGGTATGGGCGGCACTTATCTGAACCCTGATACGGGCCTGTCCTTTCGGAACGACAGGATAGTAGAATCCGGTGACGAATATCCCCTCCTCCGCCATTGCCGAAGCAAACTTCTGGCTCAAGGGTGCATCATACAGCATGACGGCACATATCGCGGATTGCGTGGGCTTGATGTCAAATCCGGCAGCGAGCATCTTCTCCCTGAAATAGGTCACGTTTTCCTGCTGCTTCGTGTGGAGTTCATCGCTTTCGGAGAGCATCTTGAACATTTCGATGCCGGCACCGACTATCATAGGAGGCAGTGAATTCGAGAAAAGATATGGACGGGAACGCTGTCTGAGCATATCTATAATCTCCTTGCGGCCTGTCGTGAATCCTCCTACAGCACCTCCGAAAGACTTGCCGAGCGTACCGGTGAAGATATCGATACGGCCGTAGCAGTCGAACTTTTCGGCAACCCCGTGTCCGGTCTTTCCGACAACTCCCGCGGAGTGGCTTTCGTCAACCATCACCAGAGCGTCATATTTCTCAGCCAGGTCGCATATCTTGTCCATAGGAGCGACGTTGCCGTCCATAGAGAACACTCCGTCGGTGACGATTATGCGGAATCTCTGGGCCTGTGCCTGCTTGAGGCAGTTTTCAAGTTCCCTCATATCCGCGTTTGCGTAGCGGTAACGGACAGCCTTGCAAAGCCGGACTCCGTCGATTATGGATGCATGGTTCAGGGCATCCGAGATTATGGCGTCCTGCTCAGTAAACAGCGGTTCGAACACTCCTCCGTTGGCATCAAAACAGGCGGCATATAAAATCGTGGCCTCGGTGTGGAAGTAGTCTGCCACAGCCTTTTCCAGCTGGCAATGCAGATCCTGAGCGCCGCAGATGAAACGGACGGAACTCATACCGTATCCCCTGGCGTCCATCGCCTCCTTTGCGGCACGGATCAGACGAGGAGAATCAGCAAGACCAAGGTAGTTGTTGGCACAGAAATTGAGAGCCTTCCGCCCGTCTTCCAGAGTGATTTCGGCTCCCTGCGGGGAGCAGATATTCCTCTCACGCTTGTACAGGCCCGCCTGATCGATGGCATCAAGCTCAGCCTGAAGGTATTTTTGAAACTTACCGTACATAATTTTGACTCATTTTGATTATTGTTGCACAAAGCTACTAAATTTAGTGTAAATTTGTAAGTTTAATTTCGCTAACTTCACTGCTGATGAAAAACGTTCTCGTAATAGGTTCGACTGGTCAGATCGGTTCTGAGCTGACAATGAAACTGAGAAAGCAGATAAACGGTGCCACCGTCGTTGCCGGGTATATCCCCGGAGCCGAACCCAAGGGAGTCCTCAAGGAAAGCGGGCCGTCCGAGCAGGCCGACGTGTGCAATGCGGCCCAACTGGCACAGATTGTAGACAAGTACAGGATAGACACCATATACAACCTTGCCGCCATACTTTCGGCAACTGCGGAAAAGAAGCCCCTTCTCGCCTGGGACATCCAGATGAACGGGCTTATCAATATTCTGGAGATTGCCCGGGAAAAGGGATGCGCAGTCTTCACCCCCAGTTCTATCGGGGCATTCGGTCCGACCACACCGCACAAATCCACTCCTCAAGATACAGTCCAGCGTCCCACATCAATGTACGGAGTGACCAAGGTCGCCGTCGAACTGCTCAGCGATTATTATTTCCACAAATACGGAGTCGACACAAGATCCGTCCGTTTCCCCGGACTCATCTCATACACCACCCCTCCCGGTGGCGGTACTACAGACTATGCCGTCGAGGTGTTCTACTCCGCTGTCAAGGGAGAGGAGTTCGTATGCCCCATCGCACAGGGCACCTATATGGATATGATGTATATGCCTGACGCTTTGAGGGCCGCAATCGAAATAATGGAATCGGACCCCTCGAAACTTGTTCACCGCAATTCATTCAACATTGCGTCGATGAGTTTCGAGCCTGAAACGCTTTTTGCCGCCATCCGCCGCGAAATCCCGGATCTCCGCACACGATATGAAGTAGACCCCGTCCGGCAGTCGATTGCCGACTCCTGGCCTGACAATATGGATGACAGCTGCGCTCGGAAGGAATGGGGATGGAAACCTTCTTATGACCTTGACGGAATGGTGAAAGATATGATATCTCACCTCAAGAAATGAATATAGCCTTCCTGGAATGCTGAATATCGCATATTGTTCGGACAAGTACCAGTACACAATGGGTAAATCATTCTATGACAATGGAATGAAGGACCAGATTGCTGTATTCAACCTGTTTTTCAGGAGCGCCCCGGACAATAACAACTGGGCGGTCGTCAGCGGAATCAGGGAATCTCTCCGGATGATTGAGGCTCTCGGCAGCGAGGACGTGTCCTTTTTTGAGAAGATGCTTCCCGGAGAGGAATACCGTCCTTTCTGCGAATATCTTTCAAAGATGAAATTCACCGGACAGGTATATGCAATGAAAGAGGGGGAAATAGCCTTTCCGAAGGAGCCCATACTGACTGTCGTAGGCCCGATAATAGAGGCGCAGGTGCTTGAGACCCCCCTGCTCTGCATAATGAACCATCAGATGGCCGTTGCCACCAAGGCGTCAAGAGTGACCCGCGCAGCCGGCAATCACCCTGTCAGTGAATTCGGAAGCCGCAGGGCTCACGGTCCATGGGCCGCACAATACGGTTCAAAAGCCGCCTGCATCGGAGGCTGTGCCGGAACATCAAATGTACTTGCCGGTATCGAATTCGGATTCGAGGCAAGCGGAACAATGGCACACAGTTATGTAACCTCCTTCGGGTGCAGCATTGACGGGGAACTCCACGCCTTCGACTCATATATAAAGACTCACAGAGGAGAGAGCCTGATTCTCCTGATTGATACATACGATACCCTCAAGTGCGGTATCCGTAATGCCATAAAGGCTTTCAGGGAAAACGGCATAGACGACGACTACCCTCAGGGCTACGGAATCCGTCTGGACAGCGGGGACCTCAGTTACCTCTCGCAGAAATGCAGGGAAGCCCTTGATGATGCTGGAATGAAGAAATGCAGGATATTCGCCACGAATGCGCTGGACGAATACATCATTTCCGAGTTGGAGCGTCAGGGTGCCTGCATCGATTCCTACGGCGTGGGCGACGCCATTGCCACCAGCAAACACAACCCCTGTTTCGGAAATGTCTACAAACTGGTCCAGATTGACGGAAAGCCCGTATTGAAAAGGTCCGAGGATAAAATAAAGCTCATCAATCCGGGATTCCAGATAACGTACAGAATCATTCAGGACGGGAAATTCAAGGCCGATGTCACCTGCCTTCGCGGGGACAGTTTCGAGAAGACTCTTATGGCGGGAGGGGAGCTGTGGATTACAGATGAGCAGGACGAGACCAAATACACCACCTTCCCGGCAGGCTCGTACACCTTCAAGCCACTTCAGGAACTCGTCTATTCGAACGGAAAAGCCATTGAAGAGAGCCGTACACTGGCCGAAAAAAGGGATTATTACAGAAGCAATCTCAGCTCTTTCAACCCTACGCAGACCCGAATCATAAATCCCCATTACTACAAGGTCGACATCTCGGATGACCTGTACGATCTGAAGATGGGGCTGATAAACCGCCTGATGCAGCAGATAAAGATGAGCGACGAATCCGAGCGGGACAATGACACGGTCTCCCACGTAATTGTCGATATGCTGTATGATTTCATAGACGGCTCCCTGGCCTGCAACGGAGCGGCGGAAGCTTTGAAAGATGACATATCATACATCAGGAACCATCCGGAGCAGAAAGTTCTCTATGTTGCGGACCATCACCCTTCCAACCACATCTCCTTCAGGGAGCAGGGTGGAATATGGCCTTCTCACTGCGTGATTCAATCGCACGGCGGAGAGATTCACAGCTCATATTTCGAGTTGCCGGAAAAGCTGCGGCCCAATACTGATAACACATTTTTCAAGGGGACCAATGCGAAGAAGGAACAATATTCAGGATTTCTCAGCCACAACAGAGCAGGGATTGAACTGGAGACGATATTGACGGACAAAGTTGTCGTGAGCGGAATCGCGACCGAATACTGCGTACGTGAGATTTGTCTGGACCTGCTGAAATCAGGCCGCAAGGTGTACCTGCGACACAATGCGCTGGGCTACATCGAGAAGGACGGACACGAAAGGACACTCAAGGAACTTATGCGCGCCGGAGTCGCGCTGATATAACAGGGAGGCGAAGAGATAAGAAGATTTGCACTCATACTGACATTGACCGTCATTTCGGTTTTCCGGGGGAACTGTCCCGCGGAGGCATCTGTCATCGACTCTCTGACCGTCAGACAGTCCGACACCATCAGCATACGACAGCTCGACACCCTTGCCTCTCCAGTCGATACAATCTCTGCCGCCGAGTTGGATTCCCTCAGACTTGCGGCAGTCTACGACTCCCTCGACAATGAATTCTGGGGCAAGATAGACACGACATCACTTCCATTCCTCGACTCCACCTACAGGGCCCTGTTCGATTCCCTCGCCGTCGATCTGCCTGACACTCACGACATAAAAAGAGCCATCAGGCGTATCCGGAAAGAGTATCGCGACAGCGTAAGGGAAAACACGCCGAGAATAATCAATACGTCGGCCATTCCGGATTCAATGTTCTACAGGAGGCTGCTGACATGGAGTGCAGACCCGAAATTCAACGAGATTACTCTCGTCGAGCAGGACACGTCATTCAACTATCACTTCAACGACTATCCGTTATTCAAGAAGGACGTCAACGCCACCTACCTTGGAATCGTGGGCTCCGCGACCCAGAGCTACAACTATTTCAAACGGGACAGAGTGGAGGACTCCCCTATGTTCACTCCATATATCGGAGACTCCTACACGCCGGAAAATCTCCCGCAGTTCAACGTAAAGAAACCATACACCGAACTGGCATACTGGGGCACTCTCTTCGCGATAAAGGAAATGGAGGAGAATGAGTTGAACCTCAGGGTGAGCCAGAATATGTCACCCGCATTCAACATCACTCTGGCATATCTCCGATACGGATCAAGGGGTATGCTCAAGAACGAAGCCACCGACAACAGAACAACTTCCCTTGCCGTCAACTACCTGGGAAAGAAGTATGTTATGAACGGCGGTGTCATCTGGCAGAAAATCGACAGAAAGGAAAACGGCGGTATTCAGGATTCCTACTGGATCCGGGATACAATCGTGGACACGAAGACGATAGAAGTCAACCTTGCCAATGCCGGCAACAAGATGCACAGGCTTACGGCATTCATAGACCATTCCTACACCATACCGATGAATTTCCTCAACAAGAAGAGGGATTCGCTCTCTGTCGGAGAGGGAACGACCGCCTACGTCGGACATTACGGCGAATTTTCGCTGTACAACAAGACATACACGGATGAAATCGGTGAAAACGACACCCACGGAAGAGATTTTTATTTCAATAAATTCTACTTCAGCAACACTGTCAGCAACGACATGCTGAAGACGAACAGTTTCAACAACAAGTTCTTCATCAAACTGCAGCCGTTCTCCCCCGATGCGGCGGTATCACGGCTCAATGCCGGTATCGGGTATCAGATAATGAGTCTCTACCAGTTCGACGAATCATATTATCTTACCGGCAACAGGAACACCACGCAGCACAATGCATACCTGTACGCCGGAGTAAACGGAAAAATCAAGAAATATGTAGCCTGGGACGCTTACGGAGATTACTATTTCATGGGCTACAGGATGTTTGATTTCAATCTGAAAGGAAACATCAGATTCTCCGTCTATCCGATAGAGAAAGGCATACACCTGACAGGCCGTTTCAGCACCTCCCTCACCACTCCTCACCAGTTCGTCAAGGTCGTGAATATGAACCATCACCAGTGGAACGAAGACCTTGGCAAGACATCGGAAACCAGGGTGGAGGGATTGTTGGAAATTCCGAAGTGGCAGTTGGAAGCACAGTTCAGCTATGGTCTGGTCAGTAATCTCATTTATTATGACGAGTTGTCTCACGTCCGCCAGAACAGCAAGGCAATGAGCATTATGAGCGGCTATCTGATGAAAAATTTCAAGTTGTGGGCATTCCATTTCGACAACAAGGTGCTGTTCCAGCTTTCATCCGATGAAAGCGTACTGCCCCTCCCGAAACTGGCCCTCAACCTGAGATATTACGTTGAATTCCCCGTTGTGAAAGAGGTGATGAGGATGCAGATCGGTGTCAACGGAACCTTCAATACGAAGTATTATGCACAGTCATACAGCCCCGATCTGGGGGTCTTCTACAACCAGAAGAAAGAGCTGATTGGCAACAACCCGTATTGCGACATCTTCATCAATATGCAGTGGAAAAGGGCCTGCATATTCGTCAAATACACCAATGCATTCAAGGACTGGCCGGAATCAGACTACTTCTCAGCATACCATTACGTCAAGCCGGTCAGAGGATTCAAGTTCGGTATTTTCTGGGGATTCAGGTAATGAGGCAGATTATATGCATAACCGTTGCGGCACTGATTGGAATAATCGCCAACATTGCCCAACCCGGACGCCCCTCGTTTGAAGAGGCGTTTGAGGAGATATATGGAATGCCCCGGGGCGAAGCGGTCTTTCATGACCGCACCACATCCAAAGCACTCCTCAATGGTCTGAACAGAATGTACCGCAACGGATATGACACACTGATAGTAAGATGCAGCAATCAGGCCGGACTGGACTGGAAGCTTGTGTCATCACTTATCTGCCAGGAGACAGACTTTATGACGAATGACACCGACAGCAGCATACATCGCGGTCTGATGCAGCTCAGCGCCGTGACGGCAGAAATGTACGGGGTAACAGACCTGTCAGATCCGAAACAGAACATAGAGGCCGGCACAAGGTACCTCAGGCATCTGATGGACATATTTCAGGAAGAGGGAATAGACTCGGCAAACTCGGTCAAATACGCTCTTGCGGCATATAACTGCGGCATCGGCAATGTCCGGAAGGTCAGAAGCCAATCCGACTCATCGAACTCGTTCAACGTACTCTTCCGAAATCCCGACGGTCCTACCCGCAGATACGTAAACTCTATCATTTACAGATACAAAAGATACAATAAACTGCTTTACTAGAATCTGATATGTGGAAAAAGCTACAGACCTGGCTGCTGATAGCGGCAGCCATTGCCATAGCGGCTATGGGAGCCGTCGATTTCTGCTGGACGCTGGATCCCGCGACTTCCGGGAAGTTCAGTCTCAAATTCATTGAGCACAGGCAGTTCCTGATTATCATTTTCGTAACATTCATGCTGTCGGTGATAATCTTCTTCCACTATGACAAGAGAATTATGCAACTCCGTCTCTGCCTGTTGAACAGTCTGATACTGTTCGGATTCCAGATATGGATACTGGTTGAATTCTTCATCCTCCGCCGTCAGGACAACTCGTTCACCCTTTCCACGGGTGCAGTACTCCCTCTGGCGGCAATATTGCTTTATCTGTTCAGTTCACGCCTTATCCTCAAGGACGAGGCAACACATATGTTTGACGAGGCGGCAATGTCAAGCAAACGCAAAAAAGAGAGTAGACAGAGATGAATTTCGCGCTGAAGGCTCCATATTCAGCTTCAGGTGACCAGCCGGCGGCCATAGACCAGATTTGCAACTCAATCAACGAGGGAAATCAGGCCACAACCCTTATGGGTGTTACAGGCTCGGGAAAGACATTCACAATGGCCGGCGTGATTGAAAGGCTCAACCGCCCGGTTCTGGTACTGAGCCACAACAAGACTCTTGCCGCTCAACTCTACAGTGAGTTCAAGGCATTCTTTCCGGACAATCTGGTGGAATATTTCGTATCATATTATGACTACTACCAGCCTGAGGCCTACCTACCCACGACCGACACATACATCGAAAAGGACCTCAGCATCAACGACGAGATAGAAAAGTTGCGCCTGAGCGCGACCTCGGCGCTTCTATCAGGACGAAGGGACATCATAGTCGTCTCTTCCGTCTCCTGCCTTTACGGCATCGGAAATCCGGAAGACTTCCACAGTACCACGGTGCGGATAGAGGCCGGGCAGCAGTTGAGCCGGCAGAAGTTCCTGTACAGTCTTGTCGATGCTCTCTACAGCAGGAACGAAGCCGAATTCAAGAGAGGTTCGTTCCGTGTCAAGGGGGACAGTGTGGATATATTTCCGGCATACGGAGATTTCGGTTACAGGGTTGTCTTCTTCGGCAACGAGATTGAATCGATAGAGATGATAGACCCTCTCAACGGGGCGACAATCGAGTTCCTCAATGATATTTCCATCTACCCTGCCAACAATTTCGTCACATCAAAGGAGCGGACCAGAAGCGCCGTCAGCCAGATACAGGATGACCTGATGGAGAGATACAGCTATCTGGTGGAAATAGGAAAGCACCTTGAGGCGAAAAGGCTGAAATCCAGGGTAGAATATGACCTCGAAATGATTCGGGAGGTAGGTTACTGCCAGGGAATAGAAAATTACTCCCGCTATTTTGACGGCCGGAAGGCCGGCACCCGCCCGTTCTGTCTGATTGACTATTTCCCGAAGGATTTCCTGACCTTCATCGATGAGAGCCACGTGACCATACCTCAGATCCGCGCAATGTCGGGAGGAGACAGAAGCCGCAAACAGACACTGATAGAATATGGGTTCAGACTCCCGGCAGCCGCCGACAACAGACCCCTGAAATTCGATGAATTCGATGCGCTTGCCGGGCAGAGGCTCTTCGTGAGCGCCACGCCCGGGGATTATGAGCTGCAGCAGACCGGAGGAGTCGTGATAGAACAGGTCGTACGCCCCACCGGACTGCTCGATCCTCCGATAGAGGTCAGACCGATAAAGAATCAGATTGATGACCTGCTTGAAGAGATACAGATTCGAATCGAGAAGGATGAGAGAGTTCTTGTCACCACCCTGACCAAAAGAATGGCCGAGGAGCTCGAGAAATATCTGTCAAGGATGGAGATCCGTACAAGATACATTCATTCCGACGTGGACACTCTGGAAAGAGTGGAGATTCTCGAGGATTTCAAGGCCGGGAGGTTCGATGTTCTGGTCGGAGTGAATCTGCTCAGGGAGGGTCTTGACCTTCCGAGCGTCTCCCTGGTGGCCATCCTCGATGCAGACAAGGAGGGGTTCCTGCGTTCTGACAGGAGTCTCACCCAAACGGCCGGACGTGCGGCACGAAATGTGAACGGAAGAGTGATAATGTATGCCGACACGATAACCGACTCAATGCGGCAGACCATAGAGGCTACCGAACGCCGCCGCGCAAAGCAGATGGCATATAATGAAGAACATCATATCATCCCTCATCAGGTCGGAACATCCTCGGGCGGAAGTTCGCTGTCAGGGGCATTGTCGGGCTATTCGAGGGCGGAGGATACGCCGGAACGGATTCTGGAAGAAGACCCCGTCATACAGGCAATGACACGCGAAGAACTCGGCAAGGCCGCCGATGCGGCCAGAGGCCGGATGGAAAGTGCAGCGGCAAAACTCGATTTCGTAGCGGCTGCACGGTACAGGGATGAGATGAGAGCATTGAAAAATTTATACGAACTGAGAAAATGAACAACAGGCTTCAGGAGATAATATCCACGTTCAGCCAGGAAGAGCAGGCTATGGTAAGCAGAGCCTGCGATATCGCGGCGCAGCATCTGAAAGACCGCACGAGGGAGAACGGACACCCGTTCTTCGAGCATCCGGAGAACACGGCCGTGATTGCCCACGATATGCTGGGCCTTGACGCCGTAGCCCTGACTGCCATAATGCTCCACGAAGCAGGCCGCTTCTCGTGCGGAAAGGTATCCGACCTGAACAAGGGGGACTTCCTTGAAAGTTGCAGAGGCCACTACCCGGCACAGGTGCTGGAGATTGTCCGCAATCTGAACAACATCGCCGGCATCTCGATGCAGGAGACCAATCTTGATGCGGAGAAATACCGCAAGCTGATTGTCGGTTATTCCGTCGATCCGAGAGCGGTGCTGATAAAACTGGCGGACAGGTTGGACGTAATGCGCAATCTGAGCAACCTCTCCACAATCAAGCGCCGCGCTAAGGTGATGGAGTCGATGCTGCTCTATATCCCCATCGCCCACCAGCTCGGCATTTACCACCTCAAGAGCGAGATGGAGGACATATTCCTCAGATACACCGAGCCTGATGCGTACCGTTCCATCCGGCACAAACTCAAGGAAACGGAAGGCGACAGAGTAAAACTGGCCAACGAATTCGTCGAGCCTCTCAAGAAGAAACTCGATGAGCTGGGAATCAAATACAAGCTCAAGGCGAGGACCAAAAGCCCCTACTCCATCTGGAAGAAGATGCAGGCGAAAGGGCTCCCTTTCGAGGAGATTTTCGACGTCTTCGCCATCCGCTTCATAATTGACTGTCCTCCCGACAAGGAACTTGAAAACGAACTGTGCTGGAAAGTCTATTCTCTTGTAACTGAAGAATACGAGCCCGACACAAGCCGGCTCCGCGACTGGATAACAGTGCCGAAGAAGAACGGATATGAGTCCCTGCACACCACGGTGGCAAACCGCGACGGGGCATCTCTCGAGGTTCAGATCCGAACAAAGAGGATGGATGACATCGCCGAAAACGGAGGTGCCGCCCACTGGGCATACAAGGGCATAAGCAGCAAGGCCGCATTGAGCGACTGGTTGGTGAATGTAAGACACCGGATAGAGAACCCCAACAGCGAGGAGTACGAGATGGCTCCCGTAGTATTCAACGAGATTATGGTTTTCACCCCTACGGGCGAACTCCGTCAGTTGAAGGCAGGTGCCTGCGTCCTTGATTTCGCTTTCGAAATTCACTCCAATCTCGGCCTCAAGTGCACCGGCGGACGTATCAACGGCAAGATTGTCCCCATACGGGAGAAACTGCATACCGGGGATGTGGTGGACATCATAAGCAGCAAGAATCAGAAGCCGAGTGCAGACTGGCTTAATTTCGTGGTGTCGGGAAAGGCCCGCAGCAAGATACGGCAGAAACTCAACGAGGAGGAGGCCAAAAGAGCAAAGGCCGGAAGGGAGATTCTTCTCCGCCGTCTGAAGAACTGGAAACTCGAACTCGGGGACGACGAACTGTCCGATCTGATAAAGAAACTCAAGTTCAAGACCAACAACGATTTTTTCGGTTCAATCGGAAGCGGTCAGACGGATCCGATAGTGGTCAAGGAATATATAAACGACAAGAGACAGGCTCTGCGGCCTGTGGAAGCAGCCAGAGAAGCCAGGTCCACGAACGAGACGCCGCTGTCCACTTTTCTCGACTACACGGCTAATCTCAAGGGGATGGAGTTCAAACCGGCCAAATGCTGCAATCCCGGATTCGGTGATGAGATATTCGGATTCCTCACGATACGCGACGGCATAAAGATTCATCGATGCGACTGCCCAAACGCCGCAAGGCTCAAGGAAAACTATCCGTACAGGGTAGTCATCCTGGGCTGGAAACAGAGAAAAAATGGAGAACAGACAGATACACATAAAGGGGGCAAGGGTAAATAACCTGAAGAACGTCAATCTTGACATCCCAATCGGCAAACTGGTTGTCATAACCGGCATATCGGGCAGCGGAAAGTCATCCCTCGCATTCGGCACCTTGTTCGCCGAAGGCCAGAGACGCTTCGCCGAGAGTCTGTCAGCCTTCGCGCGGCAGTTCCTCGGAAGGATGAGCAGGCCTGACGTCGATCTGATCAGCAACATCCCCCCCGCAATCGCAGTAAGTCAGAAAGTGGCCACACGAAACCCCAGATCATCAGTCGGTTCCTCCACGGAAATATATGACCATCTCAGGCTGCTTTCCGCCCGGATAGGAAAGACATTCTCCCCCATCAGCGGAAAGGAGGTGAAGTGTGACAGCGCGAAAGATGTCGCCTCATATATCTGTAGTCTGCCCGAAGGGACGGTGACGCTTCTTGCCGCAAAGATTGGATGGGAGCCCGACTCCATCGTGGAAAGATTGCTTTCCCTCAAGGAAGAGGGGTTCAACAGGCTCTGCACAGCAGATGGCTCAGTAACTAGAATCGACGCGGTCCTGCAGCATCCCGAAAATTTCCGGGAAGAGCATTATCTCCTGTGCGACAGGATAATTGCCGGCTCCGACGAGGACACTTTCAGTCAGGCTCTGGATTCCGTTCAGACTGCATTCACCCAAGGAAACGGGTATATCTTCGTGTGGGACGGCAATGGCTTCCGGCCCTTTTCCAACCTGTTCGAAGCCGACGGGATGATTTTTGAAGAGCCGAGCGAATACCTTTTCAGTTTCAACAGCCCGATAGGTGCCTGCAAAAAGTGCGGAGGCTATGGAAAGATTGTCGGCATTGACGAAAGCCTCGTCATCCCCGACCCCACCTTGAGCATTTATCAGGATGCCGTTGCCTGCTGGAGGGGAGAGATGATGCAGCACCTTAAAGACCGGCTGGTGGAGAGCGCCCATCTGTTCGATTTCCCGATTCACAAGCCGTATATCGAGCTTTCGGATGAACAGAAACGCATCCTCTGGGAAGGAAACCAATATTTTACGGGCATCACCCCCTTCTTCAAATGGGTCGAGACGCAGCGCTACAAGATTCAGTACAACTATATGCTGAGCAGGTACAGCGGCAAGACCGTATGTCCCGAATGCGGAGGGAGCAGACTGAGAAAGGAGGCGCTTTATGTACGGGTCGGAGGGCAGAACATCGCCCAGCTGATGGATATGCCCGTGAGCCGGCTTGCCCTGTTTTTTGACAACCTTCAGTTGACGCCATACGAGCAGGCCGTGGCGGAAAGGCCACTGAAGGAGATCCGTTCCCGTCTCCAGTACATTTGTGACGTCGGATTGGGATATCTGTCCCTCAGCCGTCCCTCAAATACGCTCAGCGGCGGAGAGAGCCAAAGAATCAGCCTTGTAAGCACATTGGGCAACAATCTTGTCGGCTCGATGTATATCCTTGACGAGCCTTCCATCGGACTGCACGAGAGAGACACGATGCAGCTTATCGGGGTGCTCAAGAAACTCAGGGACCTCGGCAATACTGTCATAGTGGTGGAGCACGACCGCAACATCATCAATGCGGCGGACGAACTGATAGACATAGGCCCGTATGCCGGCAGGAACGGTGGTGAAGTCGTTTTTCAGGGTGTCGCGGAGGAAGGCATCAAGGCCGGCAAATCCACCCTGACCCTCGATTATCTGAGCGGGCGCAGGAAAGTTCCCGTACCGGCATCGCGCAGAGCTTGGAAATATTCCATCACTGTCAACGGCGCCAGGGAGAACAACCTGAAAAACATTGACGTGCGTTTCCCCCTCCGCTGCCTGACGGTGGTGACGGGCGTCAGCGGCAGCGGAAAGTCTTCTCTTGTCGGTGATATCCTCTACCCCGCCCTGTATCGGCAGATAAACCAGCTCGGGGGAAAGCCGGGAATATTCAGCAGCATCGGGGGAGATATCGGAAGAATCCACCAGATTGAATATATTGACCAGAACCCCATCGGAAAAAGCAGCCATTCCAACCCGGTCACATACCTCAAGGTATATGATGACATCAGGAAACTTTTCTCGGAGCAGCCGTACGCGAAGATGAACGGTTACGGCCATTCGCATTTCTCCTTCAACATAGATGGAGGCCGCTGTCCTGAATGTCAGGGCGAAGGCATCATCCACATCCCCATGCAGTTTATGGCGGACGTGGAGATGGTGTGCGAATCCTGCGGAGGAAAGCGGTTCAAGGAGGATATACTGGAAGTCAGATATCGCGGGCTCAACATTTCCGAAGTCCTCAACCTGAGCGTCGAACAGGCTTATGAATTCTTTTCAAAAGGTCCGGACAGCCTCGCAACAAGGATTGCAGAAAAGCTCCAGCCTCTGATAGACGTGGGCCTCTCCTACCTCAGTCTGGGCCAGAGCAGCAGCAGTCTCAGCGGCGGGGAAAGCCAGAGGATAAAACTTGCTTCGTTCCTGAGCAAGGACTACAAGTCCAAGGGGTCAATCCTGTTCATTTTCGACGAGCCGACGACAGGGCTCCATTTCCACGATACCGAAAAACTGCTCGGCGCTTTCAATGCCCTCATTGCCAACGGACACTCGATAATCGTTGTGGAGCACAACACCGACATCATCCGCGCCGCGGACTGGGTAATCGACCTGGGTCCGGGTTCTGGCCCCGAAGGCGGCACGGTCGTCTTTGAAGGCACGCCCGAAGATCTCGTCCTTTCCGGCACCGCCACCGGTGCCGCCCTCGCCGGAGAACACCAACCTTGCGCAATACGCGAGTGACTCGCGTATTGCGCAAACAAAAAAATAAGCCGCTGATAATCAGCGGCTTATCGGTGCTCCCTCAGGGGCTCGAACCCTGGACCCCAACATTAAGAGTGTCGTGCTCTACCAACTGAGCTAAGGAAGCGTTCCGTTCGGGACTGCAAAAGTAGTCAAAATTAATTACTATGCAAAATATTTTTCTCTATTTTGATATAAACACCATCTGACCGGGAGCAAGCGTCAGTGTTACGTTACGCCCGGTTATCTTGAAGTCAGTAAACTCCGACCTGCCGTCCTGAGTGATTGTCCAGGCTTTTGCATTGCGGGGAAGATTCATTCCTTCAGGCAGGGTCCAGGTCTTCCGGGCATACCCGTTTTCCGAGAATGCGACAATATTGTCATTTTCAAGCCATACGGCGGGGATGAAAACGTCACCTTCGTATGCAAGGGGAAGGCCGTCTTTCACCACATACATCTTCTCCCCTTCTTCCAGATATTTGGTCATCACCCCTTCCTCGAATATTCCGACGCAGTCATCGTCATCTCCAAAAACGGCGGCTTTGCGCGAAAGAGCATTGAGATACTGACAGATAAGAGTCTTCTTGCAGAACTGTTTCCTGAATTCCTCCAATCCTGCAGTGCCGGGGCCGTACTCACGGAACACAGGTTCACCGTTGACATTGTTCCCGAAAGCTTTCAGCCCGCAGTTCACGCCATTGGCCTGAGTTGCAGAAAGTGAAAGTTCCCTCTCGTCCGAATGGAAATGGAAATACATCGGGAACCAGCCTTCACCTATTTCTCCTATCGACATATTGCCGACACCTTCAGTTGTGACGTCTATCCCCTTGGAATCAAAGTACTTGACGATATCTGCACGGGCTTGCATATCCTGCTCCGCGGTGTATTTGTGCCCTGGGCTTATCGGAGAAATCATCCTGATTTCATATTCGCCATTCTCATTGAGAAAGGGCTTTGGTGAGCGCTGGTGGAATGCATCGATATGGATTGTACCTGCATCCGCTATCGGCAGCAGGGAACAGAGACTGTCTATCCTCTCCTGCGTCAATCCCTTCTCCCACTCCGCGGCGTAGCAGACCTTGTAACCCCACTCCGTCTTCATCAGGCTCCCGTCCTCCTCTTTCGCCAGAACATCCGCAGCCTTGTATTTCTCGAAAAGCGGGCTGTCCTCGTATGCGTCAAACATATTGATGTGGAGGCTGACGGTGGTGTTGTATTCCTTAGCCGCTTCCATCAGCCAGCGGATGCTCTGCAATGCGTCATCATCCCCAGGACGCTTGAGCGCCTCGTTCCCTTCGAAAAATGCCGGATATTTGGAGTCGTGACCGTTGTATTGCCAGCCGACGAGATAGACTACCTTGGGGATGCCGAGAGTGATCCGGTCTATTCCCTTGATGACTTCGTATGCCTGCTCTATCGTCATAAAGACTTCCTGCCTGCCGTTGTCGCGCATCTTGTATCTGTCATCGAACTCCGCCTGAGAGAGGAACAGCTTGGTTACGAACATCTTGGAATAGTCATAGCGTGGTGTGACTTTCCATTCGAAAGGCACCTGCTTGAAAAGAACTGTGTCATTCCTGCCCTCCAATGTGAAAAACCCGGAATCCAAGGGCATTGAGGCTCGACTGCAGGAGAGAGCCACCAACATAATCGTGAATATTGATACAGCACGTTTCATTATACTATGCAGAAGTCCATATGTTTGAAATTATCGGGGAGATGCATATCATAGACACGGCCGCGCAGAAACTCTCCCAATTCGGCGTCACTGCCGAAACTGGAGATAACCTCGGGGCCTATCGGCTCCCCTATCCCTATCCTGCAACGCTTCCCGGCTTTGTTGAAAAGTTCACCCGGCAGACGTAATGTCCGCAATTTCCAGTTGACAAGGCCCAAGGTATAGAAAAACGCGGAGTTCCTGTCAAAGAAGCGCACCGGAATCACCTGCACGCCGAGTTTGCGTATCACACGGATCATCCCAGCCTGCCACTCTCTGTCCCGAATCTGCCCCGTCTTCAACTTGAAATCGGACACCGCTCCGGACGGGAAGAGCCCCAACGGCTTACCTGAGGCCACGTGTTCCATCGCTCTCCTGATTGCCAGAATGTTGGTCCTGGTCACAGCTTTGCTGTCGTCATTCTTCGGATTGACCACGAAACAGGCCGGCATCAACGCCTCCAGATGGGAAAGTATCTCATTCACTATCATCTTGAAATCCGGATTGACCAGGGTGAACAGGTCTGCCAGAATGATGCCGTCAATTCCTCCGTACGGATGGTTGCTGACGGTGATGAAAGGCTTGTCCGACAAAGTCTTGAGGACGTCGGTACGGCCGCCTACGGTATAGTCCAGACCGAGACACTCCACGAGTTTTCCGGCAAACTCCCCGCCCCCATATTCGCAACAACTGTCATAAACTGCAGACACTTTGTCAATTGCGAACATCTTCCGCAATGCGTCCAAAAAGTACCCCCCGGCCTTGGAGTCCAGGGCCGGAACCATACGTTGCAGTTCTTCCGTCGTCAGTATAGGCATCCGCCAAAAGCTTCAACTATATGGATTTTATGTAGCAGCGGGCCCGCTTATGCAGCCTGTATTCGAAACGGTTCCAGAGATTCTGGACGCTGGTGTTGTCCTCAAGCTCCCTCGTTGACTCTATATACTTGATGCCGTATTCCTTGATGGGCTTGCTGAGAGCATCAAAAATAAGTGAGGTGACACCTTTCGATTTATACTGCTCGTCTACGCCAATGAGCAGGCAGTCAAGAGTGTCGTTATGATTCAACGCGTGAAGAATATGCCTGAACCCGAATGGGAAAAGCCTTCCCCCGCATTTCTGAAGAGCCTCCGACATTGAAGGTGCCGTCACGGCAAAGGCCACCATCCGGCCTTCCCCGTTGCGTATCACAGAAACGAACTCCGGCCTGAGGATGGAAGTGAACTGTTTTTTCAAGTCCGCTATCTGCCCCTTGTTCAATTCGCTGTATCCGTGTATCTTGCTGTAGCAACGATTCATAAGGTCCGCCATCTCATCGAAGCAGGCAGTCATCTGCCGTTTGCTGTGAAGATAATCCACGTGGACGTCATATCTCTTGGAGATAAGTTCCGCTCCTCTTGCGTAGGCTTCCGGTATCACGTCAGGCATCAATATCCTGAATTCCACCCAGTCCGTGTCCTTTGAGAAGCCGTGGCGAAGCAACTGCTTCTCATAATAAGAGTAATTGTATTTTCCGTAAGCCGTAGGAAGTTCCTCGAAGCCTTCTACAAGAACTCCGGAAGCATCGAATTCCAGAAATCCCAACGGTCCGTTGAGATATTCCATTCCCTTGGACAGGGCCCATTCCTGAACAGTGCCAAGAAGAAGGTCCACAACGGTGTCGTCATCAATGAAGTCAATGAACCCGAATCTGGCTATCTTCTTGTCAACCTTACGGTTGTATTCCCGGTTGATAATGCCTGCCACCCTGCCGGCGATTTCGTCATTTTCATTCAGAACCAGCCAGCATTTGCACTCGCAGAATTCAAACGCGTGGTTCTTGCGGGGGTCAAGCAGGTCCAGGTCCCCGCTCTCAATGGTCGGGACATAGTACTTGCATCTTTTGTACATCTCATTGGGAAAATGGACGAAACGCTTGAGGTCGCGCCTGCTGCTTGCTTCAAGGACAGTGTATTTCATAGTCGGCTACTGTTTATAAAACCACCCTATCATTCTGCTGAAGGTTCTTCCCGGCAGAATCACTTTTAAAGGTAGCGATAATTTCTGAATAAAGGTGGCTATCCTGTATCTGAATTTCGGATTTTTGCAGGCAACTATCCTGGAGATGCGTCCGGCAAGGTATTCCGGTTTCAAGCCGGACTTCTCATCATTTTCAAAACTTCTTACGGAATCAAGCACTTTCGGGTATGCCTCCAGCGCCTCCTCGGAAAGGCTCTTCCGCCTTGCAGAAGTGAACCCCGTCGCAAAATCCCCGGGTTCAATGAGGACAATCTTTATCCCCATCTTCTCAGTCTCTATCTGGAGACCCTCAGCAAAGCCCTCAACGGCAAACTTTGAAGCGCTGTAAAACGCCTGGAACGGCAAGCCCATTACGCCTCCGATTGAACTGAAACAGAGAATCTTTCCGCTTCGTTGCGAGCGCATGAACGGCAGTACGGCCTTGCAGAAATGCACCTGTCCCATAAAATTGGTGTCCATCTGAAGTCTGATGTCCTCTTCGGGTATGAATTCCGCAGGACCCCCTACTCCCATACCGGCATTGTTTATCAGGACATCAATGCGTCCTTCCGCATCAATGACAGACTTGACGGCGGCACGGGCATCCGTTTCGCTGCGCACGTCAGCTTTCAGATAATGTACGCCGGGAAGTTGTTCCACATCCCTTCTGACTGTACCGTAAACAATATGCCCGTCGTCAGAAAGACGCCGGGCCATTGCAAGTCCGAATCCCGATGAGATACCGGTAATCAGGATTATCATATTATTTCAAATTTCTTGAACACTTTCGTAATCTTGTCGACCGCTATGTCCACCTGTTCGAAAGTATGGGTAGCCATCAGCGCGAACCTCACAAGCGTCGATTCCTTGGGAACGGCGGGCGAGAGAATCGGGCATACAAAAATGCCGTCTTCGAGAAGATCCCTCGTGAGAGTGAGCACCTTGTCGTTGTCTCCCCTGACAAAGAGAGGAATGATAGGTGTCTCGCTGTGGCCTGTGTCGATACCGACGGACTTGAAGGCGTCGCGTGCGTATGCGGTCAGGTCCCAAAGATGTTTGATGCGCTCGGGCTCCGAGAGCATTATGTCAATGGCGCAGCTCACTGCCGCCACGTTCGCCGCCGGCATACTTGCGCTGAACATTACGGAACGGCTGGTGTTCTTGAGGTAATGGATGATTTCGTGGTCTGCGGCGATGAATCCGCCGAGAGATCCGAATGATTTGGAGAAGGTTCCCATAATCAGGTCCACGTCATCGGTAAGGCCGAAATGGGAAGCGGTTCCGCGACCCTGCTTTCCGAGCACTCCGATGGAATGGGCATCGTCAACCATTATGCTGGCATTGTATTTCTTTGCCAGTTCAACCATCCTGTCAAGTTTGACGATATCCCCTTCCATAGAGAAGACTCCGTCAGTGACAATGAGTTTCACGCTTTCCGGTTCGCAGATCCTGAGTTTCTGCTCAAGCGCATCCATATCGTTGTGGGCATACTTGAGGACTCTGCTGAAACTCAGACGGCTTCCTTCTATTATCGAGGCGTGGTCAAGAGAGTCCAGAAGGACGTAGTCCTCACGGCCTCCCAAGTCTGACACGACTCCGAGATTTGTCTGGAATCCGGTGCTGTAGCAGAGAGCCTCCTGTTTGCCTACCAGTTTTGCCAGTTTTTCTTCGAGCTGGACGTGCGCGTCCAAAGTTCCGTTCAGAAACCTTGAGCCGGAACAGCTGGTTCCATATTTGTCTGTGGCTTTCTTCGCAGCCTCCTTCAATCTGGGATCGTTGGAAAGTCCAAGATAACTGTTTGATCCGAACATCAGGACATCCTTGCCCTTTATCTTGACCACCGTACCTTGTTCAGACTCTATCGCACGATAGTAAGGATAAATACCTTTATCAATAAGTCTCTGAGGTTCAGTATATTTAAGACAAAATTCCTTTAATGGAGTCATTGGTTTCAGTTTTAGTTCCAACTGGCAAAGTTATAAAAATAGTTCAAAAAGTTTTCTTCCGAGACAAAAATTTATTCAAATCAGGGTAGCGGATTTTTGAAGGTAAGGGTGACTATCCTGTCGACAACCTCTTTTCCGGCATCAGGAACGGTGAGGACGATGCCTTCCCGAACCCGGGTGAACTGCACCTTCGAGCCGTCATCGAAAGCAACTGCGGAAACAACCTTGCCTTCGCCTTCCATCGGCAGAAAAACAGTTTTCGACCCATCGAGCACGTGAACGAACAGTTTGTTGTATTTCTGAGTCGTGACGCCCCAGGACTGTTCGGGTACACATCCTCCCTTCGTTCCGTAGATTGTTCCGCCGTATTTCTCCAGCCACTTGCCGATGAAGAGAAGTCGTTCCACGGATTGTCCGGGGAGTGTTCCGTCGGGACGGGGACCGATGTTGAGCAGGAGATTCGCCCCCTTCCCTGCCGTTTCCACCAGATACCGCACAAGATATTCGGGACTCTTGTACTCACGGTCGGTCACGCTGTATCCCCAGGCATTGTAGATGGTCTGGCAAGTCTCCAGAGGCAGATCGTCTGACACCTTTGAGGTTCCGGAGAAGCCTGCGGTGTTTTTGCCGGGCACGTCTTTCTCAAATATCTGTATATCCTCCCCCTCAAATACCGGAAGGTGGTGGTTGTTGCCTACAAGGCAGGCGGGCTGCAGGGAGTGGATAAGGTCATACTGTCTCCTGAGTTGCCAGAGTTCCCCGTGGGCTTTGTGGTCAGGGAGAGTCTTGTCCCAGATACCGTCAAACCAGATGCAGCCGATCGGACCGTAGTTCGTCAGAAGTTCGGTAAGCTGGGCGCACATAAAATCAAGATAGTGGCCCCAACTGCTTTCATCCCCGTCCGGACGGCCTGATTCGTGGCCGGTATTGCCCAGAGGCCAGTAGTCGTTACGACCCCAGTCAAGATGTGAGTAATAGAAATTCAGGGTAAGGCCCTCTTCTGCGCAAGCTTCGGCCAGCTCCTTGAGGACGTCACGCTTGAAGGGAGTGGCATCGACTATGTTGTACGGACTGGCCTTGGTTCCGAACATCGAGAAACCGTCGTGATGGCGGGAGGTGATGGTGATGTATTTTGCCCCTGCCGCCTTGAAGGTGCGCACCCACTCGCGGGCATCGAACTTGGAAGGATAGAATCCCGATGCGAAGTTCTTGTATTCGTCATACGGAATGTCGTTGTTGTTCATAATCCACTCTCCGTCGGCAAGCATCGAGTAGACGCCCCAGTGGATGAAGACTCCGAATCTGGCTTCGGAGAATTTCTCCCTCGCGGCGAGATTTTCGGGAGATGGAACATAAGGTGTCTGTGCGGACAGCGTTGTTGCCGCAAACAATGTCAGACTCAAAAAAAGTACGATTCTTTTCATGGCGATATTTCGAAAACAGATTCTTGAAAAATCTCCGGCCTCGACAGTATCGGAACCGGAGATATTATGGAGTACTGAAGCGTTCAAACTACACTTCAAGAAGTTTCTCGTAGCCGCTGCGGTACTGATAGTGCATCAGCTTGTTTGCCTCGGGGTCATCCTGGAATTTCTGTACGATGGGGTTCCATACAAGGGGACGGCCGAGTTCGCCGGCGATGATACCGATGTTGCACATCGTGCAGGATGAATGTCCGACCTCGACGGGCACGTTGGGGTCGATGCGGGATTTCATCGACTCGATGAATGCCCTGTGGTGAGGAGAGCAGGACTCATAGGGACCTTCTTTCTTCTCGCCTTTCTTCATCTCGAACTTGGGGTCGGAAGCGTAGAGCATTCCGCGGTGAACTGCAAGCCAGCCCTTGTCTCCGTAAATCTTAACGCCCTGACCGTGTTCGTCGAAGGTTGTCTCCTCAACCTCGATGCCGTTATCGTACCTGTAGGTGAGGTTCTTGTAATAGCTGTATCCGGGAGGGATGACGTCAACCGGGCAGGAAAGATCCTTGCCAACCATCCACTGGGCTATGTCGAACATGTGTGCGCCCCAGTCGGTCATATAGCCGCCGCCCGTGGGCTTGTACCAACGCCAGGCACCCCAGCAGTCCTCGTGTCCGTCAGCATTGAGAAGAGGGTCGATGTCGGGGAAATAGGTGACTTTGGCAGGATCCAGAGGTCCGACCCATTTGTCCCAGTTAAGGCCTGCAGGAGGAGTCTGTGCAGGGAAGTTGTGAGGAACGGGGAACGGCTTGCCTTCCCAGCGGCCCACGAACACCTCCATCTTGTGAATCTTGCCGAGTTCACCCTCGCGGGCGACATTGGCGGCGTGGATGAATTCATCGCTTGAACGCTGCATACTCCCCACCTGAAGGATACGGTTGTATTTGCGGACTGCCTTCACGAGCTGTTTTCCCTCGTATACGGTGAGAGTCATAGGCTTCTCGAGATAGACATCCTTCCCCGCCTTGCAGGCGGCGATGGCGATGATTGCGTGCCAGTGGTCTGGAACTCCAATGACAACACCGTCGATATCCGGACGGGCCAGAAGCTCCTCATAGTTTTCATACATTGCGGGAGCACATTTCTTCATTCCCTTTTTCTGATAGAACTCCGTCACGGCTTTCTCGAAGCGGTTGCGCTTGATGTCATAGACATCGCAGCCGGCTACCACCTGAACGTCATCCATCTCAATGAAGCTGCTCATCAGGTACATGCACTGCTGGCCCAGCCCGATGAATCCGAGGTTAATCTTGGAGTTGGCCGATTTTGACTTCGCCGGTGCGGAGAAACCCGCAGCGGCGGCCATCTTAGGCATAACCACAGCACCGGCCATACTTATGGCTGACGCCTTCAAAAATTCTCTTCTTTGCATAATTATATGAATTGATTGATTGTCGTTATCCTTACAAATTTAATAAATTTCCGCGAAAGAAAAAAGCCAAACTCGGACGATATGGAAAAGATATGCACCATTCTCGCCGCCGCTGTCTCCGTGGCAGCGTCCGGCAGGCTTGCCGCAGACGCACCCTCTAATGGCCCGCGCCTCAGATATGTGATATCAGACTGGAGATGAGCTCGTCGCTGACGAAGAATGAGGCGGGGCTGATTCTGACGCGGTCACCGGATTCAATCAGGGCGCCGGAACCGACAAGTCCGGAATACGATGGATTCTTACAGACAAGTTCCTTCGGAATCCAGTCCGATGTCCGAAGCCCCAGCATTATCACCTCCTCGGCCACTTCCACGTCCGTCAGAACCTCCCCCCGCAGCGGAGCGCCTGAAATATATGCGTCAGTATCAGAGACATTCCAATACCTGCGGGCCTCCCCGTCAAAAGAATGCGCAGCCGCACCGAGTCCCAGATACGGGTCTCTCCTCCAATATGCGCTGTTGTGACGCGACTGGAATCCCGGCTTGCAGTAATTGGAAATCTCATACTGCTGATAGCCGGCCTCCGCCAGAACGGACTGAAGAGCCAGATATTGCGACAGACAGGCATCATCGTCAGAAGAAGCATACTTCCCCATCATCTGATAACAGGAAATGTGTTCCGGAGAAAGTTCCACAACCTTGCGTATGGTCCTCCCCCACTCCTGACCTGACAGCCCCTCGAAACCGAAAATCAAATCGACAGAAATGTTGTCGAAACCGGCGTCCCTCAATGTATTGAAGGCACGGACTGCATCTTCGGCCGTATGCCTGCGCTTCATCCACTTGAGGTGATTGTCATTCATTGACTGGATTCCCATACTGATGCGCGAAACCCCTAGACTCCGTAATCCTGAAGCCTTGGCGGAATCAATGTCATCCGGATTGACCTCAACCGTGAACTCAACTACACGGGACAAATCAAAAGAGACGGAGAGTGCAGACACAAGCCTTTCCAGTTCTCCTACAGGTAAAACGGAAGGAGTCCCCCCACCGAAATAAAGAGTGGCAGGTGGGACTCCTTTCAGAAAGCCGCGGCGGTTCTCCGCCTCACGGATCAAAGCATCGACATACTCCGGAAAGTCCTTTCTGACCCTTGAATAGAAGTCGCAATAGATGCAGCGGCTCGTGCAGAAGGGAAAGTGGACGTAAATTCCGGCCATACCCTACTTGAGCAGCAGGTCAGTGGAACCGAGCTTGGTTTCAGACGAATAGATGTCGACCGTATATACGCCCTTTGTGAAACCCTGAGGGTTGGCGAAATAGATGCAGATTTCAACCTCCTCACCCTGATAATCCACTTCACGGGAAGCCGAATAAATCATCTGCTGGCCCTCACAGGTGAACACATTGTCCTCGCTGTCGGCAAGCAATACCCCGTCGGGACCCTTGATACGGATGTAGATTGTCCTGTAACCGTGATCGGCAATCAGATTCTCAATCAGACTCAGGCAGGTCTTGAGCTTGGCCGTGCGGCTGCTCCTGTCCGTCTGCTTGTTGGAGGCATTGATGGCCACCATATTGAATCCGCGGGCCTTGACGACGGCGCCGGCGGAAGCCTTGGCAGAAAGCTTGTCGGTCGTGCTTCTCAAGTCCTCATATTGGCGGCGGCTCTCCTGCGCATCCCTGCGGGCGGCGGAAGCTTCGTTGCGAAGATTCGTATTCAACGTGTTCAACGAGTCTATCTGCTTGATATAACTCTTCATTATGGAACGGAGGGTTCCCGTCTCCTTCTCATATTGACGTATTTTTGCACGATTGGTAGCCTCCGTCTTCTTCAACCTGTCTATCAGTTGCTCCACCTTCTCCTTCTCCACCATAAGGGAATCGTTGATTTCGGCATTGGTTGTGCTGAGGGCTTCATAGTCGCCCTGAAGAGCCACCAGTTCGGAGGTGAGATTCTCCTTGTCGAGCTTGAGCTCCTTCACGAGGGAATTCTTGCTTATCCACATAACAACCAGTACGATAAGCAGAGCCGCCGCCACCGCCCCAAGGGCATAGACAATCTTCTTCAGCATATCCGAATTGCCGGAATTGCCGCCACTCCTTTTGCTCGGATGATCCTTCTCAAACTGAA
>JAGHVE010000024.1 GCA_018064445.1 Candidatus Cacconaster equifaecalis
TCTTTCACGAATATTTCTCCGATATGGATGACAGCGAGATGGCGGCACTGTGCAATGTGATTGAAACACGTTACATTGCAGATTGCCGCAAGAGATTCTGCAGGAGTTATCCGCACTCTCTCCCAGAAAGAGAGGAGTTCGAGTCAGATGTCTATATGATGGACCCCGACGGGTGCTTTTTATCTTAAACAAACGAAACCACGTAATAAAGGACATGCAAAACATTTATTTATTGCACCTCTGTAACATATACAAAGATTTCATCGACAACAAGTTTCTGCCCACCGAAGAAGAAGATTTATCTATGCGGGAGTTCACCGGTGCATACAACGTCACCGATGCTCAGGCAAAGATTCTGGCGTATCTGCTCCACTGCTATCCGAAATATGCATTCAGGTACGACCTTCAGAGGATTCAGGACAGGAATAATTTTCTCAATGTCGACGACGCCATTGAGGACCTGTACGAAAGAGGCTTCATCGACAAGCATCAGACAGGTGACGACAGTTTCACTTATGCCCTCAGGTCAGATGCGATCTGCAAGATTGAAAAAGGGACCTTTTTCGGAAAGAAAATCATTCCCGACTGCTACAAGGAACTAAAGACAGTAACCTTGCAAAAAATCCTGGTGAGTGGATGGAAAGAGACATTCTACGAAAGTGCAGAGGCGTGTAAGGACAAGCAGATTGCCGAAGCCATTTCAGAGCTGGGAGTAAAAGATTGGTCTCAGGATATTCAGGATGCGTTCTGGTCGCTGGTCTGGAGGTTCGCCAACAGCTTTACTGCCCCGTTCGCCTTCGGGGGTTCGAATTGTCCTCTATCTGAATCGGGCAACACATACGATGTGCCAAGGATCAAAAGGGCGATGGGAGAACTTGTAAACTTGGGAATGGCCGCAACCATCCCCATCGAGCCGCTTGAGGACACCAAGGAGACGGAGCGCTATGTGATTGCCGTCAAAGTCGTAGAGCTCCTTTTCCACGGCCACGAGGAATTCATACGGTACGAGGAAATCGCAAAGCAGGCCAACGTGATTTTCGCAAAGGACATCGTCGGAAAGGAACTGTTCTTCACGGAAAAAGGACAGAAGGATGTGGACAATCTGAGAAAGATGCTCACGCCCGAAGGTTTCAAACACGCAAAGGTCATCCTTCGGAAGCAGAAACGTAAGCCCGGCATCCAGTCTCTCTTCTGGGGTCCTCCCGGCACGGGGAAAACCGAAGTCATCAAACAGCTGGCCCGCGAATCCGGAAGGGACATCGTGATGTATGACGCGGCAAAAGTGACGGCATCGGCCTGGGGCGCGACTGAAAAATTTCTCCGCGCACTGTTTCTCGGATATTCATATCTGGTTGCAGTCAGCGACAGGGCTCCGATATTGATGTTGAACGAAGCCGACCAGTTGCTGAGCAAACGGCTCTCCGATGTCAATTCTGCAGTAGCCAGGTCGGAAAACACAATCTCCAACATTGTTCTTCAAGCCTTTGAGGATATGGAAGGCATCCTGCTTGCCACCACCAATCTGGCAAAGAATATGGATGAGGCTTTCGACAGGCGTTTCCTGTTCAAGACCGAACTCGTCAAACCGGATGCGCCCACCCGGCGGAAGATATGGAAATCTTCCATCCCGGAACTGTCAGACGAGGAATCCGGCAGGTTGGCCGAGATGTTCGACCTGTCGGGCGGGCAGATAAGCAACGTGGTTGTGAAACGCGATCTCGCTGAACTCTATTATGACGGTGACAGGGGTTTCAACTACATAATGAATCTCTGCAAGGAAGAAGCGGAAGAGCCCATCAAGGGCACAACCCGCAAGGTTGGTTTTTAGGAAAACACAAAAGAAAAAAAATCATGTTAGTGGAAAGAATCGAGTATTCATTCTTGGACAAAATGCAAGAATACTCCGCCAAAGAAGAAGGCAAGAAAAACGAGAACGGACAGCGCAGCAGTCTGCAAATCGCGCTTGATCATCTGGCTTACAGCCACGCATACAAATACACTGCGAGCGGCAAGATTGCAAAAGAGAAAGACGAAGATTGCTGGAAGATTCTTGAGCAAACGCTGGGCATTTCTCCTCTATGCGCCAGACTGTTCTTCAACATTGCATATCAATGTCCCAAGGAATTCCGCATAACCCATTTGTCCCAAACAAGTCAGACGGCATATGCCGAACCGTTGGAAACCCTGAAGAAAAAGAATCTGATAACTGAAGGCACAGACTTTTACGGAACCTTATATGTACTGTCATTGAATCTGATGCGCGCGATAGCCTACGGCAGAGAATGGCAGGATCCCACAAAGGACGACAACAAATTTGTCGGAGAGGATGATTTGGAATTTTGATTTTTCAGCAACTTAGTCCAAAACAATTGCAGAGCAATGATGAACCAAGAAAATATATGTCGCAGTCCGATGACAGAGTTCATCCTGAACACCCTTGTGAAAACGAAAGACGACAGACCTACGGCCATCATCTTCGTCGGGATACAGGGCAGCGGTAAGACTACGTTCTTCCGCCAGATCGTTGAGCCGAACATAAAAGGATGGAAGCACATCAGTATGGATGAGCTTCATAACAGAAACAAAGAAGCGGCTATGCTCCGGGAATGCATCGAGAACCGTCAGTCTTTTGTTATTGACAATACAAATCCTACCAAAGCGGAACGGAAACGGTATATGGATATGCTTGACGGGAAAGGATACAGGGTGATGTGCTATTTCTTCCAGAGCAGGGTGAAGGACTGCGTGGAAAGGAACAAGCTCAGAGGCGAGCCGGTACCGGCGAAAGCCATTGCCGCAACCTCAAATAAACTGGAACTGCCATCCAAAAACGAAGGTTTCACAGAAATGATATACATCAAGGTAGTGCCCCCTTATTTTGAGGCAGAGTTGTACGTTGAACCTTTACAAATTTAAACACTGATATAGAAGTATATGAGTATAGATTTTTAGGAGGTAACTATTATGAAATTCGATGAGCTCGACAAGAAAATGAGGGTGTATGAACAGTCCCTTGACCAGATTATCACCCCGGAGAATTATATCGTGGCCAGAATTGATGGCCGCAGCTTCACCCGTCTTACAAAGGAGGTCTGCAAGTTCGAGGCTCCCTTTGACAAGAAGTTCAACACAATGATGGTGCAGACCGTGAAAGACCTTATCGGAATCTCCGGTCTGAACATAGTCTATGGCTATAC
>JAGHVE010000121.1 GCA_018064445.1 Candidatus Cacconaster equifaecalis
TCAAGTGCAACGAGATTGTCAAGGACAGCGAAGGAAAAGTCGTGGAGCTCAAGTGCACATACGACCCTCTCACCCATCCGCAGTCAGGCTAGTGGCGCTCCGTAAAGGGCACAATCCATTGGGTAAGTACCGCACATATGAAGGAGATAGAGTGCCGCAACTACGACCGCCTCTTCACCGAACCCGATATGGGCAATATTCCGGAAGACAAGGACTATAAGGATTTCCTCAATCCGGAGAGCCTCAAAGTGGTTACAGGCTACGCAGAGCCGGCTCTGCTCGAGGACAACAGCGGCATTGCCGTTCAATTCGAACGAGTGGGCTACTATATGAAAGACCCTGACTCGACAGAAGAGAAGCTTGTGATGAACAAGACCACGAGTCTCAAGGACGGTTTCAAACTGCAATAACGAAAATAGCCCGGTCACCCGGGCTATTTTCTTAATATTTGAGCATTGTCACGACTCCGTCCATTGTGGAGACAAGGAGTTTGTCGCTAGGCAACGGTTCGATGCTGTTGATCAGGGCAACGCTCACTTTATGAACCCAAAGAACCGATCCGTCAGATGCATCAAGGCAGAAGATATTTCCCTTGTCGGTAGGTACAAAAACTATCTGACGCCCGTGGGATTCCGTGCAGACGCTCGCTGTCGGGGCTATCTCATACCCCATTCCCGGAAGTGTTACCTCCCAGAGCTTGCGGCATTTGTTGCCTCTGGTAAGATACGACTGCACCGTGCCGAACATCGTCTTGACGAATATGGCGCCGCCGTCAGTGGAGATTCCCACCGATTCCCTGCCACCTTTTGACTCCCACACAAGCTTTCCCGTTTTAGCGTCGATGGCGTACGTCTTACGTTCAGGCGTACAGAAAAAGATCTTCCCGTTCGCCTTTACAGGATAGGTGGCAGCAGGCGAGAGCATCCGGCTTCCCCTCGTACTCCACTTCCACTGCAGCTCTCCGCTCTTCGGGTCAAGAGAGTAGAGGGTGTTGGCCCAGTCACCGAAAACAACCTGCTCATTGTCGATGAAAGGACGGCATTCCACAAAACCTTTGACATCGTCAAATGACCAGAGCAACTCGCCGCTTCTTAGGTTGATTGCACGGAACTTGTGGTCGGACGAACCGACATATACTGTCCCGTTCTGAATGACAGGAGCCGCAAGAACGGATTTCTCACACTTGTATTTCCAGAGCAGGAAACCGCGGCGAAGCGAAAGGCAGTAGATATTGCCGTCAGTCGATCCTACGACAACACGTCCGTCCGAGATTGCAGGCGTCGAGAATACCTTCCCGTCTGTCGCATATTCCCATATCGGTTCTCCGTTACGTGCAGCAATAGCCTTCACAACCCCCTGGGTATTGGTGTAAAGAATGTATCTCCCCGACTTTGCGGCACCGCTGCCGATATCATTGGCCTCCTGATTGCGCCAGAGCCCGGTGACATTGCCGTATTTTTTGTTGACATCAAACTTCATCCAAGGAAAATCTTCCGGGAGGCAATATGGATTCTCTTCCGTAGGTTCCTGCGGAGTATACTGCGGTTCGTTCTTCAGGGCAAGCGAATACCACGGTTCACCCAGCCTTGACACGGCATTCCCGTCAGAATCGACAATCACTTTTTCGCGGACGGAGAAGAGCCCGTCTTCAATAGTCATGATGTTGTAGCCTATCTCCTTCCCACGGTCCGGGGACCTGCCGAGAATACCGGGTACACCGTCATAATTCAGGGCCCGGTTAGAATGCCAGTGTCCTCCTATGAGAAGCTGTATGTTTGTCTTTTTCAAGCTGTTGATAACCTGAAAATAGTTGAGGACGGAGGTATCCTGAGGATAGTGGTTCACAAAGAAGACCTTCTTGTCCCGCGGAACCGCAGTGGCAAGGGAATCGAGCCACACAAGGCATTCGTGAGGCATCAGTGCCGGAGCCATCCTCATATTCGGGCCGCTGCTGCATCCAATGAACTTGATGCCGCCTGCCTCGAAATCAAACTGCTCATAGCCGAAAACCTTTGCGAAGGTGTTGCAGCCGCTCTCACTCCACTTGGCGTCGTGATTGCCCGCAACGACATAATACGGCTTGTTGAGATGATCCATCACCTCTTTTGCCAAGGCTATCTCATCATCAGCGCCGAACTCGGTAATATCCCCTCCGAAAAGTACGAACTGTATGTCATCCTGCGCGTTGATGTCGGCGATGCACCGCTCCAGATTACCTATCCGGGGGCTGTCGATGCAAAGATGCACGTCCGCAAGGAACGCGAATTTCACAGGCTCCGTCTGTGCCGGAGCCGCAAAGCACAAAAGGGCGGCCGCAATGGCCGTCAGAATTTTCTTTGTACACATATCATTGTTTGTTTTCTATCAATATCTCTTTAAGTCTTCTCATCCCCTCCGTCGCCTTCTCCCGAATCTGGACGAAGTTGCCGTACCCTATTGAAATAGGCTGAGGGTCAATGAGGTAGATAGGTATGCCGTAAGAGACATAATGGAAGAGTCCGGCAGCCGGATAGACGTTGAGCGACGTGCCGATGATAAGGAAGATGT
The DNA here is from genome assembly GCA_018064445.1 of Candidatus Cacconaster equifaecalis. Taxonomy (GTDB): domain Bacteria; phylum Bacteroidota; class Bacteroidia; order Bacteroidales; family UBA932; genus Cacconaster; species Cacconaster equifaecalis. Next base: position 2,548 of record JAGHVE010000121.1, read on the forward strand.
CAGCTTTCGAGACCGCCTCGATAGCCGGTGTCATCATGGGCACAGCCTCTCCGAACCAGACGATATGAGGGCGCATCTGCACTCCCCTGTAATCTGTTTCCCCCAGGTTCACCTCCCTGTAGCCGATATCGACTATTCCGGAATCATCCCTGTCCTCGGGCCTGATCTTGGTCAGTTCTCCGTGGAGATGGATTACCTTGGAACTTCCAGCCTTTTCGTGAAGGTTGTCCACGTTCTGAGTCACGACGGTAACGTCGAACCACCGTTCAAGCTCCGCAATTATCTCGTGTGCACGGTTGGGGCGCGAATCCTTCAACTGCCTGCGCCGTTCGTTGTAGAAATCGAGCATCAGCTTCTTGTTACGTGTCCAGCCCTCGATGTCGGCGACGTCGCGGACATTGTAATTCTCCCACAGGCCGTCGCTGTCACGGAATGTCTTTATACCGCTTTCAGCGCTGACTCCGGCGCCTGAAAGTACAACCAGTTTCTTCATAGGTTCAAGTTAGTGAATTTCTCTTATTTTGCGAAATAATAATTGCGCAACCAATATTCGAACAGAGGATCCTGAATATGCGCCTTCTCCTCATCATCGAAAGTGATGACCTCCTTCTTTACAAGAGCCTCCTTTATTCTGAAGACGTTGGCCGAGGAGTTGAGATTGTACCTTTCGATTATCTCCGCACTGCTGAAACGCGACACCCCGTCCACGTCAGCCCGCAGCAGATTGATCTGATTGGACGTAAGGTCGAACATCACCCTGAGG
>JAGHVE010000123.1 GCA_018064445.1 Candidatus Cacconaster equifaecalis
CTCCGTTTTCGTTGAAAGGCAGTACGTTCCACTCGTTTTCACGGGTGTCGCCCGCTTCGTTGCCGCACCAGCGGATGTCTTCCACATTGAACATTACCGCCCCGGGGGCAAGCGTGCGGATGAGTTCCGTCCACGCAGCCTGATTGTACTGCTGGCCTCCCTTGTGCCTGGGATGTGCACCGTCGAACCACAGTTCGCTGATGGGACCGTATTCCGTCAGCAGTTCGAACAACTGGCTCAGGAAATATTCGTTATAGTCATCGGCTTCATACTGGAATGTTCTCTTGTCGGCGAACGGACGGCTTTCCACCTGCTTGGGAATCGTGCGGAGAGTCGTCTGGCTGCCATTGCCGTAGAGGCCGTCATCCTCCATCTGACGGAGGTCGGCGGGGGAGAGATAGACTCCGAGCTTCAGGCCATATTTTCTGCACGACTCACTCAATGAGCGCAGAATGTCACCTTTCCCGTTCTCGAATCCGGAGGACATTATGCCGTGCCTGGTGTATCTTGTCTGGTAGAGCACGAACCCGTCATGGTGCTTTACGGTGAGAACCACTTTCCTGATGCCCGCATCCTTCATCACCCTGCACCATTGGTCGGTGTCAAGATGCTTGAGGTCGAACACTGCGGGGTCCTCAACGCCGGTGCCCCATTCACGCCCGGTGAAAGTGTTGGGACCGAAGTGGAGAAATGCAATGAATTCGTCATCCATGGCGGCGAGCTGACGGGAAGAGGGAAGAACCTGAGCGGCCTTCTGTGCAATCCGCCCGGGAGTGTCGCCGGGTTCGACGGTTACGGATATGCCTTCGTGGGGTTGTCGGGCGGTGCATCCTGCCGCAATCAGGCAGGCAAACGCCAGGAGTGTGCAGAGTCTTTTCATAAAACAAAAATAGTCATTAATTTCCTATATTTGCGAAAATATTGTTACCGTATGAAAATTCTGTTGGTAAATGATGACGGCTATCAGGCGAAGGGTCTGCGGTCTCTGGTGAAGATTCTCAAACCGTACGGAGAGGTGACTGTAGTTGCTCCGAAAGTCCATCAGTCAGGTATGTCGATGGCTGTCTCTCTCGGGGTGCGCCCCATTGCGGCCAGATATCTCGGAAGAATCGATGATGTGGAGTGGCACTATCTGGACGCAACTCCTGCAAGTTGTACCAAGTTCGCCCTTGACGAGGTATTCGGGCCGGGCAATAGGCCGGATGTCATAGTCAGCGGGATAAATCACGGATTGAACTCCTCTACCGCCGTGTGGTACAGCGGGACGATAGGCGCGGCCCGCGAGGGGGCTCTTGCCGGTATTCCTTCGATTGGCGTCTCTCTGGACAATCTGTCCCACGATGCTGATTTTACGGTGGTTGAGAGAATGTTTCCCTCCATTTTCGAGAGGCTTCTGGAAGTTGCGGAGAAGGGGATTGTCTATAATGTGAACTTCCCTGATCTTCCGGAAGATAAGATTAGCGGCATCAAGGTGACCGTGCAGGGGTTCGAGAGTTGGATAAAGGAGTTCGTACCGTACGATCCGAAGCTTTATGAGAAATTCGGGGTGCTTGCCAATGCCGGAAACGGAGGGTCTGCGTTCGTTCCCGAAGAAGGGGAGAAAATCTATATGATGGCGGGCGAGGTTATGGAAAGTCCGGAAAATACGGAATTTACGGACAATTATGCCAATGAGCACGGATATGTGTCGATAACTCCGCATAACATTGACAACACCGATTACGAAGAGTTCCGCCGCCTGCACCGCTTCTTCCAATGAAATATTACATCATAGCCGGTGAGGTATCCGGGGACCTTCACGGTGCGGCTCTTATGAAGGAGCTGTACGCGGTGGACTCCTCCTGCACCATCCGGTTCTATGGCGGGGATATGATGGCTTCCTGCGGGGGGACGATGGCAAGACATTGCGGCAATACCGCGGTGATGGGATTTTCCGAAGTTGTCGGCAAGGCAGGGGCAATCCTTGACAATCTGAGTTTCTGCAAACGCGACATCCTCTCTTTTTCGCCGGATGCCGTGATTCTCATCGACTATCCCGGTTTCAATCTCCGGATAGCACGTTTCGCAAAGAAAAACGGATTCAGGGTCTATTATTTCATCCCGCCGAAAGTGTGGGCGAGGGGAAGACGGCGTGTCTCTCTCCTGAGAAGATACACGGATCGTGTATTTTCGATTCTTCCCTTTGAAAAGGACTTCTTCCTGCGTTATGGGGTTCCTGTTCAGTATGTGGGCAATCCGCTGGTAGACAAGGTATCGGAGCATAAGTTCACGAGTGTCGGTGAAGACAGTTGCACGATTGCTCTTCTTCCCGGAAGCCGGTCGGCGGAACTGAAGTTCCTGATGCCACGTTTCGCCGCACTTGAGAAGCTGGTCCGCGCCGATTCACGGTTTGACGGATATCAACTCGTCATTGCCGCAACGGCATCCATAGATAAAAGAGAATATCTTTCATATCTGCCATCCGATACCACAATCGAAATTATAAGTAATCGTACTTATGATATTCTTAAACAGTCAGATGCTGCTGTAGTGTGTTCCGGGACTGCAAGTCTTGAGGCGGCCCTTATAGGAACACCTCAGGTTGTATGCTACGGTTTCGGAACTGTCACATATCTTCTGGCCAGACTGCTGGTGCACGGCATCAGATACATCAGTCTTGCGAATCTTATTCTGGACAGGCGGATATTCAAGGAGCTGATTCAGTCCGAAGCAAGCCCCGATGCAATGTTCACCGAACTTTGCGCTCTTCTCTTTGACCGGAAAGTCAGGGAAAGGATGCTTTCCGAATACAGGGAACTCAGAGGCAGAATGGGTGAATGCGGAGCTGCCGGCAGGGTTGCGGCCGCTATTGTTGACGATTGCAAAAAATAGTATATTTGCGAGTTGGATATGAAAAGACTTGGCATAAAATCGAAAGTCCTGTACGGATGTCTGGTTATCGGCATAGCTCTCTTTTTCGCGGGGACCGTGTCCATCTTCGAGTACGCCAGGACCAACAGATTCGTCACCAATGTCATAACGGACAATATCAACAGCATCAATACGTCCCGGGAACTTCTCTACGTGACCGACTTGTACAACACGGACCTGATGTACAATCTTGTCATCAGCAATTCCGCCGATTCCGTGGGTAATTTCTCCGCATTCAGGGAAAACAAATACGGCGTTGCTCTCGAGAACCTCAGGGACAAGTTCTCCGACCCCCGTGAGATTGCGGCGGCGGATTCCGTGGTTTATGCATACGTGGCCTATATGCAGGTTGCATCGGAAGCCGAAGAAATCTGGAATTATTCATATGACGTGCGCAGCGAGTGGTTCTTCAACCGGCTTCAGCCGGTTCATCACAAATTGCGCCGCTACCTGATGCAGCTTACCCAGGTGTGCCAGGCCACCCTGACTGAGAATACTGAGAATCTTCAGGCGGGATATTACAGGGGGCTGATGCCGGGAGTCGTTTCAGGCCTTTTCGGAATAATCCTCGTAATGTTCCTGAATTACTATCTCCGGTACTATCTGATAAATCCTCTTCTCAGGATAACGACGGGAATAAAGCGTTTCAGGCAGTTCGGGAGAAACTATGACGTCCGGATAGAAACGGAAGACGAGATGGCGGAACTGAATGAAGTTGTCAAGGATATTGTCGACCTGAACCAATCCTACAAGAAGAAACTCAAGCAATGAATCTTGGAGTCATATCGAGAAATGTCGGCATTGCGCTGATTTCCACGGCGGCCTTTATGTTTCTCTCGGCTTTCGTGTCCGCTCTCGACGGATTCGATTCATCGTTCTCGCCTCTTGTGTTCAGTGGAATCATAACGGCCCTTATCGGAGTGTTCCCATTGATTTTTGTGAGAACGAAACAGGACATATCCACAAAGGAGGGTCTTGCCATCCTGGTGCTTGCGTGGACTCTGTGCTGCATCTTCTCTATGCTTCCATACGTGTTGTGGGGAGGGGAGTTCACGGTGGAAAACGCCTGGTTCGAAAGCGCTTCGGGCATAACCACGACAGGAGCCACCTGTCTGCGGGATATCGAAGCTTTGCCGAAAGGCCTTCTGTTCTGGCGCTCTTCAACCCATTATATCGGCGGGTTGGGAGTAGTCGCCTTCATCATTATGATTCTCCCTTCAATGGGAACCATAAGGTTGAAGATGAGCAAGATAGATTTGGAAGACATATCCCGTGGCAACTACAGTTACAAGTCCGGGCAGTTCATAAGGGTGGTGATTACTGTTTATTTATGCATAACGGCTGCGGCATTCGTCAGCCTGATGCTTGCCGGGATGTCACCGTTTGATGCCATAAATCACGCATTCAGCGTTGCGGCTACCGGAGGGTTCAGCACGAAGAACGCCTCCATCGCAGCATACGACTCACCATTGATAGAGGCCATACTGATAGTGTTTATGATAATGTCCAGCCTTCATTACGGCCTCATCTACGCATCCTTTGCCACCAGGAGTCCGAAGGTGTTCCGGAATCCCGTCTCCAGATTCTATCTGTCAACTATTTTTTCATATACGCTCCTTGTAACCGTCAGCCTCTCCGTTTCCGGGCTGCAGGACAATGTTTTCGAGTCTTTCCGGCAGAGCATTTTCGCCGTGGTCAGTACGATATCGACAACCGGCTTTGCCACTACTGACACCAATGTCTGGCCTGTCTTTGCTATATTGATTCTGCTGTTTGCGGCGGTGCAGTGCGGATGCTCGGGCTCGACCACGTCCGGCGTACGCTCCGACAGGATATGGATTCTGGCAAAGGCATCGGGGGCTCATCTCCTGAAGATGGCCCATCCCAACGCTGTCGTACGGGTCAAGACCGACGGTCGTGTCATTGACAATGACGTGTTCACAAGTGTTGCGGTATATGTTCTGCTCTATCTTGAGCTGGTTCTGGTAGGTTCCCTCGTGTATTCCGCTCTCGGCGTGGATTTCATAACTTCGCTCAGCGTTTCAGTCTCGATGATGAGCAATGTCGGACCCTGTTTCGGGGAATTCGGCTCTTCGATGAGTACCTTCGCTGATGCCGGCATCTTCGCCAAGGTTCTGATGGGCTGTCAGATGATTGTCGGGCGTCTGGGTGTATTCTCGATGCTTTCCATCTTTGTTTTCCTAAGAAAGGACACCTGATGCTCACACAGGAAACATTTGTCCGGACATTGCAAAAGCATTTGGGATTTGAGCCTACCGTTTGCCAGAAAAAGCTTTTTTCCAAGCTTGCCGGGTTCTCGCTGGACAGGGGTGATGCCGATATCCTCGTGGTGACGGGATATGCCGGTACGGGCAAGACTACGGCAATAGCGGCTTTTGTGCAGACCCTCCGCGAATTCAAGTCCGGATATGTCCTTCTGGCCCCCACGGGACGCGCCGCGAAAGTCCTCTCCTCATTCACGGGCAAAAGTGCATACACCATCCACAAACATATATACCGGCAGAAATCAGGCGGGGTGTTCGGCGAATTCCAACTCGATTTCAACAAGGCGAATGATACCTTTTTCATAGTTGACGAGTGTTCCCTGATTTCGACCGGAGCCGAGCCGGGAGGTTCCCTTTTCGGCTCGGGCGATCTTCTTGACGACCTTGTCACGTTTGTCAGGGCAGGCGAGGGCAACAGACTGGTGCTGATAGGAGACAGGGGGCAGTTGCCTCCGATAGGGCTTGACAGGAGCCCTGCCCTGGACGTGGAGTATCTGTGCAGGTATGGCGCCGTGGAGAGCGCCTCACTTGAGACCGTTGTCCGGCAGGCGGCTTTGTCAGGAATCCTTACCAATGCCACCCTAATCAGGAAACAGATAGAAAGCGGAATTCCGGGCAATCCGGAGATGATTCTGGACGGATTCAATGACATTGAAAGAATTACCGGAGGCGATTTGATCGAGACGGTGTCCGATGCCGTAGGCCGATACGGATTGGATGACATTGCGGTAATCTGCCGTTCCAACAAGAGGGCGAACAGATATAATGCCGGAATCCGTTCGACGGTTCTGATGCGGGAGGAACAGTTGAACAGGGGTGACAAACTGATGGTGGTCAAGAACTGCTATCAGTTTCTGGAAGATGTTCCGCAGATGGATTTCATAGCCAACGGGGACGTGGCGACCCTTGTGAAAATCTCGCATTTCGAAGAACGGTATGGTATACATTTTGCCGATGCGGTGCTCGAGTTTAATGATTACGGGGATGTGGAAGTGAAGGCGAAGGTGATTCTGGATACGCTGACATCCGAACAGGCGTCGCTGCCTGCGGACAAACAGACGGAGCTGTATCAGGGCGTTTCTGAAGATTATTCACACATCAAGAGTGCCAGAAAGAGATATGAGGCAGTCCGCGAGGACAAGTATTTCAATGCTCTCCAGCTGAAATATGCCACTGCAATCACCTGTCACAAATCCCAGGGCGGACAATGGCCCTGCATCTTCATCGACAACCCGTTTTGGCAGGACCTTACGGTTGACGACCTGAGATGGCTTTACACGGCGGTGACCAGGGCTACGGAAAAGGTGTATCTCGTGAACTTCAAGGATGAATTTTTCAAAAAAACGTAGAATATGGAAACAATGACCCCCAATGCAATGTACTGGATGATGTTCATCGGCGTGGCTGTGATAAGCTACATCGTGCAGATTGTTTTTCAGAAAAGAATTGATGCGGCGTCCCGGTGCCGTCTGAATATGAGCGGTCGCGAGGTTGCGCAGAAGATGCTCTCTGACCACGGAATAACGAACGTCAGAATAATCTCGACAAACGGTCGCCTGACCGACAATTTCAATCCTTCGGATATGACCGTCAATCTCAGCGAGGCGGTATATGACCAATACAATGCCGCAGCGGCGGCAGTCGCCGCCCACGAATGTGGCCACGCTGTCCAGCACGCTACGGGTTACGGCCCCATCCGTCTCCGCAGCGCGCTCGTGCCGGTCGTCTCATTTGCATCCAGGGCTGTGACCTGGGTTCTGCTTGCAGGAATGTTTCTGATCAATGTCTTCCCGCAGCTGATGCTTTTCGGGATAATCCTTTTCGCAATGACCACGCTTTTCAGCTTTGTCACCCTGCCTGTCGAAATCAATGCGAGCCGCAGGGCTCTGGCCTGGCTTGACAGGAGCGGAATCACCGATACAAGCAATCACGCGGCGGCTGAAGGTGCTCTCCGCGCAGCGGCCTATACATATGTTGTGGGAGCGTTGAGTTCGCTCGCGACTCTCATCTACTACATTCTGATTTTCACCTCCGGCAGAAGGAATTAGACATCAGCGGATTGCGTCCATCAGTTCGCGGTTGGCCAGGGAGATGTCGTGTGTATTGACCGTCGATTCGATTCTTCCCGCTTCGACCGTGTCGATGAACTCCTTGAACTCGTAGTAATACTCATCGTGGTCCAGACCGCTGCAGATTTCGCGGGGGCCTTCCTGCGTGCTTCTTCCTGAAGTCGGCTCCGAATGGGGGGTGAACTGCACTTTCCTGCAGATGTGAACCGCATCCATCAGGATATTTCCTTTCTCACCGCATATTTCGGTGGGCAGGGAACTGTCGACAGCCTTTGAGAATGAGAGGACTGCGGTCATTTCGGGGTAGAAGAGCTCCACTGTGCCCTGAATGTCGGTATCGCCGAATTCCGTGTTTACACGGACCAGATTCGAATCGACTTTCTGCGGTCTCCCGAAAAGGGATATCGCAGCAAAAGTGGTGTAGATACCGATATCGGCAAGAGCTCCTCCGCCCATCTCGGGGTTGAACGAGTTTGAAACGATACCCTGCTTGAGAGCGTCATATTTGGTGGAGTACTGGCAGTACGATGAATTGTAGTGCCGTATCGGGCCTATCTCCGGAAGCAGGGCCTTCGCTTTTATGAAATTCGGGTTGAGGGTGGAAATCATCGCCTCCATCAGCGCCTTCCCGCTGTTGATGGAAGCCCGTATCATCTGCATCGCCTCATCCGTGGAACAGGCGAGAGGCTTTTCGCAGAGTACGTGCCTGCCCGCATTGAGAGCGGCAACCGTGTAGCGGCAGTGTGTAGAGTTGGGAGTGCCGATGTAAACGGCGTCGATTCCGTCCCATTCCACCATTTCGTTGAAGTCATCGAACGCCATGGCCCCTTCAGTGAAAGCTTCAGGATGTCCGGCTATGAAAGCCTTCGCTTTCTCAAGGCTTCTGGAGCATACTGCCGTAGCTCTGAAACGGGGGTCCTGCACGGCACCTCTCAGGACCCAGTCGCTGATGCGTCCTGTCCCGACAATGGCGAATCGTGTGATATTGCTCATTTTATGATGCTTTCTGAAGCCAGCAGTTTTTTGTACATCTTCAGGCATATCCAGGCGTCCGTTGCCGCATACTGCTGTTGCTCGGGGGAAAGACGGGCCGCTTCCCAGTTGGAGCACTGCTGGGCCTTGGAAACTTTCAGCTGGAGGATGATGGCGGACATTTTCCTGACGCTTTTCTCCTCTATGCCGTATCTGCTTCCGAACTGTTGCAGGTCCATAAATCTGCCGGCCTCGAAATACCTGTGCCTCTGCAATCCGTGAATGTCATCATTCACTGCCGCACCAATCTTCGTTATGCAGGGGTCTGCAAGAATCTCCGCCAGTTCCTCCGGCAGGCCGATATGATTCAGGCGGAACAGGAATGCGTCAGTTTCGCTGGACAGTTGGAGAAGCGCCGTACCGTGTCTCGGCGCATTCGCCTGGAAGACAGGTTTCGTTTCAGTGTCGAATCCCAGCAGCCTCTGTTCCTTGAGATGTTTTATCGCGTTCTTGAAATCCCTTCCCGTAGTGGAGATGACGCCTATCCGTCCAGGAAAGACGGCAAGGTCAAAGGATTCTATCTCTTCCGGTGTTATTGTAGGGGAGTACATTCCAGTTCTTCGAGTTCGGATGATTTCATATCTATGTCGTGGAGCGTGCCGTCGAATTCAAACGGCGGTTCCATAATCAGGTTCACTTCCTGCGGTGTTGTTCTCAGGGCAAGATTGTGCCGCTGCCTGAGCGCGCTGTAGCAAATCATAGCGGCCGCCTGGCGTGAAGTGAATTCATCCACTCCCGTGGCCGTGACTTCCGCTGCGGCGTATGACAATGCCTGTCTGATGTTTTCAAGGCCAGCTTTGGCAAGGCCTGCCGATGCAATTATGATTGCTTTGGACCTCTCTTTGGCCGAGCCGTCATATTCGTCGGACAGCAATATGGAAGCCATCTTCAGACATTGGCGGGCGAGGGTGACCTGACTTGCAGTGGAATCCCGCAGCAGCACGAAGGTGAAATGTTCCCCCGCAAAATCGGGAATCCCGTCTTTGCCGGGACTTCCGGTTATGTTGTCATATTCATCCAGATTCCGGATGTTTTCCAGGGCGTCGGGATAATCGGACCAGGTGCAGATTACACCTATGTCGAGTCTGTGCAGGTCTTCGGGAAATCCGCTGAAATCCACTTTTTCGGCCAGTTCAGGGACTTCAACCGTCTCCTGATGCGCGGGGCCGCAGGAAATTGCCAGAACGATGGCGGACAGAATCAATATGGACATACTTGATTTCACGGCGGCAAATTTACAAAAAAATTTTGCCGTGAAAATCTAAAATGCTATCTTTGCAGACCCAAAATATTGTTTGACAACCGTTAAGCCAGTGATTAAGAGATAGTTCAATGTCTATCCGCTTGCGGTTATAAATTTCTAAAATTTATTTTTTATGTACGCAATCGTTGATATTGCAGGACAGCAGTTCAAAGTTGAGGCGGGACAGCAGGTTTTCGTCAACAGGCTCGCTTCCGCTGAGGGTGATGCTGTTTCTTTCGACAAGGTTCTCCTTGTTGACGAACAGGGACAGGTAAAGGTCGGTGCCCCCTATGTCGAGGGTGTTGTTGTAAAAGCCACCGTGCTTGAGCACTGCAAGGCCGACAAGGTTATCATCTTCAAGAAGAAACGCCGCAAAGGCTATCAGAAGAAGAACGGTCACCGTCAGTATCTGACCAAAATCCAGATTGACGCAATTGCTTAACCATTAAAACGTTTAGATTATGGCACACAAAAAAGGTGTTGGTAGTTCAAAGAACGGCCGTGAATCACAGAGCAAGCGCCTCGGTTTGAAATTGTTCGGCGGACAGGCTGCAAAGGCGGGCAACATTATCGTCCGTCAGAGAGGTACAGTTCACTATCCCGGTGAGAACGTGGGAATGGGCAAGGACCATACTCTTTTCGCATTGGTGGATGGCACAGTCACTTTCAAGAAGAAAGCCGGTGACAAATCCTATGTTTCCGTAGTTCCTTTTCCGAACGCCGAAGCATAATTGACTGATTCAATCAAATTATGGCAGAACCGCTTTTTAATAGGCGGTTCTGTCTTTTTTTACTATATTTGCCCCGCTAAAAAATACTATTGCAATGCTTACACTGAAACTCCTCAGGGAAAATCCCGAATTCGTAATCGAGCGCCTCAAGGTCAAGCACTTTGACGCGCAGAAGATTGTTTACGATATCATTGACATGGACGCGCGGCGCCGTTCGATTCAGACGGACCTTGACGCCTGCCTTTCACAGCAGAAAACTCTTGCCGCCAGAATCGGCGGTCTGATGAAGGAAGGCAAGAAAGCCGAGGCTGAAGCCGTGAAGGCGGAGGTGTCTTCCCTGAAGGACAAGTCCAGGGAACTTGAAACGAGTCTTGGGGACAGCCAGGCCGAGCAGGATCGCCTTCTTGTTCTGCTGCCGAATCTTCCCTGCTCACAGGTGCCGGAAGGAAGGACTGCCGAGGACAATGTAGTAGTGAAGATGGGCGGCAAGACCCCCGAACTTGGAGAAAATGCCCTTCCTCACTGGGAACTTGTCAAGAATCTTGACATCATTGACTTCGATTTGGGCGTCAAGCTCACAGGCGCGGGCTTCCCCTTAAACAAGGGCACGGGCGCCCGTATCCAGAGAGCGCTGATTTCATATTTCCTTGAGAAAAATACCGCGGCCGGGTATATGGAGTATCAGCCGCCCTATATGGTGAACGAAGCGTCAGGCTTCGGGACAGGGCAGCTCCCCGACAAGGAGGGTCAGATGTATTATGCCCCTCTCGACGGTTTCTATATGATTCCTACCGCAGAAGTACCCGTTACCAACATCTATCGCGACGTGATTCTCAAGAAAGAGGATTTCCCCGTGAAGATGACTGCCTATACGCCCTGCTGGCGCAGGGAGGCCGGTTCATACGGCAAGGACGTGCGCGGTCTGAACCGTCTTCACCAGTTTGACAAGGTCGAGATTGTCCGTCTGGAACTTCCCGAAAATTCGTACGCCGCTCTCGACCAGATGGTGGCGCACGTGGAGACGCTTGTCCAGGAACTCGGACTGCCTTACCGTATCCTCCGTCTCTGTGGCGGTGATATGAGTTTCACTTCCGCGATAACATACGATTTCGAGGTGTTCTCAGCGGCCCAGAAACGCTGGCTGGAAGTCAGCTCCGTGTCCAATTTCGAGTCATATCAGGCCAACAGACTGAAGCTCAGATATAAGGACGAGAGCGGAAAGACGGTTCTGGCGCATACGCTGAATGGCAGTTCTCTGGCTCTTCCCAGAATTCTTGCCGCAATAATCGAGAATTACCAGACACCTGACGGAAAGATTGTCGTTCCCGAGGTGCTCAGGAAATATACAGGCTTTGACATTATCGACTGAGAAACTGTCAGATGGTCGGAGCGCAGAGGATAGTGATGGGAATCGACCCCGGAACCAACATTCTTGGTTACGGGGTCATTCTGATTGACAGCCGCAGGGTTCAGTATGTCGATATGGGGGTGATAGACCTGAGAAAGGAAAAGGACCATTTTCTCAAGCTGAATCGGATTTTCAAGGAGGTCGGTCAGCTGATAGAAAGATACTCTCCCGACGACCTTGCAATCGAGGCGCCGTTCTACGGGAAGAATCCCCAGGTTATGCTCAAGTTGGGCAGAGCCCAGGGCGTTGCCATATCCGCGGCGCTCACAAGGCAGATACCGGTGTTCGAATATGCCCCGAGAAAAGTCAAGATGGCGATAACGGGGAGGGGCGACGCATCGAAGGAGCAGGTCAAGCTTCTGGTGGAGAAGACCTTGAAGACCACTTTGGACATCAGGTTCCTCGACGCATCGGATGCCCTGGCAATCGCGCTCTGTCATTTCTATCAGCTTACGAGTCCCTTGACGGACACTTCGGCATCCACAAATTGGAAGGCTTTTGTCGAAGCTCATCCGCAGAGGGTGAAAAAAGGTTGATGCCGGTTTTTGTGGCATTTCATTTGCGACAGGTCAGGCAGTCATTTGTTGATTACTAATTGAAGAATGAAAGATTTTTATAAAAGAGCCGCATTGTTGATTTTGTCGGTGACAATCTCCTTGGATGCACTTGCCGGCGGATTCTCCGTCAGGATGAAATTCATTGATGCCAAAAGTGGGGCGGGGGTGGAGTATGCCACCGTCTCTTTGACAAAACAGGGATCCGACAAGGTCTTGAAATATACACAGACGGACAGCAAGGGAAATGCCGCTCTCGAGGGAATACCCGAGGGTGTATATGTGCTTAAGGGAATACTTCTTGGCTACAATGATTATTCCGGCACGGTCGAGGTCAGGAAGGATGTCAACCTCGGGGAACTCAAGATGAGCGTTTCCGCCGAATACCTGAAGGGTGCGGTGGTGACGGATGTCGGCAATCCGATAGTAGTCAAGAAGGATACCATAGAGCATAACGTCTCTCTGATGCACTCTTCGGACAACGACGTGTTGGAGGACCTCCTCAAACGCGTTCCCGGGGTTGAAGTGAACAGTGACGGAACTATCACGGCGAACGGAAAGACCGTGAGCAAGATTCAGATTGAAGGGAAGGAGTTTTTCACTAACGATCCCTCGCTCGCCAGCAAGAACCTTCCCGCCAAGATAGTGGAAAAGGTCAGGGTGGTGGAGAAGAAATCCGACCAGGCCCGTTTTACCGGAATCGACGACGGTGAGGAGGAGACGGTGCTCGACCTTGGAATCAAGAAGGGGATGATGAACGGATGGCTCGGCAACTTCAGCGCGGGTGGCGGTATGGACGTGCGTGACAAAGGTCTTGACGGTGCCGCTCAGGAAAATGATTTCAGATATCAGGGTGCGGGCCTTGCCGCAAATTTCACCGACAATAGCCAGCTGGCCTTCGTAGGCAACATAAACAACACCAACAACCGCGGATTCCAGGATATGATGGCATCCACTATGGGCGGTATGCGCGGAGGCGGTATGCGTGGGGGAAACAACAACGGTATCTCCAACTCCTTTATGGTCGGAGGTAACGGCGGATATACGTTCAAGGACAAGTCCGAGGTGGTAGCGAATGCAATGGGCAACGGAAACAGACGATATGTCGAAGAGAGTACCGCAAGGACTACATACAATTCCGACGGGTCATCCCTGTTCGCCACGGAGGACGGTACCAATTACAACAATACATACGGAATCAGGGCAGGGGGGCGTGCCGAAATAAACCTCTCCGAGAATGCTTCTCTCATAATCGAGCCCGGTTTCAGATATGGCTGGGGCGACTATGAGGAAAAGAATCTCTTCGCCACCGACAAGACTCTCTCCGGAGGTGGCAACTACAAGGTGAATGACGGTAACAGTCTCTCCACGGGAAAGAGCAATTCCGTGAATGCAGACGGCAGGATAGTCTATCGGCAGAAACTGGGGAAGCCGGGACGCACCCTTTCCGTGAATGCCAGATACCAGTTTTCCGACACCAAACTGGACGGTTCAAACTACTCGCTCACCAATGCGTATGAGGAGCCGGACCAGGCCGGGCATCAGGCATTTACTTCAAAGACCGTCGACCAGCAGTTCAATCAGAAATCGAATTCCAATTCCATCAACGCACGTCTGGCCTATACGGAACCTCTCGGCAAAAATTTCTATCTTGAGGCGAATTACAGGATAACGACCTCAAGGAACAATTCCGTCAAGGATACTTACGACAAGGATGACAAGGGCCAGTATACCCGAAAGGACGATCTCTATTCAAGCAATGTGACCAACAGATATATGACGCACATTGCCGGCCTGAGCCTGATGAAGCAGGAAGAGAAGTACAACCTGACCATCGGCGCCACTATTGAGCCCAACAAGACGGTAAATGAAACCAGAGGCGCGAAACTTGACACCTCTCTCACCCTCAAGGTACTCAACTGGTCACCTAATGCAAGGTTCGACTATAACTTCACGGACCACAAGATGCTTCGCATCAACTACCGTGGCAACAGCACACAGCCGTCCATCAATCAGCTGATGCCCATTCCGGACAACTCCAATCCCCAGAGGCAGGTTCTTGGAAATATGGAACTGAATCCCTCCTTCAATCACGAACTGCGGATGATGTACCGTGGGACAAGTATGGAGAATTTCTCCTCGATACACGCCGAATTGAACGGGAATTTCACTCCACGCAGCATAGTGAACGCTACCTGGACAAATGCGGCCGGAGTGCAGTATTCCGTTCCGATGAATTATGAGAAGCCGACATATTCCGCCAACGGTATGTTCATGTTCAACTCGCCGATAGGAAAGAGCAAGTTCTCCCTGATGTCCTTCACGAGATTGAATTATGGCAACGGCGTCTCCTTTGTCGGTGACAGTAACATCGATCCGCAGGACAAAAATTCATATCTCAATCTTGACAATTACACTTCCAACAGATATCAGAACGTCTCGGCGAATGAAAATCTGAGGCTGACATACCGCAGAACAATCTGGGAGGCTTCCGTAGGCGGGGAAGTCAGATATTCACAGGCATTCTATGAAATCTCTGAGAAGAACCGGCCTGCCACCTGGACCAACGGGATTTTCGGAAACGTCGTGCTCAACTCCGACATCATCAGCTTATCCACTGATGTCAGGTACACTTTCTACAAGGGCTATTCCGAGGGGTACAATGACCCGACGCTCGTTTGGAATGCGGAAATCAGCAAGCAACTTCTGAAGAACAGGATGACGATAGCAGTCAAGGCATACGACATCCTGAACCAGAGCAAGAACACATTCCGGACGACTACTGACAACTACGTTCTCGATACCAGAAACAACACACTCGGCCGATATGTCATACTGACCATCACATACCGTTTCGGAAGTTTCGGAGGAAAGAATATGATGGGTATGGGTGGAGGTCCGGGCCCCGGTGGGCACGGAGGTCCCGGAGGAATGCGTCCCGGTGCAGGAGGTCCTCCTATGGGCGGTCGATGAAGATTCTGACGGATTTTACCGTGAGGCATAAGCCCGCCACTTTTCGATGACGGCGCTCATATCCTGTGGAAGTGGTGAGGAAAAACGGATTGTCTTTCCTGTTGTCGGATGGGTGAAGCCCAGAGTCGCTGCGTGCAACGCCTGCCTGGGAAGTATCTCGAAACAGTTGTCTATGAACTGTTTGTATTTGGCGTACAAGGTACCCTTCAGGACTCTGTCTCCGCCATAGCGCTCATCATTGAACAGAGGATGGCCGATGTGGTTCATATGGACCCTGATCTGGTGCGTACGCCCTGTCTCCAGGATGCACTCCACGAGAGTCACGTAACCGAAACGCTCAAGAACCTTGTAATGAGTCACTGCGTGCTTGCCTTCGGAACCGTCGGGAAAGACCTTGAATCTCAGTCTGTCGTTGGGGTCCCGTCCGATGTTGCCGTCGATGACACCGCCATCCTCGTCGATGTTTCCCCATACGAGAGCGATGTATTTGCGCTCTATCGTATGGTAGAAGAACTGCTTTGCAAGTGAAATCTGCGCCTCGTCGGTTTTTGTCACGACAAGCAGTCCGGAAGTGTCCTTGTCGATTCTGTGTACCAGCATTCCCATCCTTTCGTCCTCCTGAGGCGTGCCTTTTTCTATGCCGAGATGGTATGCCAGAGCGTTGATCAGCGTTCCGCTGTAGTGTCCGTGGCCGGGATGCACGACCAGCCCCGCCGGTTTGTCGAGCACTATCAGGTCATCGTCCTCATATACTATGTCGAGAGGAATGTTTTCGGGGGATGCGTCAAATCCGTGGTGCTCGAACGGCATCACAATCGTTATTACGTCCAGAGGTTTGACCTTGTAGTTGGCCTTGACGACCTTGTCGTTGACCCTGACATATTCCGCCCCGATTGCAAGCTGGATGCGATGGCGCGAGGTGCGTTCCATCTTCTCCGTGATGTATTTGTCAATGCGCAGCAGAGACTGCCCCTTGTCCACTACAAACCTGTAGTGTTCATACATCGGCACCTCTTCTTCAAGAGTTTCCTCATCGGTCAGGATGTCCTCTTCTTCAATCAAAACTCTCTTTTTTCAATGATGCCCCTGCTATCTTGGCCTGGCTTACCGTGAGTGATATGTTTACACAGGTTCCCATCTCCACGGTTCCGGGATTTTCGGACTCTTCGGACTCTTCGGAATTCGGGTCGGGATCCTGGGCATAGACTATTGCAGACAGCGTGTCGGAATATGTCTTTACAGTCTCGTCGTATCGGATTTTCCCCAGATTGAGAGAGTTGTCTATTATGTTGTCAAATGCAACCCCGAAACTGTATCCGATAAGGTGGGGGATATATGTTGTGCTGTTGTTAGGATCCAGACCGAGAACCAGGTCAATGTGGTTTTCACATTCTATCTTTTTTCCGGGAGCTATTTTCTTTCCACGATATGTTTGTTCCAAAACGTTGTTGGTGGCGATGTCTTCCCTGTAAGTGAGTTTCCCGACAACCAACCCCTTTTCCTGAAGTTGTGTCCTGGCCTGTCTCAGAGAGAGCCCCACGAGATCGGGCATCGAGACTTTCTTCATCTGGGTAGCATTGATTGTCAGAAGGATACGCCTGCCTTCCTTGACCTTGCTGCCTGGAGCCGGCTTCTGGGAATAGATGGAACCTCTTGGAAGCCTCGACATGAATACGGAGTCGGTGACATCCAGCCTGAAGTTTGACCGGGATGCTATGACAGCGGCTTCGTCAAGCGTTTTTGAAGTGAAATCGGGGACTTCAATCTCCTGCCCGTGCCTTGTGCGTATGGAAAGAAACAGTTGCGCGGCAAGTGTCAGACCGACAATCACTATTGCCGCCGCTATCAGGTTCTTCAGGAACCATCTGTCCTTTTTTTCCTTCCCTTTTTCTTTCTGTGCCATACCTTGACGACTGTATATCTTTGCAAATTTAGTAAATTAGTGCAAATTGGTTATATTTGAGTATGAAAAAGTGGATACATGTTCTGATTCCGGTTCTGTCGGTGTTTCTGTCAGCCTGCGGACAGTCCGGGCCCCGCAAGGCCGTATATATCATCATTGACGGTGTCCCTGCCGATATGGTGGAGAGGCTGGAGTTGCCGGCCATACAGGAAATAGCCTCCGAAGGGGCATACGGGCGCAGTTATGTCGGCGGCACTGTCGGCCGGTACGACGAGACTCCGACAATATCGGCGGTCGGTTACACGGACCTGCTCACCTCCACCTGGCTGAACAAGCACAATGTCCCCGGCAACGACAATCTTTCCCCCAATTACAATTATCCCACTCTCTTCCGATTGGCGAAGGACCAGAAGAGGGAGGTGAAGACCGCGATTTTCTCCAGCTGGACGGACAACAGGACCGTCCTCATCGGGGAGGGAAAGCCCGAAACGGGGAAGGTCTGCATCGATTACGTTTATGACGGCTACGACCTTGACAGGGAGAGTTTTCCTGACAGGGAGTATGACCTGCGGATTTTCGACATAGACGAGCACGTGTCGGAGTGTGCCGCCCAGTGTATAAGGGAACAGGCCCCGGACTTGAGCTGGGTGTATCTGTGGTACACGGATGATGCGGGGCATCTCTTCGGAAACGGAGAAAGGTTCGATGAGTATGTGCGTCTTGCAGACAGGCAGGTGGCAAGGGTATGGGAGGCTGTGAAATACAGGCGGGAGAAGTTCGGCGAAGACTGGATGGTGATTGTCACGACGGACCACGGGCGTACTGTAGACGGCCATTCCCACGGCGGGCAGTCCGAAAGGGAGCGCGTCACCTGGGTTGCGACCAACAAGCCTGTCAACGGCAGGATGAAAAGCGGCAGGAGTGCGATAACCGACATAGCGCCGTCAATGTGCAGGTTCCTCGGATTCGGGATTCCCGTTGACGTGGAACGGGAACAGGACGGCACCTCCTTCTACGGCAGATCCGACATCATGGATATGGAGGTTCACCCGTATGACAGCACCGTCACGCTGACCTGGACCTGTCTCGAAAGAAATGTGGCGGTCAGGGTGTTTGCGGCGGTGACCAATGATTTCAAAAGCGGCGGCAGGGATGAATGGATTGAGGTGGGGGAGGCGCTGTCGCAGGATGAATCGTTTTCCGTTGACCTGACTTCTCTTCCCGAGTCTGATTTCTACAAGTTTGTGGCGGAAACGCCGGACGGCTCCCTGAACCGTTGGCTTCAGCGTTGATTTTCAGCCTGTCTTAGGACGTTGTTCCGGTAGAACAGCGTCAGATATAAGGTCCTTGCGAGGAGGTGGGCGAAATACGCCGTCATAAGCAGGTGCATCGCATCGGATGCGAGGTCCGTGCCGTCGGAGGAAGATGGTATATTTGTGAGGTATATTCCGGCAAAATAGATACCGAAGAAGGCGGCTGTTGAGATTATCATCGCATTGCGCACTGCCGAGGTGGCTGTCGCCCCTTCATAGATTCCGTCCCAGGTGAAGGCGGCGCATCCCAGGGGAGGCATCACAATGAGCCACCACAGGAATCTGTCGCAGGCATCGGCGACTTCAGCATCTGAGGTCATCAACGCCACGATTCCGGGACCGGCTGCGGCATATACTATGATGAACAGCACCGCCACCCCCATGCTCCAAAGGAACACCAGGCGGATTGTGCGTTTCAGAGCAGTCGCGTTGCGCTCTCCTATGAAACGTCCGGAGAGGGCTTCCCCGCTGTATGCGAAGCCGTCGGTGAAGTAGGAGAACAGCATCAGTATTTTCATCAGAATCGAACTGGCGGAGAGGAACACGTCACCGTATCGTGCAGCGATTGTGGTGTAGCCGATGTATATGGCTATGAAGCAGACGGACCTGATGAAGAGGTCGGAATTCATTGACATTATCTCCTTCATCTTCCGGTAATCGGGTTTCTTGACGCGGAAATGCATCCATCCGTATTTGAAACGGATGATGACGGCAGCCGTGAACAGTCCTGAATATTGGGCGATTACAGTTCCAATCGCGATTCCGGGATAACCGATTCCTTCCCAACTTCCAACGCCGAGAGTCAGGGCAATGCTTGCCACAATGTTCACGGCATTCACCACAAGGTCGGTGACCATCGAACTGAAAGAATCCTGCATTCCGACGAACCATCCCTTGAAAACCATAAGGGACAGTGTGGCGGGGGCAGCCCAGATTCTTATGAAGAAATACTGCAGTGCAAGACTCTTTACGGTGGGGGAGGTCTTCACTATCAGGAAGGCTGCCTTCGGGAACGGTGATTGCAGGAGAAGGATAATCAGTGAGATTATCAGGGAAATTCCGAGGCTGCGTGCGAAAATGTCTGTGCATTCCTGAAAATCTTTCTTTCCGAAGGCCTGTGCAGTCAGCCCGCCCGTGCTGATGCGCAGGAATGCGAAGTTCCAATAGAGCAGGTCGAACAGGAGGGAGCCGATGGTAATGCCTCCAATGAATTCCGCCGCTCCTGATGAGCCGATGCCTCCCACAAGATGTCCTGCAACGGCGATATCCACCATTCCCACGAGCGGTACGGTGATGTTCGCCAGGATACTCGGGACTGCCAGTCTCAATATTTCACGGTTCGCACCGTTCATTTCCAAACAGCTTCTAATATAACAATTACCTGCACATTGATGCAATGACATTCGCTACGGTCGCTCTTGTGCGGTTCAGGCTTCCTTTGTCGTAAGGGTGGCACCTGTTCGCCATAATGATTATGGCCAGTTGGTTCTCCATATCTATCACTATTGAAGGGCCTGTGTAGCCGGTGTGGCAGATGGTACGGTTGTGGCTTGTAATGTCTCCTTTCATCCGTGAATAATCGGAGCTCACGTCCCATCCCAGCGCACGCCCGACCCCCGGTGCAATATCATCGGGAACCGTGTTCATAAGCTCGACTGTCAGAGGGGAAAGAATGCGGCGACCGTTTATCTCACCTCCGTTCATCAGAGCCGCGGCTATTACTGCGCAGTCCTCCGCAGTGGAGAATACTCCGGCATTGCCGGAATTCCCCCAGTTGCACAGGCGTGCCGTGGGATCGTGAACCTGCCCGCGAAGGGGGAGTCCGTCTTCCTGCACTTCAGTGGGGGCTACAAGGTCCAGCACCTCCTCCGGAATTTCCCTGTCGAGAGGAAGGTACATCGTGTGCCGTAGCCCGAGCGCGTCGAATATGTTCTTCTGCGCATAGTCGCACAGTTTGTCGCCTGTTACATTCTGGAGAATGCCCTGAAGCGTGTTGAAATTCACGCAACTGTACAGAAAGTCAGTTCCGGGTTCAAAATTCCGTGATGTTTCCGTCGCAATGTATTTTATCAGGCTGTCGGGGCAGTTCTTGCCGTAACGGTCGCTGACCAGTTTCGCGTTGACTGATGCAGGCAGGCCGGACGTGTGTGTCAGAAGATGTTCCACCGTTATGCGCCGGGTGCTTTCACCGACCCAGGGTTTGAAGCCGGGAATATATTCGTCGACATAGTCGTGCAGGCGGATTAGTCCTTTTTCAATCAGCTGCATGATTGACAGGGTGGTTCCTATGCATTTGCTGCAGGATGCCATATCGAACATCGTCCCCGTAGTCATAGGTTCCACTTCAGGCACTGTCTGTCTGTTGCCGTATGCCTTAAGGAACACCAGCCTGTCTTTGCGGACAACGGCCACCACCGCGCCGGATGTGTTTCCGTCGGCTATGGATTTGTTCATTATGGAGTCCACCAGCACGAACCCGGAGGGGTCCATACCCATTTTTTCGGGTTTTGCCGTCCTCAGCCCTTCAGGTTTGCAGGATATTACGAGAATGAGAGCGGCGAAGATTGCCGGGAATTTCAGGGTATTCATTCTATAGGATTTTCGAATGCCAAATTTAAGAAATTTCAGGCCTTTTTATCTGTTTGCCGGATTATTTGATGACGAACCAGTTGTAACCGTTTGCGGGGATGGTTGCGGTGAGTTCTATGGTGTAGTCGCGGCGGAGTCTGTACTTTCTGGTCCTGCCTTCCCTCTCAGTTACGCGGGCTTTTCCGGTAAGGCCGGTGTAGTAGAGAGGAACTGTGACGGTGCGGGTGATTTCTTCATCGGTGGGGTTGAAGAGCATAACGAAGCCCTTCTCCCCAAGGCCGGGATTCACGTGCATGAAACCGTCCCAGTCAACGCCGTCGGGACGGCGAAGGTGGATGACGTCGCTGCAGAGTATGTCGCGGTACTTCTTGTACCAGGCAATCACTTCCTTGACGCACTCCTTGGTGCGCTCGGTGTCGTAGAGGCGGAAGCCGCGGTAGCAGGCCTGCACGCCAGAACCGTAGTTCTGCATCATATGGGCCTTGTAGGCGTCGAGATGCTCGTCCAGGGGCTCCAGAGTGGCCGCCGCTCCACCGCCGTGGTACTGCACGAGCGGTACGAAGGTCCAACTGTTGGTGGCGGTGCGCTTCCACATACCGTCATAGATATTCTGGCGACCCAGGATAATCTGCCTGTCGCGCGGAAGCGACCAGTTCACTTCGCGGTAGCCCACGGCACTCTTGTTCGAACCAACGAATCGGAATCCGTCATCAGGCACGTTCATAAAGATGCCCTTGGCGCACATCCATCGGTACATATCGTCGATGACTTTGTGCTGCTTCCACTGTGAGTCCTCCAGACCGGAGTGATGGGCGTGGCTCGTTGAGGCGCAGGGGTCACCGTTGTATGAGCCGTCGTGCTCGAGGACGTCGAATCCGGTCTTCTCGTAGAACGCCCTTATCTTGCGGAAGTAATCATATCCCCATTCGGTGCAGATGCAGGGCGAGCTGCCGAAGGTCATTCCGCCTCTCTTGCCGGTGGCCGGGTTGATCAGGTCCACCTCATCGCTGATCCAGCGGCTGGCGTACAGCGAGTAGCCGCCGAGTTCTATGCCTTTGGAATGTGCGTAGTCGGCAAGAGCCTTGAACTTTGCGATGTTTTCCTCCGATTCGTCCTCCATATCAAGGCCGGAACCGAAACTGAGGATGACCATCTCGTATCCGGTCTCGGCACACTGGTCTATTGCAGTCCTGACGACCTCGGGGTCGGTGGAGGTGCAGTGCATGAATATGGGATTCTCGCTTGTCCAGGGAGCGATATGGTTGCAGAATCGTTTGAAGAACAAAGATTTGCGCTCCCTATCCTCTGAATCATACGGCATTATCCAGTTCCTGAAACTCTTGAAAGTGCCGCCCGACTCGATTATTTCCTGAGGGCCGCGGGGGAGTCTGACCTGAAGCTGGCACGGTGTGTCAAGGGCGTAACTTACCTGGGAAGTGTAGCGGGGGTCCTTCTCCCAATGGGTGGTGAAGCCTTCGTCCCAGTCACTCTCCACATATATGTTTGCCGGGCGGAACTTCACAGGACCATCTACGATGGACTCAGGCTCCACCATTGCAAGGTCTTCGAGCACAAACTCATTGAGCATATAGGCATAGCTTGCCTTGTTGTTGAGTTCGAACCATTTGCTGATGATGGGATATCCATCGTAAACGGCAACGTGCAGGTCTATTTCCAGATCCTTGAGAAGCCCGGGACCCTCGAGCTTGAAGACTATCTCCTTGCCCGTGGGCTTCCACTCCTTCACGAGAGCCCATCGCTTGTGCTTCCACTTCATACGGGGCTGGAGGTCGCGGACCTCGAAGTCCACCACCTGGAATGAATCGGGGATAGGGGAGAAGCCGTCTATCCAGCTGCTGAGCGTGTAGCCATATTCGAACTGACCTGTGAGGCCGCCTATGCTGTAGATGTGCCCGTCGATTTTCAGAGAGCCCTCGCTGCTTGGTGAGCGTAGCAGTGCCTCTTCCGTCATAGCGTTGTAGATGTCGATGGTCGCCAGATTGGGGATTACACGGAAGCTTCTTGAGACCAGTCCGTTGCCTATGACGATGGTCTTGCCGTCGCCGGTGCCGGAAACGGTCGTGACGAATCCTCCGTTATCGATGAGCCAGTCTGTCTTCGGCCTTCCGCATCTTGCCGGCCGGACGGGGAGGGCCGAAATCTTCTCACGCAGAGGTGCCAGAATGCTTTCATCTGTCTCCACTTTGCCGATTGCGGCGTCAGCGTCGGCAGGTGCGGGCTTTATCTCGAAGTAGTCGAATACGGCATCAATCCAGTCCGCATGGTCTCCGCTGATTCCGTCACCTGCATCCTCCGCAATCAGTTCGAAAGTCTGTATGCCGCGAATCTCAAGATTGACCGGTCTGGCCGGTTCTCCTCCGTGCATCACGCCGCTGTTGAAGAGTTCCTTGCCGTCGCCTAGAATCCTGAACACTACGCTGCCCTTGCCGACGGTGCCGTCGGCTGAGCCGATGCCGCGGAACTCCTTGCCCTTTTCGACGGATGTGTAGAAAATCATCGTTCCGTCAACGAGGGGTATTTTTATGAGGTCTGGATCACTGTAGTCCACGCTGTTGTCATTCACGCCGACTTTGCAGCTGAATGAATTGGAATTGCCCATCAGGTTGAATTTCATCCTGCTGGCGGCCTGAACACCCACGCCGTCGGTGTAGCTGACGCCTCCAACCCTCAGCGGTTCACCGGACACGGCTTTGCCCACCGCCGGTGTGCCGTATGGTTGGGAAACCTTTGATGCATCAAGGTCGGATAGCCTGACCTGATTCTGCCCCTGCAAAGGAAGGGCCGTGAGAATAAGTGCTGATGCTATGATGCTGAATGTTTTCATGGCTGTTCCGGTTTTCTTTGTCGTTTGTTACGCGAAGATACAACTAACTCGCGTAATGAGCAAAGCTTATGAATGACGATTTATCCAATAAAGACAGACGGAAAATAGCTGGTATTACGTTTTTTCTCTGATTTTATGTGATTATATCTATATTTGCGTAAATGACTAGATATATGAGCACTAAATCTATTATTATCGCCGGTATCCTGTGCACAATGATTCTATCCTCATGTGCGTTGGGAAAAAAGGAGCAGAAGGATGATAAGGAATTCAAGTCCTTCATAACCGCTGACAACGGATGGAAGAAGTATGAAGGCAATCCTGTACTCGGGGGACCGGAGATGGGCACCTGTTTCGATGTCAATGTCATAGAGGAAGGCGGCGCAAAGTACAATATGTATTTTTCCTGGCGTCCTCACAAATCCATTGCCTTATCCCGCAGCGATGACGGTGTGAATTGGAGCGAGCCGGTGATTGTGCTTCACGAGAACCCGGACAGCGGATGGGAGGAAATCATTAACCGCAGTACGACGGTATATTGGAACGGTCAGTACCATATGTGGTACACCGGTCAGGTTATGAGAATACAGTGCAGCAGGATAGGTTATGCCGTATCTGATGACGGCATCAATTTCAGGAGGGTCACACAGGAACCCGTGCTTGTACCGGAACGGGTTTACGAGGGTCTTTCCGTAATGAACCCGTATGTAATGCGGGACGATGAGAAAGGAGTGTTCAGAATGTGGTATTGCAGTGGTGAGTTCTATGAGCCCAATGTCATCTGCTATGCGGAATCCAAAGATGGAATACACTGGGAGAAGTCACCATACAACCCTGTTTTCTATAAGGGAGAGGAAGGAGCATGGGACGGAGACCGTGTAGGAGGCTGCGAAGTGCAAAGGCTTCCCGACGGGCGGTTCATAATGTTCTATATCGGTTATTACGACATTGATACTGCCCGCATCGGAGCCGCAATATCCGATGACGGCATAACAAACTGGAAGAGGCTCGCGGCGAATCCCCTCGTGGAACCGACTCTGGGCAGTTGGGATGGAGGCGCCTGCTACAAGCCATCCGTTTATCTCGACGCGCAGAACGGGCGTTGGATGCTCTGGTACAACGGACGTTGTGGCGCTCCGGAATACATTGGTCTTGTGACTCACGAAGGTCTTGATCTTGGAGAGATCGAATGATGAATGACAATGCTCATTGCATCAATATCGGCATAGAAGAAGTTGAGCGCAAACTAAACGAGAGGCCAAGGAAGAGACACGGATTCCTCTCACCCAATCAGTTGTTCAGCAAGTCAACCGGGCTGGATGCGAGGATGTTTGTGTAAACTGCAACTGATGTTGTTAGGACGGCGTAAACGATGTTGGTTTGGTTCCGTGCGTGAAATGCCGTAATTCGCGAACGGGAAGCCAAAAAATGAAGTTTCCGTGCGTGAAATAGGCCTTCTGACGCACGGAAAACTCATTCGGATATTGGAATGTTATGAATTATGTCTTCTGCTCTTTTGGACGGCGTAAACAGATTACGTTTTGTATTCATTCGTCTGCGTGGATAAATCAGAGATGCCCCCTAACGACAAGTTGTTATGGTTGTCACTGTACGGGCACCTTCTCCACTGTCACTTCCCAGGTGTTTGCATTAAAACCTTTCGGAGTCTTGATCTCTTCCAGCAGTGCGCCGTCCTGACAGATCTGAAAGCCTCCGTC
The DNA here is from genome assembly GCA_018064445.1 of Candidatus Cacconaster equifaecalis. Classification (GTDB taxonomy): domain Bacteria; phylum Bacteroidota; class Bacteroidia; order Bacteroidales; family UBA932; genus Cacconaster; species Cacconaster equifaecalis. The sequence continues at coordinate 25,574 of JAGHVE010000123.1, forward strand.
GTGCCGTACACCCTGGAACAGGAACCTGTCGTCATAGTTCATCAGCAGATTCAATTGGCTCTTCCCGATACATCCGATGCT
>JAGHVE010000067.1 GCA_018064445.1 Candidatus Cacconaster equifaecalis
ATGCTGGAAGGGAACGACATAGAATGGGACGGAGGCCATCTCATAGTCAGGCGGGTTCTCAACAGAAGCGGCCGCAGCCGTTCCTTCGTCAATGATTCTCCAGTTCAGGCAACGCTCCTTTCACAGTTGTCCCTGAGGCTCGTGGATATACATTCCCAGCATCAGAGCCTTCTCCTCTCGGACAGGAAATACCAGTTGTCCCTGATTGACGCCTATGCCGGAGTGTCCGAACTTGTCGGCAGATGCCGTACCCAGTGGACCGAAATCCGCAGGCTGGAGGAGGAAATCGACGGTTTGAGACAGCGTCTCCTCCGGGCGAACGAGGATGTGGAGTACAATGCCGCCAAACTGAAAAGGCTGACGGATGCAGCCCTGCGTGAGGGGGAGCTTGAGGAACTGGAGGAAGAGCAGAAGATGCTCGCCAATGCAGAAGAGATTAAAACGGATCTTTCCAAGGCGGCCGAACTGAGGTCGGATGCTCTGTTGAAGGATGCTGTTCGATATATGGAGAAGGCGTCCCGCTATATGCCTTCGCTGTCTGAACTGTCCTCACGCATAGATTCCGCACGCATTGAACTGGCAGATGTCTTCGATGAACTGGAGACCAGGGCTGAATCGATAGAGTTCTCAGAGGACCGTCTGGTGATGATCGAGGACAGACTCTCCCTGCTTTATGGACTTCTGAAGAGCAACAACTGCTCAACGGTCAGCGAGCTTATTGCCGTCAGGGACAGTCTCTCCGCCGTTATTGGAGATTCATCCGAACTGGAAGACAGCATTGCAGACAAGGTGGCGGAACTTCGCAAAGCTCAGGAACTTTACAAAGAAATATGCCGTCAGCTACACGCCGGAAGGGAGAAAGCCGCCCGCTCCTTCTCAGATGAAGTTGTCAGGTCACTGGCGTATCTTGAATTGGAACGCGCGGTCTTCCGTGTGGAACTTGCCGAATCCCAACCCGGTCCTTCCGGTACCGATACGGTCATCTTCAAGTTCTCGTCGACCGGAGCCGAACCGGTGGAGGTGTCCAAATGCGCTTCCGGAGGTGAAGTCTCTAGGATTATGCTTTGCCTGAAGTCCATGATGGCCGGTATCTCCGGGCGCCCCACGATGATTTTCGTCGAAATCGATACGGGCGTGTCCGGAAGCGTCGCGGACAGGATGGGCTCTATGATATGCTCGATGGGCAGGACGATGCAGGTGATAGCGATCACCCATCTGCCGCAGGTGGCGGCCAAAGGCAACGCTCATTTCGTGGTCAGAAAGACGGTCCTTGCGGACGGCACTGCGGTATCCACCCTGAATGAGGTGAAAGGCGATGACAGGATTGGCGAACTGGCAAGACTCCTCAGCGGTACTTCAGTGACGCCGCAGGCAGTGGAGAATGCAAAGGCTCTATTGAACGTTGACTGAGAAATCAGGAGAATATACAACCCTCATTGTGGCGTGGTTCACCGCTCCGCACCCCTGGAAAGTGAAATCAAAGCCTGTCTGCAGACCTCTCTCGGAATACTCCGGGATTTTTTTGTACCATTCCCTTCCATATAAGGCACAGAGTCGGGTGAAATACTTCATCGAATCGTAGCCGTGGAACGCGTAGGAATCGGGCTCGGCGTTGAACAGGGCCCGGTAGGTATAGACAAATTTCCTTACTTCGGGATTGTTGTAGTCGACAAAGTAATTGGTCATCAGGTGTGTATCTGCATTGTGCAGAAGCTCCGTCTCAAGGTTTTCGAAAGACCTGACCTTTGCCGGGCAGTACAGCGAGACGCTGTGCCTCTGCAGTGCCAGGACGGAAACGCTGCGTACCACGCCGGAAGCGAAATACTCTTTATCGGAAGCTGTCAGATAACGGTTGTGCAGTTCGTTCCTGCCTGTCGAGGCGATTGACGAATACCCGTAAACCTTGGTATATGGGATACGAAGACTGTCAAGCTCGTCCACAATCACATTGCAGCTGTCGGCGCTGTTCTCCAGTATGACGATCAGCTTTTCCTCAGGCTTGAGATCCTCGCCGGCCCAAGCCGCCAGCAATCTCAATTGTTCTTCCTGTGTGGCGGGAGTCTGTATTACATTGAAGTCGTTGACGAGAGCTGCGCTTCTCTGGTCGAGAGGAGAGATGATATGCTTCCCGCAGGGGCAGCAGGCTGCCGCTTTCTCTACATCCTGGCAGGCAATCGGCCCCAGGAACACGTCGCTCCCTTCAATCATCCCTTGTGTCACCCCGCTCTGACTGATGTCATAGGCGTTCACGTTCAGCCTGATGCCGTCTTGGCCGAGGTCTCTTGCTGCCAGAAGGGCTCCGCAGTAGAAGTCGATATTGCCGGCTGAACTCGGGCTGGTATTGAGTGGCAGCGCCAACGTGACGTTGATGACGTCCGGAATGTCGAGCCTGAAACTGCAGGTGTCCGTCCCGGGATTTACTGCAGGGATTTCCCTGACAGGTTCCACGACTTCTGTTGTGGGGTTCTGCTTGAGAGGAACTCTGGTGGTGTCTTTCGGGGCCGTGCCGGGAAAGAGATACCAGGGGATCACCTGAGCTATGAAGAATAAAAACAGATGCATAGTATTACAATGATTCTGCAAAATTAATCAATTCTTTGCAGAATTCGGACCACGAAAGTCTTTTGCGTTCCGCTTCGATGTTTTTAATGCAATTCTCCCGCAGGCTGCTGTCGCTGAAGAAACGCTCGATCTCACGGGCGATGCATTCGGGCTCGGCGCTGTCTGCGACAATCCCCGTGCCGCGGTCCCCTATGGTTTCCTTCAGCCCGCCCACGTTGGTGACTATCATAGGAACGTCGAAATGATATGACACTGAACTCACTCCGCTTTGCGTTGCGCTGCGGTATGGCAGCACTGTGACGTCAGCCGCAGAAAAATATTTCTTTACTTCGGAATCCCTGACATACTCGGGGAACAGGAATATCCTTTCCGAGCAACCGGATTCTTCAATGAGTTTGGCGTATGGCTCAAATGAGCCGTAAGGCTCTCCTGCAATGATCAGCTGGAAGTCCTCCGGCAAAGTCCCGAAGGCTTTGATGAGAATGTCGAGACCTTTGTATTCGCGTATCAGGCCGAAGAAGAGTATGTTCTTCCTGTCGTGCTTCAGGCCGAGCAGATTCTCCGCTTCTTCTCTCGGAAGTTTCTCTCCGAAATGGGAATACAGAGGGTGATACCCTATCTTGTACCGTGCCTTGGGCTTGATGCGGAGCAGGTCTTCGGCAACTTCGGAGCAAAGCGTGACACAGCCGTCCGCTCCGCTGAGGAAATATCTGGTCAGAGGCAGGTCGAAGAATCTCTGCTCGTGGGGAATCACGTTGTCAAGTATCGCGATGACCTTGCAGTTGCTGTCCATCCTTCTGGCCACGAAACCGAGGCAGGGTGCGAAAAACGGCATCCAGTATCTCAGGATGAGAATGTCCGGTTTCCACTCCTTTATCCTTCTGGCCGTACGGATCCAGGTAAAAGGATTGACCGTATCCATCAGAGCCTCAGACTCGATGGGTACGGCCTCATCTTCTTCTGTCACGAACTGTGTCTTCCCGGGGAAAAGGAAATCAGGATACTGTCTTTTGAAATTGAACGCCTTGACTTCGTTTCCCTTGCCCAACTGTTCAAACAGACTGGCGTTGAACTGGGCTATTCCTCCTCTGTAGGGATAAAAACAGGACAGAATGGCGATTCTCACGCCTTGATTATTT
>JAGHVE010000023.1 GCA_018064445.1 Candidatus Cacconaster equifaecalis
GCTGTATCTGGGCGGAGAATACTGGACCTGGTTCTTCACCCGTCAGCTCCCTGAATATTACCGTCTGATGAAGAAAGGACTTGAAGCCGTCAGGGAGGACAGGCACGAACACCTGGTCATCTGCCCCGGACGCGACAGAATCATATCACTGCCGTCTCTGAAACTTTACAGGGAGGCCGTGGGCGACAGACAGAATTATGTCATAATCGAGAACGGAACTCATTCCCTGTTCTATGACAAGGATACTCAGGCTGAGGAGAAGGCGGTGGAGGCGGTGCTTGAGTTTGCAAAATAGAAATTTGTATTTATTGTTTATTTATGGGAACAAAAAAAATATGGAACAATGTCCTGCGTATGCTTTTGGCTATGTTCGGACTGAATCTTTTCACCGCTTGTTACGGACCTGCGCCGTATGTCCCTCATATGTCTCTGACAGGAAAAGTGGAGAGTGAGGATGGAAAACCCATTGCGAATATAAGATATTCTTGTGCAGGAGAGGAAGTCGATAGAAGAACTTCGAGTGACGGTGAATTCTTCTATTCAAGGAGCTGCGATGCAAGTTCTGTCCCGGAAACCATTACACTGAAGTTCGTGGATACCGACGGCCCCGACAATGGCGGTGAGTTCGAAGAAAAGACAGTGACCGTCAATCTCAAGGAACAGGCCTCGAAGCCTGTGCCTATGGTCGTAAAGATGTCTTTGAAAAAGTAGGCCTATGAAGGAGATAGTCACTGTACTTGTTTCTGCCGTTCTTTTCGCGTTTCCGTCCGTTGCCTGGGATTCGTATGGGAATCCTGATTTTTTCAGGCACAGCGTATATGCCGGATACAGCCTCAGGAATACATCCCAAGCTTATGTCACTTCGCCGCTGTCTGATGTATACAATTTCTCCGGAGTGCTGAACTTGGGCTATGAGTACCGGATTTTCAAAATGCTCGGCGTCGGTGCGGATTTCGGATGGATGGCCAATTCAGGAGAACATCGTCGCCAGCTTGATACTCCGGGTGGCGTTTCATTACCTGTGAGTGCGCCATTCAGGAAAGACTTCTTTTTGTTCTCGGCGACTGTGAGGGGAATATGGCTGAGTTTCGATAATTTCTCGTTATATTCTGCAGCTCGGGCCGGGCTTACTATGGGGTTTGAAGACAAGAACTACACCGGCGTTCCCAATATTCAGTTCATCCCTGTAGGTGTTGAACTTGGTGTAAAACATATCGGTGCTTATGCGGAAGCGAGTTGGGGGACAATCACGACCATTTCCTTCGGCGCCCGCTATCATTTCTGAGCATAAAACCCAATAATCCGGCGTTGATTGCATAAACGTAGCCCGGAGCAAAGTCGAGAACGGACTCGATTGTCTTTTCCTTCGTTCGGTTAGCTGGCGAATACCACTTTGTCCCAGTGTATTCCTTAGGCTTTCGTGTAAAACTATGTGTTTGGGCGACGGGACACCCTGTAGGGAACATTAATAGATGCTTCAGGGAGAAGTCGGCGTGGAGCATTTATGTCAGTCCGTCAGGGCTCCAGAGAAGAACAAAAACATCACGCACAAAGGTATGGACTGCAGAGCATATACTGGCCATCTGTGTGCGAGATGTCATCAAATTCGTTACATTATGCACGCTCTGCCTTATTGTAGGCCATATATGGCACAACGATGTGCGGGATGATTTTCATCTCCCCGTAAGCATCTCTCCATCTTCCCCTTTGGAAGCGGCAGTGTACGTAGTCTCCGGAATGTTGACTACACTACGTACACTTCGATTTTCCTCTTTATTGATAATCAGAGAGTTAATTTTTCTTCCCGTACGTAGTCTGGCGCGGTTTTAAGAGACTACGTACGTGATCGTTTCAGAAGCAATTTCTGCACAAGCGAGAACGCGGTCGCGAACGTGCCACTGGCAAACTCTCGAAAACACATATTATTTCCGATGATCCCAAAAGAGGTAGGTAACCGGAGCGAAGCGAGGGATGGGGTCGAGCGTAGCGAGACGGTCTCCGAAAGAGAGCAGCCGACGCTCGGAGGCAATACGACATAATAAAGGATGACCTCCAAGTCACAAATTGGACTTATTAGTCATCCCCTTGAAGGAACGGGGAAATCCCGTTATGGGTGGAATCCTAGAGCTGGGGACCGGCGGCTACGAGAGCCTTGCCAGCCTTGTTGCTTTCATATTTCTTGAAGTTCTTGATGAAGCGTCCTGCGAGGTCCTTGGCCTTCTCTTCCCATTCGCATGCGCACTTATAGGTGTCGCGGGGATCAAGGATGTTGGTATCCACGCCCTTCAGCTCGGTGGGAACTTCGAAGTTGAAATAAGGGATAGTCTTGGTAGGAGCCTTGTCGATGCTTCCGTCGAGGATGGCATCGATGATGCCGCGGGTGTCACGGATGGAGATACGCTTGCCCGTACCGTTCCAGCCGGTGTTCACGAGATAAGCCTTTGCACCGCTCTTCTTCATCCTCTTTACGAGTTCCTCTGCATATTTGGTAGGATGCAGTTCGAGGAATGCCTGGCCGAAGCAGGCTGAGAATGTGGGAGTGGGCTCGGTGATGCCGCGCTCTGTTC
>JAGHVE010000045.1 GCA_018064445.1 Candidatus Cacconaster equifaecalis
CGCTCGAACTCAATATCGGTCAGGACGGAACCGCCCGATATCCTTACTCATTGCCGGCCCAACTCGACGAGTTTATTATTATCGGTGACCTCCTTACGGAAAAGGATATCGCCGCTATGAAGAAGTATTACGAATAATGATATGAGAACGTCAGCATATGCCATTTCGTGGAACTCGAACATCAATTCCATTTGATAAACAGGGAAATATCCAAAGGTATGCTTAAACAAAATCCTGATTGGTAAATGTTTTAAGTTGTTCTATACGAATTGCGGGGTAACCTTCACGGCTACCCCGCTTTTATCTTGTGATTTTTCCTACAAATCGTAATCTTCTCAATGCAACATCGGAGCGAAAGGACTTGTTACATAAAAAGATAAGTGGTACATTTGTTAGAAAAACAGTCACGCAGAATATGAGAAAACAACTTTTAACCATCGCTTTCCTTTTGGCGGGAACAATCGCCTTCGCCCAGAGCATCGGTGAGGCGGAACTTGCTGAGATTCAGTCAAGTTTTATTAAGGATCCTTCAACTGTCGCTCTGCAGAACATCCTGACAGGCAACAGGGACATTGCAACTATGGCAAGAAACATTCGTGGAGAGGGAACTCTTGACGAGTATTTCAAGTACAACGTCTCCGTGAAAGGAATAACCAACCAGAAGAGTTCGGGCCGATGCTGGCTTTTCGCCTCTCTCAACGATCTTCGTCCCACGGTTATGGAAAAATACAATCTGAAGGAGTTCGACTTTTCGCACAATTTCGATTCATTCTGGGATCTCTTCGAGAAATCCAACCTTTTCCTTGAGAACATCATTGCAACTGCTGACAAGCCTATGGATGACAGGGAGGTGGAGACCTATTTCAAATCTCCTATCGGTGACGGCGGCGTCTGGAATCTTTTCATCAACGTGGCGCAGAAATACGGCGTCGTGCCGGATGCGGTGATGCCGGAGACCGAACACTCCGATGCCACAGCCCAAATGAGGGGAGTGCTCAGCGAAAGGCTCCGCGCCGGAGGCTGGGAACTCAGACAGATGAAAATCGGGGGAGCGTCACTGAAGAGTGTGCGCACGCAGAAAATCGAGATATTGAAGGAGATATACAGAATTCTGGCATTGTGCCTTGGAGAACCTCCGGTTGAGTTTTCCTGGAGATATAAGGATGCGGCAGGGCAGGTACACACTCTGAAAACCACTCCGAAGGAGTTCTACAAGTCCATTGTCCCCGAGGTGTTTGACTACACCAATCAGATTATGGTGATGAACGATCCTACGCGTGAATATTTCAAAGTGTATGACATCGCAAACTATCGCAACACCTATGAGGGATTCAACTGGATTTATCTCAATCTCCCTATGGATGATATAAAGAGAATGGCTCTCCAGTCCATAAAAGATGATGACCCGATGTATATATCTTGCGACGTAGGCAAGTTCCTCATCCGCGATAAGGGAATCCTGGATTTGAACAATTTCGACTACCAGTCGCTGTTCGGGATAAAAATCAATATGGACAAGAAGGCGCGTATACTCACCCGCCAGAGTGGCTCTACTCACGCGATGCTTCTTGTAGCCTGTGATACGGATGAAAATGATGTTCCCGTCAAATGGAAATTCGAGAACAGCTGGGGCAAGAACTCAGGTAAGGGTGGGTATATCTACCTCACCGACGAATGGTTCGACGCCTATCTCTTCCGCATCGTCATTGACATAAAATATCTTGACGACAAGGCTCTCAAAGCCTTAAAGAGCAAGCCCATACAACTTCCCGTCTGGGACTATATGAATTAGTTGCGGATAATAAGAAACAGCGGGGTGGCCTGATGGTCACCCCGCTTTTTGCTCTCTTTTCTTTTTGATAAATAATGCTTACTTTTGTCAGATAGCAAAACATAAAATAATGAAAAAGATATTATCTCTTGCGGCGGTTGTGGCCGTTCTCTTCAGTTGCAGTCAGAAGCCGGTAGAACCGGTGGATTATGTCGATCCGTTCATCGGAACGGGCTTTCACGGACACACATACCCCGGTGCCACCACACCTTTCGGTGGAATACAGCTCAGTCCTGACAACTATCGCGGCGTTTGGGACGCCTGTTCGGGATATCACTACGACAGGGATTCAATCATAGGATTCTCCCATACGCACCTCAGCGGAACGGGTTGTGCGGACCTTGCCGACGTGCTCTTCCATCCCAGCAACCACGACGTCGACCTCTCAAGGGAGGGAGATATCTATGAACATCTGAAATTCAGACATAAGGACGAGGAGGCGACTCCCGGCTATTATAAAGTATATTTCAAGGATGAACGCCTGCTTGCCGAACTTACTGCTACAGAGCATACGGGATGGCACCGATATACGTTCGCGAAGGGGCAGCCTCACGTGATTGTGATTGATTTGCATCACTCCATAACCACGGACGAGAAATTCCAGGAGGTTGAAATCAGGCAGACCGCTGACAATGAGGTGATAGGTATGACAAAGACCACGGCCTGGACCCCGAACCAGTACGTCTATTTCGTGGCCCAGTTCTCCGCCCCTATTGAAAAAGTCAAGTATGTGGATAATCACAAGTTCGTGGAGAAGCCTGAGGAGTGCACGAGCGACAACCGTCAGGCAGTGCTTTACTTCACTGAGGGACAAGGACCTGTCGTTGCCAAGGTTGGCCTCTCTCCCGTTAGTTATGACAGCGCAAGGGATAATCTTGACGTTGAAGGCGGAGCGTATGCATTCAATTTCGATGTCATCAGACAGAATGCAAGACAACAGTGGAACAACCTGCTGTCAGACGTCCGGGTTGAGGGCGGCACGAAAGCTCAGAAGAGAACTTTCTACACTTCGTTATATCACACGGCGGTCGTCCCCAACGTCAATTCAGACGTAAACGGCTATTTCCGTCGTCAGAATGAAGAAATAAGCAAGTCCCGTATTGGCAAATACTATTCGACAATCTCAGCCTGGGATATTTTCCGCGCCTGGCTGCCTCTTTCTACCCTGATTTACCCAAAACAACTTCACGATCTGGTTTACAGTTGTCTCGATATGTATGCAGCTACGGGTGAACTGCCCATCTGGCCTCTGGCAAACGGTGAAACCGACTGTATGATCGGATACCACAGCGTACCATTCATCGTGAGTGCCTGGTTCAAGGGGCTTTTGCCTGAACTGGACCCGGAATATGCACTGAATGCTATGGTTACATCCTCCAATATCAACGCGAAGGGAAGTGAATACTACAAGGAACTCGGATACATACCCGCAAACAAATGCCGCGAAGCCGTTTCCTGCGCGTTGGAATATGCATACGATGACTGGTGCATCGCCCGCTTTGCAGAAAGCATCGGAAAAACCGATGTCGCGGCGGAATACTACAAGAGAGCTCAGAGCTTTGTGAATATTTTTGACGGAAGCACCGGCTTCTTCCGCGGCCGCAATCTTGACGGAACCGTTGTCGAGGCATTCAACCCCTTTGAACCGTCCCGTGAATATACCGAGGCCAATGCCTTCCAGTACAGGTTCTTCACGCCACAGGACTTCAGGGGCCTTGCAGATCTTCTCGGCGGCGAAGACAAGCTGATTGCAGCGATGGACGAACTTTTCACGACCGAATCCAAGGTTGACGGACACGTAAGTGATATGACGGGTTTTGTAGGGCAGTATGTCCACGGGAACGAGCCCAGTCACCATATCACCTACATCTACAACTATCTCGGCCAGCCCTGGAAGACTCAGGAACTGACCCGCCGTATGCTTGATGAGATGTATCAGGACACACCTGAAGGCATTTCAGGCAATGAGGATTGCGGACAGATGTCAGCCTGGTATGTGATGTCGGCCCTCGGCCTTTATGAAGTGTGCCCCGGCAGTATGGAACTGACTTTCACGACTCCCGTTTTCGACAAGGTGACACTGTTCCTTCCTTCGGCGAAACAGCTTACAATCACCGCCGACAATCCCGCCAAAAACAAATATATCAAGTCGGTCGAATTCAACGGTAAGGTCCTAGACAAGAGTTATATACGTTATGAGGAACTCCTTGGGGGCGGTGAACTCCATTTCACGCTTTCCGATGTTCCCAACAAGGACCTCTGGACATCCCCGGACGCAAGACCCTATTCTATGAGCACAGCGGAAAACGCCCTGGTTTCACCGGTATATTACACAATCGAAGGCGGGCGTATGGACCTCTTCCTTGAAAAACTGGAGATGACTCTGGGAACACTGACAGAAGGCGCTCAGATACATTACACCCTTGACGGCAGCGAACCCACTCTTCAGAGCCCTCTCTATACCGGGCCGTTCACTCTTGAGGAGACGACCACCGTACGGGCAAAGGCATTCAAGGAGGGCCGTCAGAGCATCGAACTCCGCGCTCCCGCGAACAAGTGCCACTTCGCCCCCGCAGCCAAGGTGAAAGCGGAAAAGAACGGAGTGAATTTCAAATACTATGAGGGAGATTTCAGCCGTACTGACGATATCCTGAAGAAAGGCAAGTTCGTAAAGGAAGGAGTGCTGGCGAAGCCGGTGCTTGATCCTGCGGAGATAGAAGACTATTACGGACTCATCTATACGGGATATATTGACATCCCGGAGACGAAAGTGTGGGAGTTCGCGCTTTTATGTGATGACGGGGCGCTGCTTCAGATAGACGGCAAGGATGTGGTCGACAACGACGGAACCCATTCTGCGGCATTGATGAGAGGCGTGGCTCCGCTTGAAAAAGGACTGCATCCCTTCACTCTCAAATATATAGAGAGTTACGAAGGCCAGGAACTCAAGGTGTTCTGGAACAGAGGGGAGAAAGGGGAGGAGATTCCTCAGAGCGCCTACTTTTTGCAGTAATCGGAGGGGGCAACCCCTTTGATACGTTTGAAGATCCTTGAAATATTCTTGATGTCACTGTATCCGAGGTCGAAGGCGGCTTCGGATACAGTTTTCCCCTTCTCCAGAAGAGATGCCATATTGTCCACCCGCACCTTCCGCACATATTCCGCTATCGAGGTGTTCATCCGGCTTCTGAACTTTTTTTCCAGAAGTCTGCGGGAAAGAGGGACCTGGGCGACGATGTCGTTGACGGAGAGTTTCTGACCGATGTTTTCGTGGATGAACTTGAGCACTGCCGTTATGTTGGCGTCGTCATTCACGAAAATGTCAGAGGATTGCCGGGTGACGATGCCGGCAGGCGCGATGAGAATGTCGTGCACAACATCTTCAGGGCTTTGCATCATCTCGTTGATCATCATAGCCACACGGTAGCCGCATCTTTCGATGTCCTGATCGAGAGAAGACAAATTGGGGTTTGACAGGCCGCATATCGTCTCGTCGTTGTTGACGCCTACCACGGCAATGTCTTCCGGAATGCTGAAGTCGCCTTCTGCGTTGTCCGCTCTGAGCCGGTCGCAGGCCTCTGTGATGTAATAGGCCCAAATGTCGTCACAGGCCATTATTGCAACCGGTTTGGGAAGAGACTCCAGCCACTGGCACAGCTCGTCCATATCGCAGCCCCAAAGAGCGGCCTTTCTGGTCATAAGGGAGAAGACCGATGCGTCGGGCCTTTCCTTTCGGATGGTCTCTTCGAAACCGGCTTTCCGCTCTTCGGAGAAAACCGTGTCGGCCGGACCGAAAAATGCAAAGGAATCGAACCCGCGCCTGATGAAATAGGTCGCGACAATGGCCCCTCCGTCGTGATGGTTCGCCGAAATGTTCGGGGTGCCTTCGAAACGGATGCCGTAGTCCTGAGCTATTACGATGATGCCTTTCTTCGTGAAGATGTCGATGTCCTCCCGTTTGTCAAATTGTCCGATGATGGCATCAGTATGGATGGACTTTGCGTGTGCGGCGATGCCTTTTAGACCGATTTTCTCTTTCAGGGAGATTGGTATCCGACTCAGACTCCAGGCTTCGTGCTCAGCGTGGGCATATTGGGATATTCCGCGGAGAAGCCTTCGGGAGAAAGCCTCGGAAGAGTCGGTCATCAGGAGAACACGTGCCATAAAGGCAAAGATACTATATTTGAAATGATTGTGGAAAAATATTGCCGATTGTTTGCGGGAGGATTGATGACAGTCCTTCTGCTGGCTGCGGTCTTTTCCTGCAGGACGGGAGGAAATACGCCGCATCAGCTTGAGTTTGACCTGACTCTATGGAATTTCGGGGGTGTCGACAGTCAGGGAGGCTCGGTCTTCCATACATTCAGAATTACAAATAATTCGAAAGAGGATTTTGTGATAGGCTCTCTTTCGACAAATTGCTCGTGTGTCCATCCGTATATAGGGAAGGTGAAAATCAAGGCCGGGGAGAGTGTCGGGATGGAGGTGTCGATTAATCCCTCCGGATCATACGGGGAAAGAGAATATTTTGTAATTTTACACGACAGGAATGAAAATCCCGTTCAGAGATTCTCCCTGAAGATGGAGGTTTTCTGAAATTGCAATGCCAAGTACAAACCTTACATATATGAAGAAGTTAGCCCTAATCACCGTAACTTTGCTTGCCCTTGTTTCCTGCAAGCAGAAAGCTGAAACTGAATATGAATATCCTTTCAGGAATCCGAACCTGAAAATCGAAGACAGGGTTGAAGATCTGATTTCAAGGCTCACCCTCCGCGAAAAAGTGGGTATGACGATGAGCAGCTCTTTCTCTGTGGACAGA
>JAGHVE010000078.1 GCA_018064445.1 Candidatus Cacconaster equifaecalis
GAACAGGAGCTTGCTGAGTTTGACTCCGGGGACGAGAGATACGTATGACTTGCCATCGGAGAGAACAGGGGCCTTGATGACCAGTTTGTCCGCAGGCGTGGCCCCGTCGGTGTTGATATCCTCGGCCGTGGAGGTGATTGTAATGCTTGTTGCTCCAGAAGGAGGGGTAATCTCGAACAGGGAGGTCACGCCTGTGAAGAAAGCGCTCGAAGCTCCGGCGGCTATCGTGGCCATTGCAATCATTGCATTCCGGGCAGTGCCGTCCTGGACTGCGGAAACCTTGAAACTATTGGAAGGTGCTATGGGAGCATCAGCCTCACTTGAACTGAGAACAGCCGCATCTGCCGGATAGATGGCGGTGAGCTCGCCATCGAGATTAGTCGTGAACGTGGCTATGCCTCCTGAGACGTTTATGATGCATTCTTCCGACCCGGTGGCGTTGGACACCCGGATTCTGTCATTGTTCTCGAACTTCGGAGTCAGACCGTCACTTCCAAGCACCGCCTTCGTGGAATTGTCGAACTGCACTGAAATCACGCGCACTCCGTCCGCCACGTTCCCGGCAGCCCCGCCGACCGTCTCCTTCCGGCAGGATGGGGACACTAGCATGGTAGCCACTGCAACCATTGCCGCGATGATGAACTTGAATGATATTGTTTTCATTGTATTTTTTGTTTTCAAGAGGAGGGTGACTAAAAAGTGGTCACTCTCTTTTGTTGTACAGACACAGAAGCCGGACTGGAAGCGGCCTTCGGAGGAACTCCGTTCGCTCCGCTCACTCCGGCCCCTCCCATTGTCTGCTTCGTTCTTGCAGAACTTGCATCCAACGGGCCCCTCCCCCTGTGCCGGTCCGGGGGTGGACAGGTCCTCCGAAGGCTCTTCCAGTCCAGCCAGTGCGCTGAAAGAAAAAACGGCTATTCTTTTGACAATCAAAGGAATAGCCGTTGCTTTTATGATAAGTTTATTGTATATTTGTATTGCAATCCAATAACAAAAAACTATCAAGCAATGGCAAAGGTAATCTTTAAATCCTACAATCCCAACGACAATCTGCTTCTTCCTCCCTGTCTTGGCGACTATCTTCCCCGGAATCATCCGGCAAGAGTGGTCAGTGCGATAATTGACCGGCTTGACATCAGTGAAATCGAAGCGGGCTACGCCGGTGGCGGCACCAGCAGTTACAATCCGCGAATGCTTCTCAAGGTTATCGTGTATGCGTACCTGAACAATGTGTACTCGGGCCGGCAGATGGAGAAGCTTCTGATTGAGAATATAGCGTACATGTGGCTCAGCGGCATGCAGACGCCGGACTTCCGCACGATAAACATCTTCCGCAGCAGGCGCCTCGCAGACAAGTTTGACGGCATCTTCACTCAGATAGTCCTCCTGCTTCACGATGAGAATCTTGTGTCCCTCAAGGTCCAGTACATAGACGGCACGAAGATAGAATCTGTGGCGAACAAGTACACCTTCGTGTGGAAGGGCAGCACCGAGAAGAACAAGGCCAAATTAGAGAACAACGTCAGGGAGGCTCTGAAGGCGGCCGAGACAGCCCTGGCCATGGAGAATGCCGAGGAACAGCAGGTGCTGACGGCCGACGACATGGCAAGACGCGCCGAGAGCATACTGAACAAAATGGACGAGGAGGGCATCAGTGACAGGAAGCTGCGCAAGTCGGTTGAGAAAGTCAGGACGGAGAAGGCCCCCAAAATGCGCGAATATGAGGAGAAGCTGGAGATCCTGGGAGACAGGAACAGTTACAGCAAGACGGATCCCGACGCCACGTTCATGCGCATGAAGGAGGACGCGATGAACAACGGTCAGACGAAGCCGGGATACAACGTCCAGATAGCCACGGAGAACCAGTTCATCACCAACTACGGCATCTACTGGAGGCCGTCCGACCAGGGCACGCTGATACCGTTCCTGGCATCGTTCAGCGACAGGTACGGGATGCAGAGCGACGAGGTGTGCGCCGACTCAGGATACGGCAGCGAGCAGAACTATGCGCACCTGTTCGGCAAGGGAGTAGTGCCTTATTTGAAGTACAACATGTTCCATGCAGAAGACCACCGCAAGTACAGGAACAATCCGTTCCTCACTCAGAACATGTACTACAATGCAGATGAGAACTACTACGTGTGCCCTATGGGCCAGCATATGGAACATATCGGCGATGTGAAGTCAGCGTCAGATCTCGGATATGAGTCCACTGTCAGCAGATACAGGGCGCGGAACTGCACCGGATGCCCCTTGAGGGGGATGTGCTACAAGGGAAAGTCAGAACGCAGGACAGTCGAGGTGAATCATCAGGCGAATGCCTATAGAGCTGAAGCGAAACGTCTCCTTACCAGTGAAAGAGGGCTGTATCACAGAAGCAATCGCCCGGTAGAACCGGAGGCGGTCTTCGGCGACATCAAGCAGAATCACGGCTTCAAGCGCTTCAAACTGAAATCCAACAGAAAAGTCAGGGTCGAGTTCGGCCTTGTGGCAACGGCTCACAATCTGAGAAAATATATCACCGTAAAACGAAAGTCGGCGAAGCCAATGCGGGTGGCATAGACACATCTGAAGGCCTGTCCACCCCCGGACGGCATAGGGGGAGGGGCCCGAGTTGAACGACGTGAGACTTGGGAGGGGCCGAGCGCACGGAAGTGCGCGAGTCCTGAAGATGGTCTGTGCCGCCTGATACAGACAACCTATGACTTCATAAATGAAGAAACCGGCCAAAAATTGCTTTTTGGTCGGCCTCTTTTTTTGTAGCCCCATCTCTCAACCACAGCTCAGGTGCAAAAGCTGGGGTCTGGATGTCAACCCTTTTCCTTCAACAATTCCGCCCGTCATTATCATTGATAAAACGCAATCGAACAGATGTTCTGAACCGCAGCCGAAAAACAGGCACTTTTCCGGACGTTGTCATCTAAACGGCCGAAATATCGGCGATTTTTCGGCGAAACGATGGAATTTTTGCCATTTGGCCGAAAATATGCCAATTTCTCGGCCGGAATGAGCCGGACGGCCGAGAATTTGCCGTTTTCTCGGCCGTTTGGTCATCTTGTCCTTTTTACCGCATCCACATCACGGCTTGAATCTCGTTGCTGCAAGTCTAACGGTTTTTTCCGAATTGCAAGAGCACTTCGCAGGTTTTATCTGATTTCTATTGTACTCTCCCAAAAACTCCATATATTTGAGCGTTACCTGGTAATTACCAAACTTGATCCTTTGAAGCAATAATACCATGGCTGAAAATTTCAGAGAAAAGGTCTTCCGTGCTGTATCAATGATACCGGAAGGAAAAGTGGGAACCTATGGTCAGGTGGCGCAGCTGGCGGGATTCGCCGGGGCGGCAAGGGCTGTAGGGAACGCACTTCATCTCAATACCGATCCAGTTCTGGTTCCATGTCACAGGGTAGTATGCTCGGATGGCAGTCTGGCATGCGGGTATGCCTTCGGCGGTCCCGAGAAACAGAAAGAACGTCTGGCAGCC
>JAGHVE010000142.1 GCA_018064445.1 Candidatus Cacconaster equifaecalis
CAGGGTATTCGTAGTAGTGGTAGTAGAGCGGTCGGTGTGACGGCTTCTCTCCCCGCAGCAATCCGGCATAACTTACTCCCTGAATGTCAGAAGGTATCTCGACCCCTGCGAATTCGAGAAATGTCGCCGCGTGGTCGATGTTCTGCACAAACCCTTCTATATCCCCTCCTCTGACCGGAGTATCGGTGCAGTCCGGCATCCTGACAAGCAGCGGAGTCCTGAAACTCTCCTCGTACATGAACCGCTTGTCGAAATAGCCGTGCTCGCCCATAAAAAAGCCCTGGTCGGAGGTGTAGATGACGACCGTGTTCTCAAGCAGGCCGTGCTCCGCGAGGTAATCATAAACCCTCCCGACGTTCCTGTCAATCGAGTGTATCACGCTGCAGTAATCGTGCATATAGCGCTGATATTTCCACTCGGAGAGGGCATCCCCTGTCAGACTGTCCCTCTTGAACTTCTGTATCAGAGGCTGATAATATGCATCCCAGACCGCCTGCTGTTGCGCATCCATACGGCCGGGGCGGAACGAACCGTCTCCGGCCTGAAGATACATCCCTCTTCCGTATGATTCAAGGTCCTTATTTTCAGGGGTGTGAATCTCCCCTTCCCTGTCCGCCATCTTCAAGTCATAGACCACGTTCATATCCTTGATGATGCTCATCTCCTGAAGGGCCGCCGCCTGCCGCCCCCGGTAATCGTCATAGAAATTGTCGGGAAGAGGATATGTCACGTCATCATAGAGGCCCAAGTCACACAGGTCGGGCATCCATGTCCTGTGTGGGGCCTTGTGGTGCAGGAAAAGGCAGAAAGGTTTTGTCGTGTCGCGGCCGCTTTCAAGCCACTCCAGGGCAATGTCCGTCGTAATGTTCGTGCAGTATCCCCGCATCACCTTCCGCTGCCCGTTGTCTATGAATACCGGGTTGTAATAGTCCCCCTGCCCGGTGAGGATATTCCAATAGTCAAAGCCGGTCGGTTCGCTGACAAGATGCCACTTGCCCACCATAGCGGTGGTGTAGCCATTCTCCCGGAGGAGCTGCTGGACAGTCTGCTGCGAGCCGTCAAAAACCCCGTGCTCGTTGTTGGTAAAGCCGTTCTTGTGGGAATGTTTCCCGGTCAGAAGGCAGGCCCGCGAAGGACCGCTGAGGGAATTTGCGACGAAGCTGTTGGTAAATCTGGCCCCTTCCCTACCGATTCTGTCGATATTCGGTGTTTCGGTGAAACGGTCGTCGTATGAACTGATAGTCTGATAGGAGTGGTCGTCGCACATTATGAAGACAATGTTCAGAGGCTTGCTGTCCCGCTCCCGTCCTTCCTGTTCATTGGAGGCGGAGCAGGAGATGAACAGCGGGGAGACGGAAGAGAGGACGACACCGGTCATCCTCACGAATCCCCTTATCGGCCGGTTCTTTCCCAATACTTTCAGTTTCATATCATTCAGATTCTCAAATTTAGGAAAAATTATGCACTTTCGCTATCTTTGTTCAATACACACTTCCGTTATGAAATTCCTGCCTCTGAAAAGAATCCTCCTGCTTCCGGTTGCCGCCTGCATCTGTCTTTCCGCCTGCAACAACCGGGTCACAATTAAAAATCCGCTGGACATCAGAATGGGCGATCCGTATGTCCTGCTGGCATCCGACGGCTGCTATTATATGTACGGCACCACGGACCAGGACAACGGGTACAACGCCTTCCGGTCAAGAAATCTTTCCGATTGGGAGAGTATCGGACGGGTCTATGAAGGCCGCACCGACGGCTCCTGGACCGAATCCTGCTTCTGGGCTCCGGAAGTCTATGAGCGCGACGGCAGATACTATATGTTCTTCAGCTCCAACTGGAACCACAACCCTGAAGGGGAACTTGAGAACTTCCGTATCGGGGTCGCCGTCTCGGATTCACCGGCAGGCCCCTTCAAAGACCTCTATGACAAGCCGATATTTGATCCGGGCTACCCCATCATCGATGCGGATGTCCTTTTCGACGAAGACGGGAAATGCTACCTCTACTACTCGAGATGCTGCTACAAGCATCCGGTCGAGAGCGAAATTTCGAAGTGGGCGCGTGATAAGGGTATGTTTGACGAGATTGAGGAGAGCTGGGTATATGGAGTGGAGCTCCGCCCGGACTTCAGCGGAGTAATCGGGGAACCCGTTGCGCTGCTGTGCCCGCCGTCATCGATGTCGGACGCCCAGAGCGAATGGGAAAGCCGTTCCGTCACCTGCGGGGAGGCGAACCGCCGCTGGACTGAAGGGTCGTACATAATCAAGAGAGA
The DNA here is from genome assembly GCA_018064445.1 of Candidatus Cacconaster equifaecalis. Taxonomy (GTDB): domain Bacteria; phylum Bacteroidota; class Bacteroidia; order Bacteroidales; family UBA932; genus Cacconaster; species Cacconaster equifaecalis. The sequence continues at coordinate 2,273 of JAGHVE010000142.1, forward strand.
CGGAACATATTATATGATGTATTCTGCGAATTTCTTCGGCGGAGAGAACTACGCGATAGGATACGCCACTTCCCTCTCCCCTCTCGGCCCCTTCACCAAATCATCCGACAACCCTGTCCTTCAGAAAAATACAGCCGAAGGCGGGGATGTCACCGGCGTGGGGCACAACAGCGTCACATACTCCCGCGACGGCTCCACTATGTACTGCGTCTATCACGGCCGCACGGAAAAGACCGGCCCCGACCGCGTTGTCTTCATCAGCCCTATGGAAATCAAGGACGGCCACCTGAGGATTGACGGGGAGAAGTAAAGATGATTCTGTAGGAGTCACATTCAAAAATAGCTAATTAACGAGAAATCAGTTAGTTAGCGATTTTTCTTTTTCTATTTGCACCACCGTTGCCCACCAACTTTTTTGCACCACATTGCATAGAATGCTATAGAAGAGTCATTTCAATGATGATGCTCCCCTATCGAGCATAGACATTTCAATATCCATTGTAATAAACGGAAATTTTACTTATGTTTGTATGTTTATTAACAATGCTGTTAAACAAATCAGTTAACCATGCAGACCAACAACAAGGAAACCGAAATCCTTAAAGCTGCTGAAGAGCTCTTCGCAGAAAAGGGATTCATAGGCGCAACCACCACTCTGATAGCTTCAAAAGCAGGCGTCACACACGCTATGCTCCATTATTATTTCCGCACCAAAGAGCACATTTTCATCAAGGTCATGG
>JAGHVE010000073.1 GCA_018064445.1 Candidatus Cacconaster equifaecalis
CTTTCATATACGACGTAATTTGTCAAATCGATGTAATGAACATCAAAATCATCTTTATTCAAATTATATGCATAATCCGCAAGAGTATCTTCTTCTGACGCCATATGCCATACAATAACACCTGACATTACTGCAGACACAATGCTGACCAAGATCAATAATCCAGCAAATAAGGAATTTTTACATTTCATTTGTCTAACGCTCTAATATTACTTTTGTTTTCGGCTTGTCCCAAAATACTATCGGATAATAATTAAAAGCGCCTTTTGCCCCAATTACCTTTTTAAATTGAAAATTTGAAAAGAAAGCGTGTCCTACAGTTTCTTTCCCAACCATTGCTCCTTGTGCATGTATGCCACTTCCGTGAGCTTCCCGAATAGGATCCATAGAATGGCATGAATTTATATGCAACGTTGCATTTGATATATTACCAATAGGTATCTTGATTTCATTTATGTCAATCGCCGACTTCTGGCTTAGGTTTGTTTTTCCTGTACCAGTAGATGTTATTTGTTCTGAAGATGAACCATCATTGGCAAAATTCATGGATTGATTTTTACCATGAACTAGAATATAAACATCAGAAATATTCCCAGACATATTCTCCCAATCTTCTTTGAATCCAATGGCTTTCCCAGTATTGCTCAATGCTACAGCGTCATCTCCATATTTTCTAACTGCTTTATTATATTTTACTATTGCCTGATTTTGAAAATCATCTGTGTAAAAGATATAAATTCTAACCTTGGATAAATCCGTGATTACTTCACCATTCTTTTTTTTCCATTCGTTTCCATTTTCATCAACAAACAATATCGGGTCATTCCCGCAGTACGCATAAGGAGACAAGGACAGGTACTTCCCGGCCATCGGGTCCACGGACGTCCACTGGCAGGACCAGGGGTCGTAGGACCTTGCCCCGAAATCCAGCAGCCTTGAATCGAAGGAACCGACACGCTGCTCTTCCTTACCGGCATACCTGTAGCGGTTGGTGGCGAGGCTGGGCCGTGAAGAATCCGACGCTTTCGTGCCGTATGGCAGGTAGTCGTTCTGCTCGAGAATCACAGAGGCGGTCGAGGCACTCTGTCCCGCACTGAGATTTATGACACTCCGCACGTTCCCGAGGTGGTCCTTCACGTGCCACTGGTCCTGACAAGTGTTCCCGGATGCCGCAATTCTTCCTTCATCCCAGGCCGCACTCTCAAGTGTCACGCTCTGGCCGGATTTCGAATAGACGAAGTTGCCCCTGTAGAGCAGCCCGTCCCCGTCCGCATTGACAGCGGAGACCTTTGTTCCGTCCGAAAGGTATGTGCAGCACATCTCCATATTGCCTTGGCCGTCCTTCACTTCAAATGGCAAGTTAAGAATATTGTAACTGAATTCCAAGCACGTTCGGCTGTCCACTGTCCTGTTGCCGTCCGCGTCATACGCGAACGTGTAACTGTCCTGTCCCACCGACTCAACTGCTCCTGTCATCCTGTTCCCCGTGTATGAGAATCCGATCTGATCCCGGTCGTTCTGGGACTGCCCGAACCTTGTAAGTGAAAGAACGTTCCCGTTGGAATCGTAGGTGATGCTCCTTTCCGTGTTTTTATCAGATATCGATGCCGAACCTTCCGTGAAATGCCTTGCGTCAACAAGCCTTGACGCCCCGTCGTATGAATAGGAATATACATTTCCAGTAGCTCCATACTGCGAACTTTCTATTTCCGAGATGTTGCCCGAATACAATGCAACTGCATCCGGCTTCTGCGGATTGTTGTACCTGATGTGTTCGGAGAACAGGGTTCCGCCGCCACGGCTTGCTTCAATGCCGGAAGTCCACCCGTGAAGGTCATACCCGTAGGTCTCCGAGAGTGATGAGCCGCCCTGCTTCTGCGCCAGCCTGCCGAGAGTGTCATAACTGTAGGTGATGCCCTGAAGGCTGTTCCCGTCGAATGTCCTTGCACAGGCAGTGACTCTGCCGCGGGCATCAAGGGTATAGACCGTCTTGAGCGTATGGGTCACGCTCCCGGGTGAAGTGTGCTTCTCAAGGGTCGCCGTAACGTTGCCCGCGAAGTCGTAGGCTGTCGAGTAGGTCGCCGTGAACCCATCTGAGTCGCTCTCCCGGATCTGGATGACCCTGCCCTTGCCGTCATAGTAGTAGGCACGGCTCCGTGTCACTCCAGCGGTGGAATACGATCCCCCTATACCGTTCACGTCCGCAATTGTCTCACTCATTAGTAGTCCCCGGTGTCCCGTGGTTGAGAGCTGGGATGAAGGAGCGACTTCGTCCGCCTGAAACGGTAGGCCGGATATTGACTGGCTGCCGTCACTGAAAGGATAATATGACGCATTGTAAAGCACTCTGAGCATCGTGTTGGCCGGAATGGAGCTGATGTCCACCGCATTCAGTGTCTGGCTCGTAACCTGCTGCGTACATTTGACATAGCCACGCATCACCAGCCTGTCATAATCGTCATAGTTCATCATCAGGAAGCGGCGGGCCGTCACTCCGTCAATCATACCCTCCGTGGACATCATGCGTATCCTGTTCCTCTGGTCATAGACATATTCGGTCACGGCACCTCCGGGCACCACGCTTCTCCTCACACGGCCAAGAGCATCGCGGATGTAAGAGAAACAGTTGGCCCGGGCGAAGGTTCCGTCAAGGACAATCTCGGTGATGCTGGGGTTGGAGCGAAGGCTCTCCATCCCCTTGGGCTGTATCACGCAGACGAGGCTGTCCTTCAGGTCATAGACATAGCTTGTCTCGATGATAGTGCCATCATCAGGGAACTGTCTGCTGCAGATTGTCTTGCCCCAGATGTCGGTGAAAACGACAGACCTCCTTCCATCCTCATCAGTTGACGTGGTCTTGATCAGGGTTCCGGGACTGTATGTACCGGTACGCTGCACCTTCTGCTGGCTGTGGTTGAAGGAGAGCTTCATCACGGCGTCGCCGCTTCCGTTGACGTCATACTCCATCAAAGCGGAATGTCCGTTCCACAGGCGTCCCTCGCGTGTGGCACTGAGCGGCCGCCCGACAGGGGAAGTCTCATACACTTTCCCGGCATAAGCCCGTGTCTCACCGGAATAAAGTGACGAATAGAACTGGGCCTGCTTCGTGACAACGTCGGCCACCTGAGCGTCCAAGCCCTCCGCTGAGGCGTAAGGAAGATAGGCCGTCGCATCGTCCCTTCTCATATTGTCATACACTATGGGAGTGACTATGTTAGGTGCTGAGGCCGTCCCTCCTGCTTTGCCCGCGACGGTCTGCACAGGATATCCGTGCCCGTCATAGTATGTCAGGTCATCAAAGGAAGTACTTCCGTCCGCGGAGGTGTAGGTCTTCTTCTGTATCCAGTTGCCGGGACGGCTTCCGGATGCCACCGGCATTGCGTCTGCGCTGATGCACTGCAGTGCAAGCAGAACTGCAAAAATGATGTGTAATGTACGTTTCATGGCTTTATTCGTTTACTGTGTTATAGTCGTATTCCGTTTCTTTCCGGCCATTCCTGTCCTTTATGGTCTGCAACCGGTTCCTGCTGTCGTATGTGTAGGTCTCATACCGTCCGGTGGGATCGGTCAGTCCGGTGAGGCCCACGAGGTCCTTCCATTGATAGCTGAATGCATTCCCTGTGCCGTTCACGGTCTTGCCGACAATATGGTCGTATGTGCTGTCCCACGAATACTGGAGGCTCGCCCCTCCAGGCATAGTGACAGTCAGCAGTCTGCGGTATGCCGGGTCGTATGTGAACGTGGACGAGCGGCTGCCGCCTGTCCTTCCTGTCGTCACGGAAGGTGATGAGCCGTAGTATTGCGTGGGGGTGCAGATATAGAAGACTATTTCCGTCGGTCGATATCCTCCGCCGCCAGTGCCGTATGTATAGTGCTCGGATCCGGTCACATATCTGCTTCCACTTTGAATCCTGGTCTTCACGGCATCGGATTTCAAGGCCATATAGTCCGACACTAAGCCGCCATGCTTGTAGAAATAGTGGAACTCATCGGCCTCCAAGCCCGAGGTCACGGTTTTACAGACAATCTGGCCGAAATTGTTATACGCATAGGTCCTGATCCTCCCGACTGCGCTTCCATCAGCGAAATAGGTGGAGTCTGTCTCTGAATTCAGCACCGGGGCGCAGATTGTATGAGAGGCCTTCACGAAGGAGAGCAGCGTATTGTGATACCAATCTCTGGTATGAGCCTGCGAAAGTCCGTAGCTGTACCTTCTCACCGACATCTTCCTCCGGTTTCCGGCGGAATAGACAGTCGAACGTATCAGTTTGCCACGCAGCGCGGCCCTGTCCACCTTGGGAAGACCTGATATCCCGATGTACTTTTCCGCGGCATCAATGGCATTGTCATCATTTGTCGTATGGTTCACATAGTGGCCGGTCTTTTTGGAAATATTCATATTGCTGACCGAATAGACGAACTCGTCCGGGCAGTTTGAATAACTGTTGAACTCGTATTCGGTCACGGACCCGTCCCTGTGATGCTCCTGCACGTTGGTATACCCTATATGTCCTTCCCTTGGCTGGCTGAAAGTACACTGATTGGTGAATCCTGACACCATGATTTCAGTCCTGCCGTATGAAAAATCCAGATAGACTGCATACAGAGGCATGTTCATCAGTATGCCGCTGCTTGTACTGTCGAACAGACTCTTCTGATAGGTGTACTGTTCTCCGCCTGTAACGGTTCCGGATGCATCCTTGTCGGTTATGCTCTTCACCCTCACCCCTCCGACATGGAAGGTGCTCGGATTGGAGGTTAGGAACGGATCCTCATAGCCGTGCCTGTCCATTCTGCCCGATGCGGAATGCGCTTCGTATTCAATCTCGGTTCTTCCTCCTGTGGGATAGACTATCTTGTTGAGAGCCCCACGCCTGGCATAGTTGAAGTTTGCGTTGCGCCAGATGTTGCTGGAATCAAGGTTATAGAGGCTGGTCTCCTGTGCATCGCTCCTTGTTAGGGGAATTAGGCTGTGAAGGTCTGAAAGATAGCCCGAAGCCCCGTTCCAGTATCCCCAATGGTCATATTGTACTGATTCGTAGGTCGGCAGTGTCACCGAATCGTCATATTCGAATCCGAATCTCCCTTTGGAAAGGAGAGACAACCCTGACAGAAGCATTCTTCTTCCGGAATATGAGTAAGTCAGGTCGGCTTTCTCCACGATATCGTTCGACGAGTTCTTCACCGTGACAGACTTAAGGTTCTTGGACTTGATCTGCCCGCGTGATGTTATCCCGTAGATGATGCGGGATATGTAGAGCCTCTCCGTCCTTGTGTCCTCCTCATATCCTAACGGCCGTTCCTCATAGGCGAAGACGGCCACGGCACGGCCGTTGACCTTCACCGTGTCCAGAGGATGGGAAAAGTTGCCGTGCAGGGTCTCGATGGCCGGTGCACCGTTCCATCCGTTCGAGAACTCAGGGCCAGATGCCCTTCTCGGGGTGTAGTATATTGTCTTCGAGAAGTTCACCTGAGGATATCCGTACGGGGTGTAGCAGAACTCCGCCACCTTCCCGTTGGGAGCTTTGATGGATGCTAGCTTCCATGCGGTTATCTGGGGGCGGCTGACCGATTCACCCGCGCTTCCGCTGTAATCCACCTTCGCCATGTCCCTCCAGTCGTGACAGCCTCCGAACGTGTACTCATATCCGTTGCCGTCGGTAAGCACGAACGCGATGCCGGGCACGGACACGTCAATGGAGGTGGACTTCAGCAACTCTACTCTGATTTCCCCGTGTGGTGTGGAGGTGTTGTAGACCTTGGTGGAACCGTCCTCCAGCAAGATGAAGTCTCCGGTCATCCCACCAATCTTGAAATGATAGACATCAGAGACGGCATCATATTTCGTCCCGCTCGTGGCAGTGGGGTCACTACCCTGGCTCCAGGTAACGGCAACTCCGGCAAACGGATCGAAGTATTGTGCCTCTATCCGGGCTTCTTCTCCTGTGATGTCACCGATTGCACTGCTGGAGTTGGTGGTCACATCCGTATTTTCGCTGACCGGATGCTCCGTCGCTGCTGACCACGTGGAGTTCACCCTGTCCGCATGGGCGTAGCCTATGACCTGATTGGCGTTATAGCCGAGCCACTCGTCATCCGCGACTCCCATTACATCCCTGGTGATGACACCGCCGCAGTTCAGACTCCAGCCAAGCCCGACAATCCCCGAGGCCATCGCAGGCTTCATCCCATCGAAATAATAGTCAAGACTGATGGGGATGGTGAAGTCCTCATCCTGATAGGTGTACAATGAAAGACTGTAGTCCATCGCTCCGGTATAAAGTGACGGGGTAATGGTGCTATATCGGGTCATCGAGTATGCCTCGACTCCCGGAGAGACGCTGCCGTATCCGCTGAACGGCTCAAGGCTCTGCGCGTTTGATGTCAGGGCGCAGAGAAAGATAGCAATTGCTGATGTTATTCTTTTCATGATGTTTGCTTGTTTTGTTTGTGTGATGGTAAGCCCGTAAGGGCGCAATACTCCCGCAGGCCCCCGAAACGGGGACATCGGTTCCAGACAGGATACCCGGCTTGTGTTCGGGCTGAAGTATTGAAGGCGGGAAACGTTTGGATAATTGAAAATTATCCCTATATTTGCGAGCCTTCACGCGAGAGGGTACAATGAATGACTGGTTCATTGCAGATACCGTCCGGTGTCTGATGAGGAGATTTGCCGATCTCCTCATTTCAGTTTATAGTCAATACTCCTTTTTACATCTTGACGCTAATTTTACTGTTTTTACCGCTTTTGCCGGTCTCACATCGGAAACGAAATCCTTCAGCAACGGTTGCAACCTCTTGAAATCTTTTCTTTTCCCCACCGGGATGTCATCCGTGGTTATGGCCTCAAGGGTGAGGATGACAGGCGCCACTTCAAGTTTTTCTGCAATTCTCTTGAGAGTCTCCCGCGACGGTGAATACTTGTCGTTTTCCAGTGCGCTCAACGTGTTGGGAGTAATCCCGCATTCCACGGCAAATTTTCTCAATGACACTCCGTTTGCAGTCCTGCGCCTCCTGATGGCTTCTCCGTATTTCATAGCATTATTCATTCTGTCAGGAATTATGTTAGCATCCTATTCCGAAAGCTTGCAGCGTGAGTTCCACGGCCCGTTCCCTCTCATCCTGACTTATCAATTCTATTATCTTCTCTTTTATTTCTTTATCAACCGATTCGCTATTGCGAATGCATTCTATCAAGTTTTCTGAAATTTTGTCCATATTCATTTCCAAGCATCCTCAGGCAGCCATCGGGGACTGACAAGCGTCCTGAGGAAAGTTAAATTTGAAATTCCCCATTGAGCTGTTTGTCCCGAAGTTGCTGTCTGACTCGGAAGTGAATATATGGAAATGATTGGCAAGGATTATGCCTATGACAAACCCAGAAAGGCAACGTCCTGACAAGCGTCTCGTCTTGACCTTCATATGATAAAGAAGGGACTGGACGATACTCTTCATTGGGGCGATGAGGTATGGCCTCTCCTCCGTCCGCCATACGAATATATCGAAGAGGCTAGTGCCTGACGTCAGTTCGTAAATGAAAGTGTCCCTGAGCCCGTCGACATCGATGCCTTTCCAGCCGTCCGGCGTTCTTCCGCTGATGGAGTATCTGCGGCAGAAAACCGAGAAGTCGAATGCACCGTCATCAGCAAACGGCATATGGCTGATGCAATTGTTGTAATATCTGCGAAGATTGTCAACATACTTGTCGGCAAGTATCTGAACGTCCTCCGCGTCAAGATAACTTCCGCAGATAACGGACTTTCCTTTCGACTTGAGAATGTTGCGGATGTCATCTTCAAAGATGCCCATCAATTCTGCTGCCTTTCCGATGGTGGGAAGTTTAGGGGAACGGAAAACTTTAGTGAATTCACTAAAATCAATGTTCTCGAATACCGAAAAATAATCCGAACATATATCGAGCGAAGGAATGACATCTGTCATTATCCCCTTGGGCGTTCCGAATGAAAATTTAATTTCATCTAATTCCATATCATAATAATTTTGATGCAAAGATATGGATTAATTCCAAATGTACAAAATGATTTTACACATTTGTACAAATTATTTTTACACACGAGTTGTCAGCAACAGATAAATGTCTGTTTGGAAACCCCAAAGATATCTCGTGCGCAAATAAACCGATTCTGCGCACGAGAGATAAGGCATTTAGCCGGAATAGATGAATTTCATCGACATCCTGCGAGGACAGGGTATTCGGTTTCGAAGGCTAGCCGCCCTCGGCTCTAGAGGGAGGGGCCCACAAGCGCAGCGCAGTGGGAGGG
>JAGHVE010000144.1 GCA_018064445.1 Candidatus Cacconaster equifaecalis
AGTGTCCCGTCATTGTACAGATGCCACTGCCGTTGCCGTGCCAGAGGGTCATTGAACGGAAGACCGACGGAGCACATTTCAATCCCCGGAGTTTCCTCAACGTACTCGACCCCTGGGAGTCTGCCTATATCGGCCTTGGTCCCCTCTGTCGCGACGAACCACCTGTGAAGGCCGGCTTCCCTGTGCCTTTGCTCGAATTCTCCGGCATCTGGGAACAATCTTTGGAAACCGTAGGTGTTGCGGACCGTATCCGCGGCTTCACTTGACAAGCAGACATATACGGCGCTTTGTGAGATAGATGGATGCTCCTGTTTCGGAAGAGTATTTTGTATTACTTCCTCTGAGGTGCAGGACAGCAGAAGGGGGAGGAGAAGGAAACAGATACGTACTTTTCTCATAGTACAATGATAATAATAATTTTGGTCTTATATCAAAAACTGAGTACTTTTATTGATTGGATAAAAAATATGCTTGATATGAGATTGGGAAATTTTATCGTATTGGCACTTGCCTCAGTACTTATGCTTTCCTGCAGTCAACCGGAAGAAAAGCAAATTACTCCCACACCGGATCCGATAGTTGTGCGGGACAAATTGGAGCTTTCTGCAGGTACGGATGTTAAGCCGACATTTACCAGTGATGGTGGAAACGTACAGATTTCTTTTACGTCATCAAACTCGTGGGCGGCATCGGTAATCAACACCAGGGCGGACGACTGGATAAGTGTCAGTCCGACAGGCGGAAATGCCGGATCTGCAAGTGTCTCTGTCACGGTGGCAGCAAGTACATCATATGATGAACGCGGCGCAACGGTGAGGATATCCTGTGGAACAGTGAATGAAGATATCGTCGTGACGCAGAAGCAACTCGACGCGCTTATTCTGTCTCCGTCAAGGCAGGAGATGACAGTAAAGGGCGGTATTATCACCATCAAGGCCATGTCCAATGTGTCATATACTTACGAAATAGGTGAAGATTGCGCCGGTTGGGTCAGTGAAGAGAAGACAAAAGGACTTGTTTCCGCCGAATATATGTTCAGAGTCGCTTCCAATGAGCAGGTGGAGCCCCGGGAGGGTACTATCGTGTTCAATGGGGCAGGCAAGAGCGAGACTGTACACATATATCAGCACGGAATCACTCCTACTATGGTAATCAGCAAAAACAGATTTGTTGTTGATGAATTCGAGAACGAAATCAAAGTGGAAGTCAGCAGTAATGTCGACGTGACAGCAAATGTCGTTTCCGGATCGGCGTGGATAAGTGAGGCCCAGTCTGAGAGCATGAGCACCAATACTTTCGTGTTTGCCATTAAAGCCAATGACAGTGAAAACGAACGTGACGGCGAGATAAAAGTGGTCAGCAAAGCCGGTAATCTGAGAGAGACTGTGACAGTCCATCAGATGGGGGCAGAAGCGCAAGTGACCAAAGTCAAGGAATTTGATCCTTCCCGCATCGTCAGTTCATTCGGAGTCATCAGTGATGTCCATATCGATACCGGCAACGGGCAGAATTGCCACAATAAATTCACGAATGCGCTCAAACAACTCGGGGCTCTTTCCTCGGAACAGGATCCTAACGGACTCGACGGTGTACTTGTAGCAGGAGATTTCACCCAGACAGGATATAGCAACCGTTCTTATTACGATTCTGAGATATCCAGGTACAAATCTTTGTATGAGTCTGTTTTCGACCCTGTCAGGGTGCCTATGATTTATGCATTGGGCAACCACGACCCTTACGGATGGTGGGGACAGACTGCCGGGACCAACGTTTATTCGGAAGCGGCAACCATCAGAAACAAGTTCGGAGGCAATTATGAACTTGCGGATATTGAGACCAATATGAGAGATTCATACGAATGTCGCCATTGTGTGGTCGGACGTTACCATATATTGTGTGTCACGCCCAATACCGTCAATCCTGTAAGTTATGATCCCGCAATTGTAAACTGGCTTGATGCCACTCTCGAGGACATTACGACCAAGTATCCGGAGCGTTATGTGATTCTTCTCACCCATCCGATGATTTATAACACGGTTTACGGCAGTCTGCTCGGGCCGGAATGGATGTTCGGAGCCTGCTCGAACTACTGGTACACAAAGGCCTTGACTTCAGTCCTGGAGAAATATCCTCAGGTTATGACCTTCAGCGGACACTTGCATTTCCCTATCAATGATCCGCGTAGCATCTGGCAGGGTGATTTTACCTCCTTCGGCTGCGGTTCGGTAAGGTATATGGCCATCGAGGATGGAAATTATGAAGATATGAGCAGCACAACCGTGATGAAGGATGCCAGCGACATCTCATCCGGTCTGCTTCTCCAGTTTGATGCAAGCGGCAACGCAAGAATCACAAGGATGTTCTTCTCGCAGAATACGACATTCGGAGAACCTTGGACAATAAGTTATCCGCAGGCGGACAAATCACATCTTTCCGCATACAATCACGAAAACCTGAGGGCCCAAAATACTCCTCCGACACTATCCGACCTTGAAATCCAGCAGATAGATAAGAACACGACCAGCAAGACTGTATTTGCGAAGTTCTCCGCCGCAGAGGACGATCTTTTCGCGCATCACTATGTGCTTGAGTTGAAGAAGAACGGTTCTGCTTATTCGACAAAGAGAGTGCTGGCGGATTTCTACAGGAACGCGCAACCTTCCCAGATGAAAAAGATTTGGACTCAGTCTCTTGGTGATTTACAGGACGGCGAATATGAACTTGCTGTAACAGCCTACGACTCCTGGGAGGTTCCCAGCAACACATTGAAGACGTCATTCACGGTCAATGCGTCTGAGGTTACTCCCTCGGAAAATGCCAGTATCTACGCCGACCTGTCCTTCGCAAATGGGGCAGTGGTTGATGTCAAGGGTAAAGTGATTTGCACCAATGTTGGCACATCATCCGGCAAAACTGCCGTTTCGCACAAAGGCAAGTCATACAACGTTGATGCCCTGAACATCACAGGAGCTTCCCAGTATGTGCTGTGCCGCTTTGATGAAATGTCCGACTCCGGATCAATGGTGGCATTCGCCGCAAAGAGTTTCTGCGTCGAGACATTCTTTGTGGACAAGGCCCCAGGAGGCAATGTTCACGGAATCGTATGCGGCACCCAGGCCGGAGGATGGGGACTTGCTCTCAGAGCGAACGGCAAACCATATTTCATAGTTGGAGATGCAACCCAGAATACTTACCGCAACGTTGATGCTACATCAGCAGCTTCCACGACTGAACTGACGCATCTTATCGCTGTTTATGATTATCCCAACAAACAGATCAAGCTATATGTCAACGGCGTCTCTGCCGGTTTTGCTACCTTCAACGGGCCTTTCTATCCCGGAACAGGGGATACCTTCAACAAGTTCTGTCTTGGCGATGATATCAAACCGGGAAGCGTAGCCGGGGATTTCCCTGCCGAGAATATGACCATAGTCTCCGCGAAAATATATTCGGGAGTTATGGACGATGCTCGTGCCGTACAGGTTTACAACGAAGCGGTATCTAAGCTACAGTAAGGGTTACCGATTTCAGGTCTTCGTCGGCGGATGAGGATCCTACCATAATGCTGAAGTCGCCGGGTTCCACGGACCATTTGTCGTCAATTCCCCAGCATTTCAGCATATCGTCGGTAACCTCGAAACTGACTGTTCTGGTCTCGCCGGCCTTGAGTTCGACGCGTTCGAAACCCTTCAGCTCCTTGACGGGGCGGGTGACGGACGCGTATTCATCGTGGATGTAGAGCTGGACTATCTCGGTGCCGTCCATTTCGCCGGAGTTGGTGACGTCTATGCTGACTGTCCGGCCTTCGAGCTTGGGCTCACCGTAACTGAACTGCGTGTAGCTCAGACCGTAGCCGAAGGGATAGAGGCAACCGTTGTGGCCCCACACGAACTGGCGGGAATATTTCATCGGCTTATAATTGTAGTTGGTCGGAATCTGCCCCTCGTTCCAAGGAATTGTGACGGGAAGCTTTCCGGAAGGGTTGACCTTGCCCCAGAGAACCTCGGCAATAGCCTGACCGCCGAGCATATCGGGCTCCCAGGCCTCTACGATGGCGTTTACATTCTCCTTGGCCCAGCGCACGCTGAGTGGCCTCCCGTTGAGAAGCACGAGGACGGTGGGCTTGCCGGCC
>JAGHVE010000090.1 GCA_018064445.1 Candidatus Cacconaster equifaecalis
CATCGGCATTTCAATGGGACTTGACGTAAAAATAATATGAAAGCTTATCACCTTGGGCTGGATGTCGGGGGAACAAACCTGGCGGCAGCAGTTTACGACAACGATTACAAGATGCTTGCGCATCGCAGCATTCCGGCCGGTGCCGACAGGAACTGGCAGGCCATCACCGGCGATATGGCGGCTGTCAGCCGTTCGGTTATAGACGAGGCCGGTATCAGCATTGATGATGTGGAGTGCTGGGGCATCGGTATGCCCAGCTGCATCGATACCCGCACCGGACTTCTTGTCAACGCCCACCAGTTCGGATGGAAGAATGTCCCGATCCGTGAATGGTTGGAGCCTCTGTTGCCTCTTCCCGTCCGCATTGAAAATGATGCAAACTGCGCCGCCTACGGCGAGGCTCTTGCAGGAGCTGCAAAGGGAAGGGCCAATGTCGTGATGCTGACACTCGGAACGGGTGTGGGCAGCGGGATCATCATAGACGGCCATATTTTCAAGGGCTCAGACGGCATGGGCGCTGAAATCGGCCATTCAACCCTTGTTCAGGGCGGTCGCCTCTGCGCCTGCGGGCGGAAAGGCTGCCTTGAAGCATACTGTTCCGCCACAGCACTGATAGCCCGCGGCAAGGAAGTGCTCGGCGAAGCCTGCACAAATGCCAAATATGTGTTTACACTCGCCAAGGAAGGCAATTCGAAAGCTATGGATCTGATTGACGAATATGCAGGTCATCTTGCCGCCGGACTGTCATCCATCGTCACAATATTCCGTCCCGAGGTGCTCATTGTTGGCGGTGGCGTGGCTGATGCCGGAGATTTCCTGCTGGACAAGGTCAATGCTCTGCTACCCGAAGCTACATACAACGGCGTTACAATCGGGGTGCCTCCGGTAGTCAGGGCTACCCTCGGAAATGCGGCCGGCCTCATCGGCGCAGCCTTCCTCAAATAGAACTTTTCAAGACGTCAATATGAAACGGCTCCTTTTCATTCTTTCAGCCATTGTGGCGCTGGCATCCTGCACCGCTTCCACGGATTTGTCCGATCTGGTATATCCACAGATGGATTCCGCCCATTCGAGATGGGCATTCTTCGCTTCCGCCTGCCGTCCGTTCGGAATGGTGGCCCTGAGTCCTGATACCGATGAGGGCGATGACTGGATTTCGGGATACAGGTATAATTCCCCTTCCATCCAGGGTTTCAGCCACATTCACTGCTGGCAGATTTCCGGGGTCTCGCTTATGCCGGTGACTTTCGGGGAAGGATTCTCAGATGAGTTGTTCTCAGATTGCAGTTCTCCTTTCTCACACGAAGGTGAGGTGGTAAAAGCGGGATACCACAAACTGTTCCTCGACAGGTATGGCATTCAGGCGGAACTCACAAGCACCTCAAGAACGGGTTTCCACAAGTACAGTTTCAGCGATGACGGTCAGAATGAAAAGGGAGTGCTGCTCAATCTGAGCTCACAGGTGGGTCCCTGCCGGAATACCCTTGCCTCCTTCAGACAGACGGGCGAAAGCACCTTCGAGGGAATGGTGGTGTCCGAAGCCACGCGACGTCGCCCGAAGCCTTTCAACGTTTATTTCCAGATTGTCCTCAATCAGCCTGTGACGGAGATCGTTACGGATGACGAAAGCGGCAATGTGATTCTCTGCATCGACAGAAACTGCAAGGAACTGCAAATGAAAGTCGCCCTGTCCTATACGTCTACGGGAAATGCCGCCGCCAATATGGAGGAGGAGAATCCCGGATGGGACTTCACCGGAATAGTGAAGGAATCAAAGGCAGAATGGAACTCGCTTCTTTCCAGAATAGAAATCAAGGGCGGATCCGATACCGACAGGAGAAGGTTCTATACCGATCTGTGGCACGTGCTTCTCGGAAAGCATACGATCAGCGATGTCAACGGGTACTATCCCGATAATACCGGGGAGAGTTTTCAGGTGAAAAGGCTGCCTGTAGATGACAGCGGCAGGCCTCTTTTCCGTCATTTCAATACTGACGGATTCTGGGGAGGCAACAGTGTGTTCGACAATATATGGCTCCTTGTCTATCCCGACATCGCCTACGAGCACGCAATGTCGCTGATGCAGTATTACAAGGACGGAGGGCTCTTCCCGCGCGGACCGTCGGGAGCGAACTATACCTATGTCATGACAGGTGACTGCAACTGTGCATTCATGGTCAGTGCCATCCAGAAAGGAATCATCACGGAAAATCTTGACGGAATATATGAAGCCCTGAAGAAGAACCACGAACCGGGAGGCATAATGGAAAAGACAGGCTATGAACACTACACCTGGACAGGTGGTGGTCTGCCCTACTATATTTCAATGGGCTATGTTCCGTTCCCCAACCCATTGGAATCCGACGGTTATCATCAGCAGGGCGGAGGACTCACGCTCCAATATGCCTACGAAGACTTCGTCCTTGCCCAATTAGCGAAGAAGCTCGGCAGGCAGGATGACTATGAGCGGTATATGGAACGTTCCCGCAATTACCGTAACATCTATGATTCAGAATCCGGTTGGATGAGACCCAGGGATATCAATGGCAAATGGATGGAGCCTTTCGACCCTTACGAGCTGGCGGACTGCGGGTTCATAGAGGCCAATGCCGCACAGGCCACATGGTTCGTGCCTCACGACGAGACCGGGCTTGCAGAATTGATGGGCGGCAAGGAAAAAGCCACCGAAAAGCTTAACGCAAGCATGGAGAAGGCGTCCGAGCTCGACTTCACTTCCGGGAAATCGCACAACGTGGAGACTCAGGACCAGTACAAGAGAATCCCCATCAACTACGGCAACCAGCCTTCCATCAATACGGCTTTCGTCTTCCATTATTTCGACAGGCCGGATTTGTCGCAATACTGGAGCCACAGGATTGTCCGCGCCGTCTATTCCGGGCTTTCACCGGAATCCGGCTACAACGGAGATGAAGATCAGGGTTCCATGAGCTGCCTTGCAGTAGCAATGAAAATCGGTCTCTTCCAGCTTGACGGCGGTGTGACGGATGAGCCCTATTACCAGATAGGGAGCCCGATATTCGACGAGATTACGCTGCACCTGCGGAAACCTGACGGAAAAAAGTCCGACTTCGTGATATCCTGCACGGGTAATTCAGACGAGAATTCCGTAGTCAAGGGTGCAAAGCTGAACGGCAAGCCTTATGATGCCTCCACCATTCTGCACAAGGACATCATTGCCGGAGGCCGGCTTGAACTTGAATTTCAATAATTGGTTTATGGTGCCGGCCTTCTCGTGAAGGGGCTAGCCGCCCTCGGCTCTAGAGGGAGGGGCCCACGGAGTGGGAGGGCCTGGTCCCTTGAGAGAAGGCTGGCACCATAAACAGAATATAGAAAACGATGAAATCAGTATTATCTATCCTAATTTCGATGTGCTTGTTGGCCAGCTGTTGCAGTCAGTATGGCAGGGAGACTATCGGGAGTAGGACAGATGCTCTTGACAATTCGTCCTGGGCTGTGTCGGAATGGATTTCGGTGGTTGACGCGCCCGTCGTTTCCGGTCCGGTGATGGACGGCGAAAGGGCGGCGGACGGGGCAAGCTGGTTCCTTTCGACCGTTCGGAATTCCGG
>JAGHVE010000014.1 GCA_018064445.1 Candidatus Cacconaster equifaecalis
GTGGTGTAGTAACAGTGATAATCCTTCATGTCGAAACCGTGACTGGCTGTCTGGTCGTGACTGGGATAGACAAACAGTGTGTCACCGAACACAATTGCCGAGGGGTCAGCAGCGTAGCTGTCTGTGAGTATTGGGTTTATGCTTTCGCCGCATCCTGCAAGCACCGAGAACATCGCCATCAAAAATATTGCCTGTTTTTTCATAAAATTTGATTTGGACGTAAAGTTAATCATTTCAAAACAGCTTCTTAAGCCTTATGCTATAAAAATTCCAAGGTCGGCAAATACTGCAAGACCCGTATCAGATGTGAATGGTAAGCAGCTCGGAGATATCCGTAAGATAATTTCCGCTCTTGTGCTCACTTTTCACCTTCCATGGTTCCGACTTCTCCCCTTCAACCGCAAGCCGCACGGTCTTAAGGTCGTATTTCTGATTCAGACGGTCAAGCTGGAAAGAGAGCCGCAATCTTTCTTCACGTTTGTCTATGGGATCGAAAAGGACATTCTGAATACATCCTGAAGTAATATCGCCAATCATTACTCCGGATTTCTTGTATCTGATTCCCGGCCTGTAGATTTCATCGACGATATGCATCGCCGCATCGGTGATTTCGAGGGTGTCGGCTGTCGGGACCTCGAACTTATGAGATCCGGCATTGAAATACTGTTCCAGGTCCTCCCGGAAGAAATTGCTGCACAGGAATACCGTCACCACTTTGGCAGATGAACCCTGGCCACGAAGTTTGTTGGCGCAGCTGGCCGCGAAGGTGGCCACCGATGCCTTCACCTGATCGATGGTGGTTATCATCTCACCGAAACTGCGGCTTGTCGTGATATTCTGTCTTTGCAGAATCTCTGTCGTATCGATGCAGGGAAATCCGTTGAGTTCCTTCCAGGTCTGGACTCCCGGCTTGTGGAAATGTCTTGCAACCCAGTCTCCGCTCTTGTCGGCAAACTCCAGCGGAGAGTGAACACCGAGGCTCATCAGCTTTTCATACGTCCTTCGGCCAACGCCCCACACGTCGTCAAGTTCGAAAAGGGACAGCGCCTTGCGTCTCTTCTGGTCATTGTCAATCACACAGACGCTGCGGTATCCGGGGTATTTCTTGGCGAACTTGCTGCCTATCTTGGCCAGTGTCTTCGTAGGCGCGATTCCGACGCTTACGGGGATATCCGTCCAGAGACGTATCCTGCCAGCCACTCCCCTCATATATTCTTCAAGATTGTAGTGGCTTTCGTATCCTGACAGGTCGGCAAAGCATTCGTCAATCGAGTACTGGTCAACCCTCTCCACTGACTGCTTTATAATACCGGCGACCCGTTTTGACATCGCGGCATAGAGCATCATATTCGTCGAGAAGACAGCAACGTTATATCGGGTAATTATGTCCTTGACCTTGAAGATTGGGTCTCCCCTATGCAACCCTATGGCCTTCGCTTCCAGCGTGAGAGCCACGATTATTCCGTCATTGCTCGAGAGAACCACCACCGGCTTCCCTTTAAGGCCGGGATGGAAGACCTTCTCCACACTCGCAAAGAAGCTGTTGGCATCGACGAGCGCCCACATAGCTCTAGTCCCGTGCTTTGTGAATGATATAAGTGACGGTTCCCCAGATGCTGAAATCATCTTCCTCCTTTATCTGAAATCGGGGATAATCCGGATTGGCGGGCACGAGCCACCCCTGCCCGTCCTCTTCCACGAAGTGTTTCAGGGTATATTCCCCATTAAGCTCGCAGACCGCTATCTCTTTTGAGGTGGGATTGCGGTTGCTCTTGTCAACGATGACGATATCTCCTGAGAGAATCCCGGCATCAATCATCGAATCCCCCACCACGCGGATGAGATAGGATGATTCCGGATGAGGGCAGAGCATAGTCAGGATTTCAACATCCTGAGCCCGCTCGTCATTGTCCAGAGGCACGGGAAAACCCGCTCTCACACGTATATCGAAGTACGGCAGACGCATCGGCTTCACTATGGTTGCTGTCGTTACACTTCCTATGGAATCAGGGACACGGGGCTCCGCTGC
>JAGHVE010000080.1 GCA_018064445.1 Candidatus Cacconaster equifaecalis
CCACCCAGGTGCCTGCTATTCTTTTGTCTGTCTATAAATATTGAATGTTTAACTGAACCACCTCAAATGGGGGTTCGCTTATAATAACTTTACGAATGAAACGGATTTTTATCACTCTGGCAGCGATGTTGTCATTCTCCTTGTCTTATGCGGACGGTCCCGATGCGGAATCTTTCATCAGGAATTTTTATCAGAACAGATGCTTTGAGGATTATCAGTTCCTGGAATCGCACTGCTCTGCCCGGCTTCTTTCCAAGTTGAAGAAGGCATACGATTATGAGGGGGAGGGCTATGCGGTGTGGCTCTTCCGCAGCGGAGCGCAGGACGGCCCCGATGCGACAAAATATGACATTGTATCCATTGAAAGGCACGGGGACTGGTACATATACGAAGCTTATGACTTCGGAATCCTCTTCAGCCGCAGCATCAAGTTGAAGGAACGAAAGGGCTCTTTCGTGATTAAGGATGTTGAAGGCTTTGTTTCCGTGAATCCGGAGCAGTTTGCTGAACTGGTGAAATCGGACGATTATGTCATAGTCGATGTGAGAACTCCTGAAGAATATGCTGAAGGACACATTGAAGGGGCAGTCAATATGGACTACAAAAGTGATGACTTCCAAAAGATCGTCAGAAAGAAAATCAGAAAAGGGTCTTCTCTTGCCATATATTGCCGGAGTGGCCGCAGAAGCAAAGAGGCGGCGAAGGTATTGTCAAGAATGGGTTTCAGCGGCTACGAACTTGACAAAGGTTATCTTTCCTGGACTGACGCATTGTGCACGGCAAAGGCTGAAAGCATTGCTCTTTTCAATGGCAGGGACCTTCAGGGCTGGGATTTCATTCTGGCTGATAATAGCGTGCCCGCATCGAATGTGTTTTATGTCAGTGACGGAATCATCAATATCGCGGGTCAGCCTTTTGGATATATGTATACACAGAAAGAGTATTCAAACTATATCCTTTCGGTAGAGTGGAGATGGCCTCAAGAGCCGGCCAACAGTGGTGTTTTTCTGAATATCGAGAAACATTCGGCACCTCTGCCTACTTGTGTGGAACATCAGTTGAAAGCGGGAGATGCCGGTCAGTTCCTCGCTCTCGGCGGATCCCATATTGAAGGGGTCGAATGGGTAGAGGGAGTCATCGGACGGAAAGAAAGGATAGCTGAATCTTCCGAATTCGAAGCCGGGCAATGGAACAAGGCAGTAATCACCGTAAAGGACGGCCACATCACCACATATGTCAACGGTGTCCTGCAGAATGAAGCGACAGACCTTGCAAAATGCGGTCCTATTGCACTTCAGAGTGAAGGCGGCCCCATTCAGTTCCGCAACGTGATTCTTACTCCGCTTGAATAGGAGGCATATGTTCCGGATATGTCCGGCCTTTTGTTTTCCACAGAAGAAACGCAGCAGCAGCCACGGCAACTGTCATAACCAGTATAATTGATTCTATCAGCCAGATGGATAGTCCTTTATGGGTCAATATCATAGATATGGAATCTACAGAGGCATGCAAGAGAATGGCGATAGGATAAAGGTATATCTTCCTGCGGGTCACAGCAAACCATACAATCACGGAAAGTGAGATATGGAGCAGAATGGCGGTTATTCTCTCTGCCGGTGAAGCCAGGAATGATGCGGGTGGGGTGTTTATCAGCGTTTCAAAGGCTTTCTGGGCGGCCGCTGTCTGTTCTGCATTGAGAGAGGCTGTTATCAGTCCTGTAGTACCCGTATTTATCAGGATGGCGCAGAGGATATTGTTGATCATTCCGAATATGAGAATAAAAGCAGCCTCGCATCCTCCATGGCCCATACCGTAGGACAGTGCATTCATATCGTTTGCTTGCTCCTTCTTCAAGGTGTGGCGTATGGCAAGAAACCGTCCGGTTTCTTCGAAAATACCTGCCGCCAGACCTCCATATAATGCCATCCACAATACATTTGCCTTAATGGAAGAACCTGTTGGTGTTCCCAGAACCAATTTGTGAAAGATTTGCTCCAGAACGATTGCGAATATTACCCATACTGTACATCCAATCCAGAATGGCCGTAACCGAAGTTTGAAAATCTTGAGAATTACAAGGATGAAGGCTGTCGGGAGACCGATTCCGGCCAAAAGACAGAACGCCATTGAAATGATGGATGCAGTTGAAACCATGCCAATATGTTATTTAATTGGGAAATCAAAATAAGTGTCGGGGTAGGGTTCGTCCGCCAATGTAAAGTGCCACCATTCACATTCGTATGGTTTGAAACCGTGTGAGAGCATAGCCTCCCTGAGAATCATACGGCTCTCATACTGGCTTTCTGTGATGGGGCGATACGCACCTGCTTCCTGTCCGGGAAGCAGGTCGGGGTGCGATGCCTTTCCGAAATAATCGAAGGTACAGCCCATATCCACTTCTCTCTGTGTCTTTTCATCGAAAAGGGTGAGATCCACGGTTGAGCCTCGGCTGTGGCTCGATTTGGCGGCGATATATTCCTGAGGAATCAGGACGGCTTTTTCCAATTCGGGATAAAAGAATTCTTTCATTCTCACATCCTCGTGATCTTCAGCCCATCTGACAAAATAATCAACGGCTCTCTGGGGGCGGTATGCATCGAAAATCTTCACTCGGAACCCTTTGCCGAGCAACTCGTCGCTGACCGCCTTGAGCGAATCTGCGGCTCTGCGTGTCATTATTGCAACGGGCGCTTCATAACCGGGAATCCGGTCTCCGATGAAATTGAAAGTGGTGTGATATCTTATCTCAAGGATTGCATCAGGAATAACGTCTGAAACCAGAACGAAATCTTCCGGTATCTGTCCGGCATCTGTCCGGTGGACATTGCCGGCACATCCTGTCAGAACTGTCAGGGTCAGTATCAAAAAGAATCTTTTCATAAGGCAAAGATAAGAATCTGTTCGGAATGACTGGCGGGCAAATGTAAAGTAGCCCGAAGATTCAGAATCCCCGGGCCACAATCACCGTTTGCCGGCAGTCGCCTGCTATTGCTTCACCCAGATAAGGTCACCGACGTCATATCCGCGGAGTCTGGCTTCGAGCAGCAGGGAAGCCTTGACATCGTCCGGAATCCGAGGTGTGCGGGAGAGAATCCAGAGATACTTGGGGGATCCGGATCCTACAAGGGCGTATCTGTAGTCATCATCCAGCATCAGAATCCTGTAGTCGGAGTAGAAAGGACCGAAGAAGGAGACCCGGAGGAGCCCGTCCGTGTCGGTTGTCTTTGCCTTTCCCTCAGAACTCTTTACCTTACCGTCCCTGATGCCGCTGTTGACGACCTTGATCTTGCCATTGTCCATCAAGGAATATTCAGCCTTGGCGAACTCGACACCTCTTTCGAAGCTGTGGTCGAACCGGGCGATTTCATACCATTGCCCCAGATACTTCTCCAGGTCAACGGTCCTGATGGGGGTATTGTCCACTTCGGGGGAATCGTCAGTCCCTTCAGCGTAAACGGCAAAAACCATCACTGAAACAAGAGTTAGAAGAAGTACCATGGAGCGTATCATATTTTGCAGGTTTTACGTGTCTTGTTTTCGGAACCGCAGCATTTGAGGTCGTCGAACTTGCCTCTCAGGTCGGTCATCCACAGGCCGTGGATGTTGCAGTATTCATATACGGCCACAGGCTTGTCCTTGCAGTCGCAGAAGCATACTTCCGCAGGACCTGATGTGTTGAGGTACCGGAGTTGGAAGCCGTTCTCAGTCTCAAGGCAGATGAACCTGATGTGATGCTCCTCCGTCATAGGATGGGGCTCCGCTCCTACTTTCACGCGGATGGTGCAGTCGTCCACACACTCGACTACCGGAAGATGTTTCTCCTTGAAACGGTCGACGGTCCCCGGTATCAGTTCGACCATCTCATTACCGCAGCATTCCGGCATTACGCCGCTGTCAACGAATTTCACGATGACGTTTCCGCACGTCTCGCAACGATAGAATTTAGTTTTCATAATACAGACTTTTTAAGACATTAAAAATAAAATATACTGTCTTCCGGTACCGGCCACATCACGTGCACTTGACTGGTCCCATCCCGTCTGACGATGCAAAGGTATGGCGGGGATATGGCCTGTGTATCGTTTTTTGTAATAAATTTTCAATAGTTGTCATTGATATTTTCAATAACAATGGTAACTTTACGGAAGCAACCCGGCAATGGAACTGAGACAGCTCAAATATTTCGTGACGGTGGCAAGGACTCTCAATTTTTCGGAGGCCTCGCGCCGCCTTTTCATTACCCAGGGGACTCTCTCGCAGCAAATCAGACAATTGGAGGACGAACTGGACATCCACCTTTTTGACAGGACGTCACACAGCGTGACCCTCACCGAGGCGGGGGAGGAACTCCTTCCACTGGCAGAAAGCACGATTGATGCATCGAAGGAATGCAGCAACAGGATGAATGACCTGCGCGGTGCCGTTACCGGCACGCTGAACATAGGTGTGACCCAATCTTTCAGCGAACTTCTGATAGAGACCGTCAAGGTGTTCGTGAAACGCTGCCCGGGGGTCAAACTCAACATCCATTACAAGACAGCCGCCGAACTGATGGATATGCTGCGGGAGAAAAGCGTGGACCTGGCTCTTGCATTCAAACCCATCAAGGAATATGAGGAGGTGGAGTCGGAGGTGCTCTTCGAGACGGACCTCAGCGTGGTGATGAGGAAAGACCACCCTCTTGCGGAGAGGAAGTCTCTGAGCATCCACGACCTTGACCAGTATAA
Source organism: Candidatus Cacconaster equifaecalis (assembly GCA_018064445.1). Classification (GTDB taxonomy): domain Bacteria; phylum Bacteroidota; class Bacteroidia; order Bacteroidales; family UBA932; genus Cacconaster; species Cacconaster equifaecalis. The sequence continues at coordinate 4,728 of JAGHVE010000080.1, forward strand.
GATAGTCCTTCCGGGGAGCGGGCTTCAGGCCAGAAGAATTTTTGACAATTATGTGGGGGTCGATACAAGGATGCTCAACGTCGAGGTTGAGGTGAACGACCCTACAATCATTATGGATATCGTGCAGGGAACGAATCTGGTGACGATGGTCTCCTCCCTCGCGGCCTATTACCGACCGAATCTTGTCGCAATTCCCCTGAAGGAGCGTTCCGGACAGATGCTGGGATGCGTCCATCGGCTCAGGAACGGGTACAGGAAAAGGTCTTCGGAAGAGTTTCTGAAGATTTTAAGGGATTCGGCCCTGATTGACAGGATGGGTCGGGAATAATCAGACGATTCCTTCAAACCTGTCCGGAAGATGGACAACGACTTTTTGTCCGAACAACGATGGCTTGTTGAGGGCATAGATACACCGGAAAACTCTTTGGGCGAAACGGACTTTCCCGACTACGGCATCGAATTCCTGCGGTTTCTTCCCGTTGCATTTTCTGACGGCAGAAAGCCGCCTGTTCAGGTGTGCTTTCCAGCTTTTTTCTCTAAGATCCAGATTTTCAATCTTTTCCGATATGTTCCGGTTATTGCTGTACCCAAGGTGGAACAGGTATAGATCTTTGCAGATATGATAGTTGTGCCGTTTCACTCGGTGAAAGCCCGAACCCCATACACACGGGCGGAAAATTATCGATGCCTTTGTATATCCGGGGCAGAGCCAGGCATAATGCCTCTGACTGAGATAATCTTTGGATGAATCGATATCCGCCTCTCCGTCTCTCTGGAAAATGTCAATGCCGAGCGGGGAAACGCAGGTTCTGCCCTTCAGTCCCGAAAGGAGTCCGGGAAGGTCTTTTCCTGTCGAAGGATCCGGGATGATGAATTCATCTATGTCGGTGCCTATCACAATGTCATACCCGTCTTTGAACAAATCGGCGGCCTTTCGGGAAATGAATCTGGCCCTGGCCCTGTCTCCTTCCACAATCGGAAGGCTCATTTCGGGAACCGTCACAAGGTTGCAGGCATCACGGCACCAGTCCGGAATATGCTGGTCGGCTCCATCCAGAAAGACATAGATGTTCTCTTTCCCCAAGAGGGTTCCATAATACCTTATCCACTTTTCAATGAAAGGCATACCGTTTCTGACCATAGTCAGGGCTGCAATCCTCTTTTTTTCAGCGACCAGTTCCAGATAGGATTTACGGAAATTGTCGATACAGAGGTGTTCTTCCGCTATTTTTCTGCCCGACGCGCCAAGAGAGGCAAGATCGGAGTCCAGGGCACGGTCAATTGCGGCGGCCATAGAGCGTGGGTCGTGCGGGTCGAAGAGAAATCCGTCAAAACCTTCCTTTACATATCCGGTGTTGTCGCCTACCCGGCTGCATACGGCAGGAAGACCGCTTGCAAGGGCTTCCGCTAAGGAATTAGAGGTGCCTTCGTAAAAACTCGGGAGGCAGAATATGTCAGAATTCCTGTAAATGTTCTCCACGTCGGATGCGGCCTCGTGTATGGCAAAAAGGTCTTTGAGACCGAGTTTGTCAATCATTTTGCGGCATTTGCGGAAATAGGCGTCTTCACGTGTCATCCCGTACCAGTCTATTCTGAAGTCCTTTCTGATTTTCAGAAGTTCCCGGGCGGCAAGAATCAACCCTGTGACGTTCTTTCTCGGGCAAACTCTCGCCGTCACGACAATTTTCACGGGCCCTGCTCCGTTGCGACGCCCTGAAGCAGGTGTGAATCCGGTCAGATCCACGAAATTCGGGATAGTACGGACCTTTTTTGCAAGGGAGGGGAAGGCTTTGCGTATGAACTCCTCCTGTGAATGGTTGTTGCATACCACGGCATCAGCCCTTTTCCTGTAAAGAAGGAACCGGAAGATGTCGTGAGGGCCGAGGCGGAGATTTGTCGTCCTTTCGGAAACAATCACCCTGAGGCCCGGACAGCGGGCTCCCACGAGGCAGGCCTTGACATTTGATCCCGTCAGGAATGATATCAGTATTTCCGTATCGGACTGCTTGACGTATTCCGCAATTTCGGATACTATTCCGGAAGTGCTGCCGGAACGGATACGAAGCTGCTCCACCCCCGAATCCGTCAAGGATTTTTCATAGAAGTCACCATCCCTGTACGTCAGTACGGAGACTTGATGCCCCGCCCCCTTGAGGGCTGAAGCGAGCCCCGCCATCTGTCTCTCCGCTCCTCCAAGCCGTAATGATGCTATCAGACAAACTATCTTCACAATACAAATATACTTCTTTTGAAACCTATCTCAAAACAGATTCTTATATTTGCGGTTATGAATGACATATTTGCTTCAATAATGCTTTTGGGGGCTGTCTCCACCGGTGGAGATATGCCGTTCTGGGCGTATTCCAATCAGTTCGACCTCATTCCCAGAACCTCCGGATATGCGGCAGTCCTCAATGCCGGGCAGTTGTATGATGAAGAAAAGACGTTCCAGTGGCATTGGGGAGTGTCCGCTGCCCTCAGGGGGGACAGTTATGACAAGGCGGCATTCATCCCGGATGAGATATATGCAGGCATCAAATGGAAAAAGCTTGCCCTGGATTTGGGGATGAAGCACCCTCAGCAGGAATTTCTGGGAAGCAGTGCTGCTCTTGGCACGATTTCCACCACCGGAGGCAATGTCGTGATGAGCGGAAACTCCAGGTCGATGCCGGGGTACAGAATCAGCCTTCACCCGGCAAACGTGCCGTTTACAAACGGGCATCTCCAGATTCAGGCGGCTTTTGCGGACTACCGTATGACAGATACCAGAATCGAAGGCAAGGCTTTTACGCACAATACGGCCCTGTATCTTATCGGAAACATCGGGCGTGTCAGCATAACGGCGGGGCTTGATCACTGGGCAATGTGGGACGGCTCAGGCATCGGCAATTATTTCAGGATGCTTGTCGGAAAGAACGCCGGGCCGGACGGGACGAAAAGCGATCAGATGAACGTGATAGGCAACCAGTTGGGTGCGGAGAGGATAGCGGTAAGTTACAGGGGGAAGGGCTGGCGTGCGGAGTTCCGGCACGATATCCCATACGAGGACAAGTCCGGGATGGTGTTCAGAAATTTTCCTGACGGAGTGAATACCTTGAGCTTTTCATTCGATGACAAGGACAGGTGGATATCCGACGTTGTTTATGAATTCCAGTACACTATGTACCAGTCAGGTCCGATTCACGACCCTGAGACAGATGAACACGGGAATCCAAGACCTTGGGAACCGGGCCTGAATTATGTCGGGGGTGACAACTATTTCAACAATGGAGAATTTCGTTCCGGATGGACTCATTACGGGATGACGATAGGCAATCCTCTCTTTTTCCCGGCTGGCACGCACGCGGGCACCTGGTCCCGGCAGACCACTGCAAAAGGAGTGGAAAACAACAGACTCAAGGCTCATCACATAGGCATTTCAGGGAAACTGTTCAGGAAGGTGCCCTACAAGTTTCTGGCGACTTATTCGCAGAACTATGGCACTTATCCCGCTCCATATGCCGGGGAATCCCAGTGGGGCCATCCGTGGGGAACCGTGAAGGAAACGCCTCTCAGCCAGTTGAGTCTCGGCTTCACCTGCGAGATACCCCTGCTGAACGGTCATCTGCAGGTCATCCCCGGAATCTATGCTGACAAGGGTTCCGTTCTCAAGGATGCTTTCGGTGCCACGGTAGGTCTGAGGGTCAGTTTGTAGGGCATTGTGCAGATGGATAAAATTTGCTATATTTGTAGAGATACACTAACCATACTGATATGCCACGATTGATTACACTTATGAGCTGCCAATGGGCGGATATGGATTTGGACACGCTGTGTTCAAAGGCCGCCGCGATGGGCTATGACGGAATTGAACTTGCAATCTGGGGCCAGCACCTGGACCCGATACGGGCCGCAAAGGACGACGGTTACGTCAAGTCCATAAAGGCGGTTCTGGACAAGCACGGACTTGTTGTGAAAGCCCTCTGTTCCCACGTTCCCAGCCAGTGCGTGGGGGATTACAATGACCCGAGACTGGACAATTTCGCACCTGCCTCCCTTGCCGGAAACCCCGACGGAATACGTGCCTGGGCGGTTGAGACGATGAAGGCCAGCGCAATCGCTGCCCGCAAGCTCGGGGCATACTGCGTGACGGGATTCGTCGGCTCCCCCATCTGGAAATATTTCTATTCCTTCCCCCAGACAACCGAAGAGATGATAGAGAAAGGCTATCAGGAAATATACGACCTGTGGTGCCCGATCCTCGACGTTTTCCGTGAAAACGGAGTCAAGTACGCCCTGGAGGTTCATCCCGCCGAGATAGCCTTCGACTATTACTCGACGAAGAGGCTTCTTGAAAAATTCGCCGACCGTCCCGAATTCGGACTGAACTTCGACCCCAGTCACCTTCAGTGGCAGGGTGTCGTGCCCCATATCTTCCTTGAGGATTTCATCGACAGGGTATACCACGTCCATATGAAGGATTGTGCCGTGACTCTGAACGGCCGCAACGGCATCCTCGGTTCCCATCTGGAATTCGGAGACCTGCACAGGGGTTGGAACTTCCGTTCGCTTGGGCACGGGGACGTCAATTTCGAGGAGATAATAAGAGTTCTCAACAAATACGGGTATGACGGCCCCCTTTCCGTCGAGTGGGAGGATTCCGGTATGGACAGGGAATTCGGAGCGGCCGAGGCCTGCACTTTCGTCAGGAAGATAGATTTCCCCTCATCCGAGATAAAGTTTGATTCAGCAATAAAGACAACGAAATGAAACGGACAAAGCTATACTATGGACAGGTCGGCGGCACATTGAACGCATTCATAGGAGGCGTCCACCGCAAGGCGATTGCAATTGATGAACAGGCACAGCTGGTTGCCGGCTGCTTCAGTTCCTCGAATCCGGAGGCCAACGCGGAATGCGGGCGTCATTACGCTCTTGAGGAGAGCAGGATTTATCCCGATTACAAGGCGATGGTTGAAGCTGAAGGGGTGAGGACTGACAAAAAGTTGGATTTCGTGGTGATATGCACTCCCAACTCGACACATTTCGACATTGCGAAGGCCTTCATCGAAAAGGGAATCAACGTTGTCTGCGAAAAACCTCTCTGCTTCACTTCGCAGCAGGGAGAGGAGTTGTGCGCTCTTGCGAAAAAGAAAGGCATCCTCTTCGGCGTGACCTACACCTACACGGGCTACAATATGGTCAAGCAGGCAAAGCAGATTGTAAAGGAGGGAGTGATAGGTGACGTGGTGGACGTCAAGGCGGAGTATCTCCAGGACTGGCTTTCCGGTCAGCTGGACGATTCCCCCGAGGCCGGGCAGCAGAGACTTTCGGTATGGAGGATGAATCCCAAGGCCAGCGGAATCTCGAACTGTGTGGGAGACATAGGCACACATATTGAAGAGACGGTGAGGTACATAACGGATCTCCGTGTAAAAAGACTCTCTGCCGTATTGGATAAATTCGGCCGGGAACTTGACCTGAACGCCAATATGCTGGTGGAGTTCGAAAACGGGGCTCACGGGACTTTCTCCTGCAGCCAGGTTGCGGCAGGATATTATAACGGCTTGAAGATAAGAATCTTCGGAACAAAGGGCTCTCTCGAATGGGAGCAGGAGCACCCCGATTTCCTGAAGCTGACGCTGAAGGGGCAGCCCACGCAGATTCTTACCAGAGCGGCTCATACCAACGGTCACGCACTGGCAATCAACAGGATTCCAAGCGGCCATCCCGAAGGGCTGACAATGGCTTTTGCAAATATCTACAAGGCATATACCGACGCCCTGCTTGATAAACTGAACGGTGAACCGTGCGACGGGGAGTGGGCTTTGGACTTTCCCAAAGCTGAGGACGGATTGCGTGGCGTCAAGTTCATAGAAGCTTGCGTCGAAAGCAGTGAAAAGGGTTCCGTTTGGGTGAACTTATAGAAAAAATGACTATTTTTGAAGGTTTGGAATAAAAAGAGAATAAACGTATATACATTATGGCAAAAGAGAAAAAATTCATCACTTGCGATGGCAATTTCGCCGCGGCTCACGTGGCTTATCTTTTCAGTGAGCATGCGGCCATCTATCCTATCACCCCTTCTTCCACAATGGCGGAACTCGTTGACGAGTGGGCCGCGTTCGGCAAGAAGAATATGTTCGGTGAGATTGTTAAAGTGACTGAGATGCAGAGTGAGGCGGGTGCTGCCGGAGCGGTGCACGGGTCTCTTCAGGCAGGCAGCCTTACCACGACCTTCACGGCATCCCAGGGGCTTCTCCTGATGATTCCCAATATGTACAAAATCTCCGGAGAACTCCTTCCCGCGGTATTCCACGTGTCAGCGCGTACTCTCGCATCACAGGCTCTCTCGATATTCGGTGACCATCAGGACGTGATGAGCGTGCGTCAGACAGGTTTCGCAATGCTTGCTTCCGCTTCAGTGCAGGAGGCGATGGATCTGGCTGCAGTGGCCCACCTCGCCGCCATCAAGTCCAGCGTTCCTTTTGTCCATTTCTTTGACGGATTCCGCACCTCCCACGAGATTCAGAAAATCGAAGTGCTTGAGGCGGAGGATCTCCGTCCCCTCGTAAGTGACAAGGCCCTTGCGGCGTTCCGCCAGAAGGCGCTCAACCCGAACAATCCTGTCACCCGCGGAACAAACCAGAACCCTGATGTCTATTTCCAGGCGCGCGAAGCCTGCAACCCTTATTATGACGCCGTTCCCGACATCGTTGCAAGATATATGGGTGAGGTCGGAGAAATCACCGGCCGCCACTATCTGCCGTTCGACTACTACGGACCCAAGGATGCAGAGAACGTGATTGTCGCAATGGGTTCCGTCTGCGAGACAATCAAGGAGACCATTGACTATCTCGCTTCCAAGGGCAGGAAGAAACTCGGCCTTGTCACGGTCCGTCTCTACAGGCCGTTCTCGACCAAGTATTTCCTGAGAGTTCTCCCCAAGAGCGTGAAGAGAATCGCCGTTCTCGACCGCACGAAGGAACCAGGTGCAATCGGAGAGCCTCTGTTTATGGACATAAAGAGCGTCGTTGCCGATATGGGTGCGGACGCTCCTATGATTGTGGGAGGCAGGTACGGACTTTCCTCAAAGGATACAAGCCCCGCGCAGATAATCGCCGTGTTCGACAATCTTGAACTCAAGGAGCCCAAGAACGGCTTCACAATCGGCATCGTGGATGACGTCACCTTCAAGTCCCTTCCCCAGAAGGAGGAGATTTCAATCGTGAAGGAGGGTACATACGAGTGCAAGTTCTTCGGTCTTGGAAGTGACGGTACTGTCGGAGCGAACAAGAACACCATAAAGATAATAGGTGACCACACTCCCAAGTACTGCCAGGGATATTTCGACTATGATTCGAAGAAATCAGGCGGATATACCTGCTCTCATCTCCGTTTCGGCAACAAGCCCATCGCGGCTCCCTATCTTGTTTCGACACCTGATTTCGTGGCCTGCCACGTGCCGTCATATCTCTACAAGTATGATGTTCTCAAGGGCATCAAGAACGGAGGTTCCCTGCTGCTCAACAGCCTTTGGGATACCGAGGAGACTTTCAAGCGCATTCCCGATTTCGTCAAGAAGACCATAGTCGAGAAAAATATCAAGCTGTATCTCATCAACGCGACCAAGATTGCCGCTGAAATCGGACTTGGTGGCCGCACGAACACTATCCTTCAGTCCGCATTCTTCAAGATTACAGGCATCATCCCCTATGAGGAGGCCGTTACATATATGAAGAAAGCCATCGACAAGTCATACGGCAAGAAGGGTGAGAACGTCGTGAAGATGAACTATGCCGCAGTCGACCGTGGCGGCGATTACGTTCAGGTTGACATTCCGGAAGACTGGAAGAACGCGACCGGCAAGTTCGTCAATGCGAACTACGACCGTCTGGCTCCCGAATTCATCCGCAACGTGGCCGACATCGTGACATCCCAGAACGGCAACGACCTTCCCGTCAGCACCTTCGCCGGTGATATGGTGGACGGTACGATTCCTGCCGGAACTGCGGCTTACGAGAAACGCGCCATTGCCGTCTCTGTTCCCGAATGGAACCCTGCAAACTGTATCCAGTGCAACCAGTGCGTTTTCGTCTGCCCTCACGCGGCAATCCGCCCGTTCCTTCTTACCGCCGATGAGGCCGCGAAGGCTCCTGCAGGCATCAAGACCACTCAGGGCAATGCGGCATTCAAGGAGTACAGATTTGCAATGCAGGTCTCTCCCGCCGACTGTACGGGTTGCGGCAATTGCGAGGACATCTGCCCCGGTATGAAGGGTGCCAAGGCCCTCTCGATGGTCTCTTACGAATCACAGGAGAAGGAGCAGGCCAACTATGATTACCTGCACTCAAACGTGGGATATAAGGATACCGTGGCTCCCAAGGCACAGAACGTGAAGAATCTGGGATTCGCGCAGCCTCTCTTCGAATTCTCCGGAGCCTGCGCAGGTTGCGGCGAGACACCTTATATAAAGACAATCACCCAGCTGTTCGGTGACAGGATGATGGTGGCCAACGCAACGGGCTGCTCTTCAATCTACAGCGCGGCCTTCCCGTCATCACCTTACTGCAAGAACGCGCAGGGCCACGGCCCCGCCTGGCAGAACTCCCTCTTCGAGGACAACGCCGAGTTCGGACTCGGACTCCGTCTCGGTTCGGAGCGTGTCCGCGAGACTGTGGCTGCCCTTATGGTGAAAGGTCTTGAATGCAACTGCTGTTCATCTGAAATCAAGGCTCTATTCGAGAAATGGCTTGCAAACCGCGGCAACGGTCCTGTGACCCGCGATGTCTGTGACGCTCTCGTGCCTCTGATGGAGGAATGTGGATGTGACATCTGCAAGCAGCTTCTTGAACTTCAGAACTTCATTCCCGCCCGCAGCCAGTGGATATTCGGCGGCGACGGCTGGGGATATGACATCGGATACGGCGGAGTTGACCACGTCCTTGCAACGGGCGAGAATGTCAATATCCTTGTACTGGATACCGAAGTTTATTCCAATACCGGCGGACAGTCATCCAAGAGTACCCCCGCAGGCGCTGTCGCTAAATTCGCCACTTCAGGCAAGAGGGTCCGCAAGAAAGACCTCGGAATGATGGCAATCAGCTATGGCTATGTGTATGTCGCACAGATTGCTATGGGCGCTTCACAGGCACAGACGCTGACCGCGCTCAAGGAGGCCGAGGCATACGACGGACCGTCACTGATTATCGCATACTCTCCCTGTATCAACCACGGTCTGAAAGCCGGAATGGGCCACAGCCAGCTTGAAGAGAAGCGTGCCGTCGAGTGCGGATACTGGCATCTCTACCGCTACAACCCCGCTCTGGAGGCCGAGGGCAAGAATCCCTTCACCCTCGACAGCAAGGAGCCCGATTGGAGCAAGTTCCAGGATTTCCTCAAGGGTGAGGTCCGCTACGCTTCCCTGGCCAAGTCGTTCCCGGAAAATGCCGCCGAACTTTTCGCCAAGACGCAGGAATTTGCACAATGGAGGTTGAATACCTACAAGAGACTTGCAAATAAAGAATAAACGATATATGAAAAGAACACTGTCAATTGCCCTTGCGGTTCTGACGATCGGACTGCTGGGCTCCTGCTCGAAAATCAACGAGCGGCTTGACAATCTTGAGAAGAAGGTCAGCGGCATCGAGAACGAGCAGATTGCTTCAATCAACACCCAGATTTCAGGCATAACCTCCAGCATCGCTGACCTGGGTCAGATCAGGAGCGACATCTCCTCTCTGAAGCAGTCAGCCGAGACCCACGGCCAGGAGATTTTTGCGTTGCAGGAAGCCGACGAGACTCTCGGAAACAGGATTGTCAATCTTGAAACATATCTTGACGAAGTCCTTCCGACATTCGCTGAGACTGAGTGGGTTGAAGCTACTTTCTCCACGCTGGAGCAGTATGAGGCCACCTGCGACACCATCGCGAAGATAGACGCGAGAATCGGAGCCCTCGACGCGAAACTCTCGAATGACATCAAGGCCTGCTCCGACTCCCTGACGAAATGGGTGAACAAGCAGTTCGAAGGCTACTACACTGCAGCCGAGATGGACGCCAGTCTGGCACAGATGAAGTCCGACATTGATTCT
>JAGHVE010000048.1 GCA_018064445.1 Candidatus Cacconaster equifaecalis
TTCTCCCGCGTGGAGTGGCTCGTCAAGGGCGGTCCGGAAGAGAACTGGGTATGGTCTCCCACCGGCAAGGTCGATATGCATATGCCTGCCAAGTGGGGCTATCTGCGTTTCTGCGATGGGAACGTGATTCCGCCTATGCCGCCTGCAAAGGTTGTCAAGAACTGGATGTGGGAGCGCATCAAGGAGAAATGGAGCGATGAGCAGTATGCTGCTCATTTCAAGAAGGCTCACGATTGCGGCATCAGCGGCATCCTCTTCGAGGGATATGACGAGAGAGTCTATCGTCTCTGCAAGGAGGCCGGGCTTGAGGCCCATTACTGGCTCTGGACGATGAACCGGAGGGATCTGCTGGAGAAACATCCGGAGTGGGGAGCGGTAAGCCGCAGCGGGAAGTCCACTTATGACAATCCCCCCTATGTGGATTACTACCGGTTCCTTTGCCCGACTCATCCGGAGGTCGCCGACACGATTGCCGCCGACTATCTGCGGTGTGCCAATCTGAAATACGTTGACGGAATGCAGCTTGACTATGTCCGCTTCCCTGACGTGGTCCTTCCCACCTCCCTTTGGAGCAACTACGGGATTGACCAGAGCAGCGAGCTTCCCGAGTATGACTTCTGCTACTGCGACCTGTGCCGCGAGGAGTTCAAGAAACTGACCGGGCGTGACCCTTTGTTGGAGCAATATCCTGCTCAGGACCAGTCCTGGCTCAATTTCCGCCTTGATGCAATCACCAAGGTGGTCAGGAAAATCCACGAGACTCTGGCCGCCGACGGCAAGTTCCTTTCCGCGGCGGTCTTCCCCGGCCCTTCAATGGCAACAAAGATGGTGCGTCAGGATTGGGGCAACTGGCCTCTTCCGGCATATTTCCCGATGATATACAACGGCTTCTACAATGAAGGTCCGGAATGGATTGGCCGCTCGGTGGCCGAGAGCGTGAAGGCCGTCGGAGGCAAGGCCCTGATTTATGCGGGAATAATGTACCCTGACCTGAAGAAGGGTGATGACTTTGAAAAAGCTCTCGATGCGGCATATCAGAACGGTGCTGCCGGCGTGTCAATCTTTGACGGTCCCGACGATGCCGGGCTTGAGAGGCTGAAAAAATATCTTGATGAACACGATTATGGCTTTTAATATTCCGTGGGAGGACCGCCCCGAAGGGTCCAATGAAGTACTCTGGAGATATTCAGGCAACCCGGTGATTCCGAGAAACCTGCTCTCCACTTCCAATTCGATTTTTAATTCTGCCGTCGTCCCTTTCGAAAAGGGAAAGTACCACTTTGCAGGGGTTTTCCGCTGCGATGACACCAATCGCCGTATGCGGCTTCACGTCGGCTTTTCTGTTGATGGTTTCAAATGGGACATCAGCGAGGAGGACATAAAACTTGTGGGAGCCGACCCCGAAGTGGCCGAGTGGGTATATGGCTATGACCCGAGAGTCTGCAGGATAGATGACAAGTATTATGTCACCTGGTGCAACGGCTATCACGGCCCGACCATCGGTGTCGCCTGGACGGAGGATTTTGAGGTTTTTCACCAGCTGGAAAACGCATTCCTGCCCTACAACAGGAACGGTGTGATGTTTCCCCGCAGGATAAACGGCAAATATGCGATGCTCTCCCGTCCCAGTGATACGGGTCATACTGCATTCGGCGATATATTCTACTCGGAATCCCCCGACCTCGAATATTGGGGTCATCACCGTCACGTGATGTCGCCCGCTCCCTTCGAGGTGAGCGCCTGGCAATGTATGAAAATCGGTGCCGGTCCGATTCCCATCGAGACTCCGGAGGGGTGGCTGCTGATATATCACGGTGTGCTGCGCTCCTGCAACGGGTATGTCTATGCCTTCGGTTCCGCTTTGCTTGACCTTGAGCAGCCCTGGAAGGTCATAGCCCGCAGCGGGGCATATCTCATCTCCCCGAGGGAGATTTACGAGTGCACGGGAGACGTGCCCAACGTCACGTTCCCCTGCGCCGCCCTCTATGAGAAGGAGACGGGCAAGGTGGCCGTCTACTACGGATGCGCCGACACCGTCACCGGCCTCGCTTTCGGCTACCTCCCCGAAATCATCAGATTCACCAAAGAAACGAACATCATTAGGAGATATGTTGTCCCTATAGGCGTTCAAGAATAATATTTCCGAACTCGAACGGGCGCGAGAAGTCTTCTCCCCTCATTCTGAACGTAATGGTATTGTTCCTCGGCGTGATTTCAATGATGCCTGCGTCAAGTGTGTCCACCCAGTTGGCATCGTTGAAATAGTCAGGATGGTCCTCATATGATTCTATGGCAGTATCGGATGCTGTACTGGTCCAGCCCAGAAGCATCTTCTGTCGCTGCCAAAGAGAGAACTCCGCACCGTTCCTGCGCTTCAGATATGACAGAACGATTCTGTATCTGCCTTCAGGCACCTTGTCCATCACCACTCTGATGAGGTCCTCGCCGGGAGACCAGCATTCCATGCTCCCGACATGATTTTCCGTGCGCATCCAGTATGATGTGGTAATGGGAAGATTCCTTATCTCTACATGGTACTTCTGCGGCACATATACCGTGCACAGTTCCTCGGTGGGTTCCATTCCGTCCACAGAAGGGCTGTCGGCATAGTAGAAAGCGACAGAAGTGTAGTCCACTGGAGCCTCATTGCCTATGCCACCATGCTCGATCCCATGCCAGATATTTGCGTTGAACGACTGTTTGTCGCCAATGAAGAACCTGTAGCCAGCGCTGCGGCAAGTGGCGTGTGCAAACTCCAGACAACCATGGGTGGGCAGACTGGTAGCTTTGTCCCAACGGTCAAGTTCGGAGTACCATCCACCGTTGAGATAATCCTCAGAACCGGTACCATGCACACGTGAAGCACCGTCAACATAAGTGGAATCGTCGCCTTCGAAAAAGTCGGTGGACTTGAAGTCGAAACCCTGCCCTATGAGCACTGTCCCCACATAATGGCCACGCCCCTTATGACTCAGGAACTTGTACGGTTTGCCCTTCTGAGGTTTCTCACGACGCCAGCAGGCGTAGAACTTGCCTTCCTTCTCAAGATTCCTCGCCTCGTTGCTATAATGGACGCGTGTCGTCAATTGGACGGGAGCCTGCGCGATACCCGGACGCTCGCGGTATTTCAGAGTAATCCGGGCACTCTTGTCATAAGGTGCCGGGAAGAATGAATAATGCCTGCCATGATCGGAACCAACGAACAGCCCTTCCATTGAAGGTTTTCCGTATGCGTAGCCGAAATAATCGGCAACAGGAGCGTTTATTGCAGGAACGGGGTCATCGTCCCACTGGGCTGTCAGAATTATGTCTTTGTTCAGCCCTTCGAAAACGGCCCCGCCTTCAATCTCGAATCCGAGGATGCGGCCGGCGTCGTGTGATTCAAAGAAAGTGAATTCCCCGCCAGGCTCCAAAAAGAAGTTTTCTTCCTTTACCAATGGAATGGTGCCGTCATTCAGGAACTGTGTCACGTCAGGGTTGTCGTTGGACCATTTCCTGCATATTTCGTCAATGAGTGAACTTTCTTCGGCAGAAAGTTCCGGCCTGAAGGTTTCAACGTCGTAACCCTCAAGACTGCGATACGATATCTGATGGAACTGTATCATCTCGCCAGAGAAGGTAATCTTGCAGGATTTCTTGAACGTGAAAGGGAAATAACAGAAATAGCCGCCAACCTCGTTCCCGCACAGTGGATATACGAAAGGCTTCTTCCCGCTTCGAAAAAGATCCATGAAGCATATCTTCAAACGAGGCTGCTTCTCGCCGTCAAACCAGAATTCAAGGGTGTCATTGGTTGCTGTAGGAGTCCAAATTCTGTCGATGACGCCCGGACCCTTGAAATCGGCTATGACAAGTTTGCCTTCTTCCTTGCGTAAGTATGAATATTTTCCGTCGAAACCGTCGTTGTTGCCGCCGGTAGAATCATAACTCGATACGCCGTCGACAGCCCCGCTTCTGTATGAAGGCAGCAAATCAAGGCGCGAAAGCTGCCTCAACTCATCTGCCATTCTGTACTCCGGCAGTCTATTGCGTCTTCCGGCATTGGAGGAGAAGCCCACTGCAACAAGAAGGACAATTGTCAGAAATCTTTTCATAATGCAATCTCTTTTCCTGATACATAACAATGCTTGACGGGAATCTCGCCGGAGCGGACTTCGATGAAGGGCTTTCCTCCCCTAAGGCCTACGGTTGCATAGCCGCCATCGACGGCGAGGAAGGTGCGGAAGTTATCTCCCACGCGGGAGTCGATGTACAGGATTCGGTCCACTGCATCGTAGCGTACACCCGTGAGGGCCTGGAGCATACTGTAGCTCGACATTGCCCTTGCATACCAGGAACCGCACTCATATTCGTTGAACGGATTGCGGACGCGGCCGTCATACCTGTCGAGACAGGTGCGCACGATGTCGAGGCCCTGCTTCACGTCGCCTTCGAACATCAGATGGGCGGCAACCTGGAACTCTATTCCTGTCCAGACCTCATCGCTGTATACGAACGGCAGGCAGGGCTTTCCTCCATTGGGCCAGCTGCAAAGGAGCAGGCCACCCTCGTGTCCGAAAGCAAATCCCGGACGCTGGGGATTGGAAACGTCGAACAGGTCTTTCCTGAGATTATACTTGTAAACGGCCTCCAGATGGCTCTTGACCTTTGCCTGGTCCACGGGGTCGTCAAGACCTGCGCAGAGCGCCATCCAGCAGCCGATGATGCCGTCGGAAAGACAGCCGGTGCCATACTGATACTTGGGTCCCTCCTTTTCAAGAATGGCCAGAGCCTCGGGTTTGTATTCCTGACTGTTCTCATATCCCTCCTCCTGCATCACAAGAGTCGGGTCCTCAGCATCGAGATCCTTCCAGCGAACCTTCTGGTAGAAGTACTCGCCGTTCCAAAGCCGGTCTGTCATATAATTGCGGCATTTTCCGAGCAGTTCCCTGTATGAAGAAGCATTATCACCTGCCGCCTCTGCCATCTTGACGAACGCGGCAAGAGCACCGGCATAGAAACTTGTGCACATTCCGTCAGGCCCCCAGAACTCGATGTCGTATGTGTTGTGGTGAGGCTCTTCAATAGCTCCCACGTGACGGGGATCCCAGTTGCGTATGCACCAGTCCATGCTCTTCTTGATCTGAGGATAGAGGAAGATCATCCAATCGGTGTCACCGCTGATCCTCCAGTCGCGATATACCTTGATGATGCCGCCAAGCTGGCCGTCTGCAGCAGAATAGAAATCGTGCCTTATCGGGCTGATGGGAAGATTGGAGCGAAAGGTCTGGTGGCCCTCGGTGTTCTGGTCCACACGGAATTCTGTCTCACGCAGGGTCCTTTCCATGCGGGGGAAGAGGTGAGGCATAGCCTGTGCATAGTTCCATACGTGGTTGCAGGTGCCGTGGCAACTGCCCCAGCTGTCGCCACTGCCCTCGTATGCCCAGAAGCGGCCGTCGTGCTGACGCATGACGGTGGATGACTTGAGTATAGTCAGGTTGTCGGCAACGGCACGGACAACCTCGGTCGGCAGCGTGGTATCATAGAACGCCTCGGTGAAACTGCGGGTGGCAGCCTTGAGGGTATCGTAGTTCTTCGCCCAATAACCGGCCACGTCGGCAATGGAGCCAAAGCGGGTGGCATACCAAGGACGGTAGGTCTCGGGGGTATCCTTGTAGAGTTCCGGACTATAGCAATCACCGAAGTCCGACGCCTCCGTTGCAGGGGTGCCTTCCTTTATGTCGCTCACCGGCACGTACCAGGCCATCATCAGCTTGATTGTTCTGCTCTCGCCGGGCTTGACGGTGAAAGGAACATAAAGTGATGCCCCCGGCGACTGATACAAAGAATCCACAGGGGTGGTGTCACCGGCAGTAATCTTGTTCCACGCCATGGTGATGGGGTCGAACCAGCCGCCGCGGAACCAGCAGCAGTCGACGCTCGGATTCTCTTCGGGAGCGAAGATGGCAAAATGTCCTTCCAGCTCAGGATTCGACGGGGTCGCCTTCTGATGCATCACATAGCCGCAAGGCATTGCGCCGGTTTCGGCATCGGCCTCGTCGGTACAATACATAATGTTCTTCGAGTTGTATGAGAACACAGCGCTCACCTCTTCCCTAGAGGTGTTGGTGAAAGTATATTCAAGTCCTGCTACGGGAAGGCCTGAGTTGTCCTCATCGCCGGGAATGAAAGGGTTCCATGCCTCTATTGTGGCCGTCAGGGGCAGGTCGTCGTCCTGCAGGCTGACCTTGGCAAATGGGAATCTTGCACTGAATTCTCCATGCTCGAAGCGAGGGAGTCCATAGGTTGATCCCGGACTTCCCAGACCGCCTTCTCCCCGCCCGTACTTCTTGAATTCGGGCACCGGAGCCTCCACGACCTTTGTGCCCTTCTCATAGCCTTCCACATGTATTGCGGCAAACATGCAGGGCTCGTTGAAGAGAGCCGGCCGGTGGTGCAACGACATGTGAGAAATGGCACCTGTACCCTCGATGGTGAACATGCCTGAACCAAGTCCGCCCAAGGGGTAGGCTATGCGGTCAATCATGTCCTCTGGAAAAACGGAATCGTAGTCATTATGCTCTGTCGAGCATGACAGCGCAATGAACAGCGCCGATAACAACAAAAATTTCTTCATACACAAATTTAACATTATATTTGAGAATAATTAACTCAAACTCACCGAAATGCATACAAAATTGCTGATTTCTGCACTTTTACTGTCATCTTTAATCTCCAGAGCGCAGATATCCCCAGACCACTACGTTTCAGAGGACAAAGGCGATATCAAGGCCTTCGTGGGCAGCACCGACGGCAAAGGAGAGCGCAAGGTCTACAAGGGCGATGAACTGTATACCATAGGTATGCCCGTAGGCGGTATTTGTGCCGGACAACTCTATGTTAGAGGCGACGGGACTCTCGCCAACTGGTGGATAGCCAACAATGCCTACAACACCGGCTACGGCATCGACTACCTGCTGGACTTCGACACCCCTCTGGGTCCCTGGCACGTATGTTACCAGACCTTCGAGCCGCTCAGCTATATCGATCAGGGCGTCACTCTTGACATCGACGGCAAATCGTACGACCTCAGCAAGAAGGACTTCGATGACATCTCCTTCATAGGAGAGTATCCCATAGCTTACGTAAACTACGCCCGCAAGGCAGCGGACCTTCCTGTAAGCGTAAACGCGGAATTCTTCTCGCCCTTCATCCCTCTTGACGCCAGGCGCTCCGGCACTCCGGCTACCATAATGAACTATACTGTACGCAACACCTCTGATGAGCCGGTCGAGGTCAAACTTACCGGCAGAATGCAGAACCTCGTCTGCATCGACCTCAAGGACAGAGGATACGGCATACTCCGCAACAAGGTCGTCGACGGCAATGGATACAAGTCGGTCTATATGGACATGAAGCCCGCCGAATTCCCTGAAACTGTTGATCCCAAGCCGAAGGTCACCGTATTCGAAGACTTCGAGAACGGCAAATATGTCAACTGGACGGCAGAAGGCGATGCCTTTGGCGAAAAGCCGGCATCGGGAGAGCTCTGCAACCAGGACACATTCGAGGGCGATTACGGCCGTTATCTGGCAAACTCATACATCCGTCAGGACATCTCTACCGGCAAGCTCATCTCAAAGCCCTTCAAGATTACCAGGAAATACATATCGTTCATCATTTCAGGCGGAACATATTCCAAGACCACCTGCATGAACCTCGTAGTCGATGGCAACAACGTCAGAAATGCCACCGGAGACGGCAGTGAAGTTCTGGTCCGCAGGAACTGGGACGTAGGCGAGTTCCTGGGCAAGACAGCGCATTTCGAGATCGTGGATTCCGAAATAGGAGACTGGGGCCACATAAGCGTCGACAACATCGTATTTTGCAACGAACCTGTAGCCGGCCCACGCACAAGCATAGACGAAAACCATGCATACTTCGGGAACCTTGCCTTGAGTGTGTTCGATCCTTCAGCCATCGCAACTGCCGACCTTGGAAAGGATGCCGATTACGCCGAAATTCCTCTCGGAGGCAAGCTTGAAGGAGCCCTCACCAGCGGTATGACCCTTGCGCCGGGCGAGTCGAAGACTGTCACCTTCGTACTGTCCTGGTATTTCCCGAACAGGCCTCTCAGCTACAAGGGTTCAGTATGGAGCCGCCCTCTACCTCCCAATTCTCCCGCAATAGGCAATATGTATTCAAACTGGTACGACTCGTCACTTGACGTAGCCAACTACCTGAAGATCAACTTTTGCGAACTTGCAGGGCAGACGAGGAACTTCCACGACACATACTACAACAACACCACCATCCCCTACTGGCTGGCCAACCGCATCATGATGTCGGCATCCACTCTGGCAACCGAGACCTGCCAGTGGTGGGCCACCGACAAGTTCTGGGCATGGGAAGGTGTAGGGTCCTGCGAGGGTACCTGCACCCATGTATGGGGCTATGCACAGACCATGGCGGCACTCTTCCCCGAGTTGGAACGCAACCTGCGCGAGAAGACCGACTATTCAGTATCGCTACAGCCCGACGGCAGCATCATGTCGAGGAACGGAGAGCACGGCATACTCATCGACGGACACGCCTCCGTAATCCTCAGGATGTACAGGGAGCATCTGATGAGCCGCAACAACTACTTCCTCAGCCGCAATTGGGATAAGATAAAGTTGTCGCTGGACTACATCATCGGCGAAGACGGGCCTGAACCCGACGGACTCATAGTCAAGACCCAGCCAAACACCTACGACATCTCTTTCAACGGTGCAAACACCTATGTGGGAGGCCTGTACCTCGCGGCTCTCCGTGCAGGCGAGCGGATGGCACTCATAATGAACGACACAGAGGCCGCAAGCCGCTACAGGAAAATCTACGAGGCAGGCAGCAGGAACACTATGGACCGTCTCTGGAACGGCGAATACTTCTATCAGGACGTGGATGCGAAGGAATATCCCAAGTTCCAGTACGGCAAGGGATGTCTCTCCGACCAGCTCTTCGGCCAGACTTGGGCAGGACTGCTCAGGCTCGGTGACATATACCCCGCCGAGGCCGAAGACAAGGCTCTTCACTCTGTCTGGAAGTACAATTGGGCACGCGACGTGAAGGAGCAGACCGAGGCTCATCTCCCTGAAAGATACTATGCCCATTCCGGAGAACCGGGGCTGCTCATCTGCACCTGGCCCCACACCGCCCATCCGGGAGAGGACGGCGTGCGCTACCGCGACGAAGTCTGGACCGGAATAGAGTATCAGGTGGCCACAGGCATGATACAGAAGGGTATGCTGGATGAAGGACTCGCCATCGTGCGTGGAGTCGACAGCCGTTACGACGGTGCCAAGCATAACCCCTGGAACGAAATCGAGTGCGGCGACCACTACGCCAGAGCTATGGCTTCGTACGGAGTTCTGAGGGCCCTGGAGGGCTACTGGTACGATGGTCCCAGAGGCATCATGGCATTTGACCCCCAGATAGGCAAGGACAGCATAACAGGATTCTTCACATCAGCGGAAGGCTGGGGTAACATCGGTCAGGAGCGCAGTGATGGAGGCCAGAAGAACACTGTCAGCCTCAGCTACGGCCGGCTCAGTCTCAACACGTTCCAGTTTAGGAACGATGGCTGCAGCACCGTGAGTGCAGCCCTCAACGGAAAGCCCGTCGAGGTGTCACTTCGCGATTGTGGCGAGCTCAAGGAGGCCGTTTTCAGCGGGCTGAGGATGAAAGAGGGCGACAAACTTGAGATAACCACGAAATAGACCAAAACAACTTCCAAACCAAATACTGCCATTATATGAAACGCCTGTCCGTCATCATTGCGGCGCTGCTGTGTGCGGCCTGCGCCCAAAATTCACAAAAATCCGAACCCGTGGACTATGTGAGCACCCTTGTGGGTACCCTTTCCAAATACCAGCTCTCCACCGGAAACACCTACCCCGCGGTGGCTCTGCCCTGGGGCACACACTTCTGGACGCCCCACACCGGAAAGATGGGCAACGGCTGGGCATACGTCTATACCGATGACAAGATACAGGGCTTCAAGATGACGCATCAGCCGAGCCCCTGGATAAACGACTACGGCCAGTTCAGCATTATGCCCGTGACGACAGGCCCGGTAACTGACGGAAATGCCCGCGCCAGCTGGTTCTCCCACAAGGCCGAAACTGCCACACCTTACTATTACGGAGTGTATCTTGCTGACCACGACACTTACCTGGAACTCACCCCCACCGAAAGGGCCGCCGCATTCCGCATCACCTACCCCGAAAGGGAGAAATCATATCTGGTCCTTGATGCATTCGATGCCGAAAAGGCCACATTGCGGGTGGACGGACGCAGAATAATCGGCTCGACCACAAACAACCACGGCGGAGTGAGCGACAATTTCAGACTCTGGTTCGTGATAGATGCCGACACCGACTTCACCGTTGAGGACTCCGGTGCGCCTGACCGCCTCCTTGTCTCTTTTCCCACTTCAAAGGGAACTCAGGTGAATCTGAAAGTTGCGGCCTCATTCATAAGCGAGGAACAGGCGGTGTCCAACCTGACTGAACTGGGAGACGGAAACTTTGACCGGCTCAGGGAAGCCGGCCGCAACCGCTGGAACGAAGTCCTTTCCCGTGTGGAGGTGGAAGACAGGAACATCGACCATCTTAGGACATTCTACTCCTGCCTCTACCGCTCCGTCCTTTTCCCGAGAGACCTTAGCGAGGTGACTCCCGAAGGAAAGAGGGTTCACTACAGTCCCTTTGACGGACAGGTTCACGAAGGTTATCTCTTCGGGGACACCGGCTTCTGGGATACTTTCCGCTGCCTCTTTGCACTTGTGGACCTGATCTATCCCGAGCAGGCCGCAAAGATGCAGGAGGGACTTGTCAACACCTATCTTGAGAGCGGATTCCTGCCGGAGTGGGCAAGCCCCGGACACAGACAGTGTATGGTTGGCAACAACTCCGCTTCGGTAGTGGCAGAAGCCTACCTCAAGGGGCTCAGGGGTTATGACATCGAGACTCTCTGGGAAGCCGTGGTTCACGGGGCGCACAGCGTGCATCCGGAAATATCCTCCACAGGCCGACTCGGATGGCAGTACTATGATTCCCTGGGCTTCGTGCCCTGCAATGTCGGTATAAGGGAGAGTGCCGCCCGCACCCTGGAATATGCATACGATGACTGGTGCATATATGCCCTCGGCAAGGCTCTCGGCAAGCCGGAGTCGGAGATTGCCCCGTACGGGAAGGCCGCACAGAACTATCGCAATCTGTTCCGCGAGGATTGGTCGCTTATGTCAGGCCGCAATGAGGACGGCTCATTCCCCGGGAATTTCAATCCCTTGAAATGGGGAGGCGATTTCACCGAAGGTAATTCCCTCCATTACACCTGGTCAGTGTTCCACGACATTCCCGGTCTTGTGGAGCTGATGGGCGGAAAGGCTCAGTTTGAGGCGGTGCTTGACGGAGTCTTCAATATGCCGCCCGTCTACGACGACAGCTATTACGGAGGCATAATCCACGAAATCCGGGAGATGCAGATAATGAATATGGGCAACTACGCCCACGGCAACCAGCCGATTCAGCATATGCTTTACCTGTATGACTGGTGCGACCGCCCGGAAAAGACACAGCGGCGTGTTCGTGAGGTTATGGAGAAATTCTACAGCGCCGCTCCCGACGGATATTGCGGGGACGAGGACAACGGCCAGACCAGCGCCTGGTATGTCTTCTCCGCCCTGGGCTTTTATCCTGTCTGCCCGGCATCCTGCCAGTACGCGCTTGGCATTCCTCTCTTCAAGAAAGCTACACTGCATCTGCCCGGCGGAGATTTCCATATCGAAGCCCCTGGCAATTCAAGTGATTGCTTCACGGCTTCCAAAGTCAGATTGGGAGCGAGGCGTCTCAATGAGCCGTTCATAAGTCACGAGGAGATTGCAGACGGAGGCATCCTGCATTTCAATATGTCCCGTAAATGACCGGGGTGATGGTCAAGCCCGTGGGAAGCCTCTGCAACCACGGATGCTCATATTGCTATTACCTTCCGACCGCGGCTCTTTATCAGGGTGACGGAGGCGTTATGGATGACACGCTTCTGGAGGCCTGCATACGACAGACCATCGAAGCCTGCGAAGGGGATGCGGTCAGTTTCTGCTGGCACGGCGGAGAGCCGTTGCTGGCGGGGTTGCCGTTCTTCCGCAAGGCAGTGCGGTTGCAAAGACGATATGCCGGAGGAAAGAGGGTGGATAACTCTTTGCAGACCAACGGTTTGCTTGTGGATGACAATTGGTGTCGGTTTTTCCGTGACAATGATTTTCTGATAGGAATTTCGATAGACGGTCCGAAAGATATCCACGACAAGTTCCGCAAGGTTCATTCCGGAGTCTCCTCGTTCGATGCCGTTATCAGGGCCATCGGACTGTTCCGGCGGTACAGGGTGGAGTTCAACACCCTCAGCGTGGTGAGCAGTCTGAGCGAGGGCAGGGGAGTCGAGATATACCGCTTCTTCCGGGACACTCTCGGCAGCAGGTTTATGCAGTTCCTTCCCGCGGCGGACAGGCAGTTGCCCTGGGCGGTTTCCGCGGCCGGTTACGGCAGGTTTCTGACGGATATTTTCGACGAATGGGTGAGCCGTGACGTGGGGGAGTACTTCGTCCAGATGTTCGATGCCACCCTTGCGGGGTGGTATGGTGTCACTCCGGGGGTCTGTACCGTTAATGATGTGTGCAATGACTCCCTTGTGGTCGAGCGCAACGGAGATGTCTATCCCTGCGACCATTTCGTGCGTCCTGGACTCTGCCTCGGGAATATCAGGGAAAGCACCCTTGGCGAACTCTATGCCTCTCCCCGGAGAGTGGAATTCTCCAAGGCAAAGTTCGGTTCACTTGCCGCTGAATGTCGGGAATGCAAGTATGCGTTCGCCTGCCATGGCGAGTGTCCCGAACACCGCGTCAATGGACGGAACGTGCTGTGCGAGGGGCTGAAGGACTATTTCAGCCACGTCACTCCCGCAATGGATGGGATGAAGGAACTCCTTCTCCGCCGCCGCTCCCCCGCAGAGATAATGAACACCTGGGTGATGTGAGGTATGCTGCAAATTTATGTTTTCCGCCGGTTTGGGCGTAGCCAATGCTGATTAGGAGATCAGTCTTCCTGATACATCTGGCGGAACTTGCCGGTCCTTGCGCTGCGCTGCGGGGGAAGATCCGACAATGTGACGGTGAACTCTTCGACTCCAAACTTTCCGAGGTACCTGCGTATCTCCCTTTCTGCCTCCGCGAAGACTTTCTCGTGGTCGGACCCCGGCAGGAAGTCAATTCTCAGTTCTATGTCGGAACTGCCGTGGAGAACCATCTGAAAGTTGTTGATTCCCTCGATGGGCTCGATTACGAAAATGAATGGCAAGGGGGCCAGCCTGACGGGGTTGCCGTCACGGTCAGTCATTGTCAGGACATCATTGGAGCGGCCCTCCACCGTAAACCAGGCTCCCTGTCTTCCGCACGGACAGGGTTCGTGGTGCATTGTTATCCTGTCCGTCATTGAAAACCTTATGATGGGTTGCACGAAGTTGGCCAGGTTGGTCAGGAGCACCTTGTCCGAGACGACACCGTCAGGGACCGGATTGTTGCAATTGTCGACCGGCTCGAGAATGTAGAAATCGCTGTTGAGGTGCATATGGCGGTGCGGGCACTCGTATGCCACCACGTTGCCTTCGGTGCAGCCGTACACGGAAATGACTTCAGCCTTCGGGAATGCTTTCCTGATTTTGTCCCTTGTGGCAGGCGTGAGGAACTCGCCTGAAGTTATGACCTGCACGGGGTCTATGTGAAGATTTCCCAGAAGCGCCTGGTCTGCCAGAAGCTCCATGGAACCTGCATATCCCACCATCACCTTGGGACGTATCCGGTTCACATTACGGCATATCTCCTCATAGGTATCTTTGGCGTTCACCAGCCGTATGCATCCGGAAAGCAGGGGCATCTTGCGTATATTGTTCCGTATGTTGCCGTTCTCTATCAGGAACACGTCATCGACGCAGAATGCGGTGAGCGGGAACCGGCATTTCATATATCTGGCCATCGTCAATATGGCCGCGGACCTTGTGGAATTGCCGTCGTGAAGGACGATTGAAGGCACTCCGGTGGACCCGGAAGTGGTGGCTACCAGATATCTGCGGTGAAAATCATTTCCGATGTTTCCCTTGTCGGCGATGAAGGCCTGCACGTCAGCCAGTTTAACCTTCCTGTCGGTGACATAGTCGTCAAAGTTCGACATCATCGTCTTCTTGTCGACGGGAGGCAGGTCCTCCAGCGTGAACTTCTCGGGAAGATTTTTGTAAAGTGCTCTGAAAAAAGGGCTTCTGGCTTTCGCATATCTTACGATATTCTCCAGCCTGCGTCTTGCAATATCCTCAAGCCGGGACTGTGAAAGGTGATTTGCCTTGAGAAAGTGAATAATAAGGGCCGGATAACTGTATTTTATCATAACATTTGTGTACTTGGCGCTGCAAATGTATGAAAATAGACGGTTTTTTCTATTCTTGCATAATGAACGTAGCCTGTCCGTATAGTGAGTCAACTATTTGAGCCGTCTGGCCGCTTCGCCTGCGATGATGAGGTTGATATCGGTGGGGACTCCGTCTTCCTGAGGGGTGACGACTGTGCCTGGCCCGGGGGTTGGTACCTGGCGGGCCAGTTTCATGATGGCCGTGCCTTCGTTGATCTCGTCGAACATAGAGATGTAGATACTCTTGCATCCTGCCTCGATACAGGCGTCAATCTGTCTGCGTAGGAACTCTCCTCCGCGCCTGTCAACGGTGTCGTCAGCATCCGGGAAGATATTCAGCCAACTGAATCCGGGCCATACGTCACCGGCAAAATCGATGCCGTGTTCCTCGCACCACGCAACGTCACCGGGGATGACCTCCTTGAACCCGTCGAAGTCCTCGTTCGTGAACCTGCCCACATACCAGGGCATTACTATGTCGGACTTGAGTATGTATTCGTGAACCCTTTCATCCTTGCGGGTGTCG
Organism: Candidatus Cacconaster equifaecalis; assembly: GCA_018064445.1. Taxonomy (GTDB): domain Bacteria; phylum Bacteroidota; class Bacteroidia; order Bacteroidales; family UBA932; genus Cacconaster; species Cacconaster equifaecalis. The sequence goes on from JAGHVE010000048.1 coordinate 14,998, forward strand.
CTGCCAAGCTCGCGCCAGTAGGTGGGTACTCCGAGCATCACGCTGTAGCCGCGCTTCTTGAGCCCGTCTATCATCTTTCCACCCTCGTCAAGGAAATGTTCGGGCCTGTCGACGAATCCAATGCCCCAAATGACGACCAGCGGCTTCCCGTTGTGCCAGAGGTAGGAGGGCCTGGCCTCGTGGTCGAACAGATTGTAGCGTACGCTGAGCTCATCTATGTCGGACAAAAGCTCGTCCGCCATCTTTCCCGGTTCGCCGCGCATGTCGTACATTATGCAGATGGCCCTGTCATAGCGCTCGGCACAGGACATTGCATTGTCCATCACGGTGAGGAAATGTTCGCGGTTAGCCCCGTTTATATCCCACATGAACCTCTGCATGAACACGCCGTCGAGTCCGTACTCCTTCATCCAGCGGAAATGAAGGTCAATGGTGCTGTAGTCGGCTGAAGAGAAAACCCTCGGCTCGCTGCCGTCAGCCATCTTGCCGGGAATGGGGTAGGTCTCGTTATACTCCAGCATTTCCGGAAGCATATCCACCCTGTATCTTCCATCGGCAAAGGTGTAGCCGCCAGCGTATTTCTGCCCCTTTGCGGGAGAGAGGAACCATCCCTGATAGCCGGCCATTGCAAGTCCCCTGTAGGAGTCATAGCTGATGCTTGAGCCGACGCCCCACTCCTTGTTGGGCAGGGGACCCATCTCGAGTTCCAGCACACCTCCGTTCACAATAGCTTCGTGGCTGATGGCAGGCTCGTTCCATACCTTGCCGTTGAGCTTTGCCGACTGTATGTACTTGTTGTCTTTTGATACGTTGTAAGCCTTGACCTCGAAGGTCCTGCCGTTGCTCATATGGATCTTGCTGCTCCCGAATCTGGGGCTTCCGATGCTGTATTCGGCCTTTCCGGGACATACGGGGAAGAATCCGAGGCTTGAAAAGACCACGAACGAGGTCATTCCGCCACCGTCTTCGTCGCCGGGAACGCCCATAAGATCGTCACGGAACCAGGTGTCGAGCATCTGGCGTATACGCTTCTGGGTTTTCCAGGGAGCGCCGGCGAAGTTATACAGATAAGGTACGTGCAGCGAAGGTTCGTTGCCCATCGAGAACTGTCCTACGATGCCCGAATGGTCAGGAAGCTTTGCCCAGAAGTCATATTTGTCCATTCCGAGCGGTTCTGCGAACATACTGTCGAGTTGTGCCACGAACTTGCGGTCACCGCCCATAAGGGAGATGAGGTCATATACGTTGTGCTGGACGTCCCAGCGGTAAACCCAGCCGTTGTTTTCATCGTAGTATTCCCTTGAACCCATTCCGCCGGGGAAGTTGTAGTCGAATGGCTCGATGAACTTCCCGTCCTTGTCCTTGGGATGGAAAAATCCGGTCTTGCCGTTGAAGAGGTTACGGTAGTCAAAAGAGTGCTTGAAGAAATATTCCGACTCGTCGAGATATTCCTTGTTACCGGTCTTGTCGAATGCGCCTCTGA
>JAGHVE010000021.1 GCA_018064445.1 Candidatus Cacconaster equifaecalis
CGCTACGACAGGGCAATATGCGTGATGTATGACCTCTCTTCCGGAAAGGAGGGAACGATGGCCGATGTGCTTCTTCAGGACATTGACGCTCTGAACGCCCGTTACAATCTGTTTGACCACGAGGCCCGCCCGTCCTATCTGTGGCACAACGGCAAGCCGCTGGTTGTGGTCTGGGGGATTGGATTCATGGACAGACCGGCATATTATATGGACGAGGCGGCCGGGATCATCGACGGTCTCAAGGAACGCGGATACAGCATAATGCTCGGCGTGCCGACATATTGGAGAGAGATGGGGGAGGATGTCCGGAAGGACGACAGATTCTACGGCTACCTTGCCAAGGCGGACATAATTATGCCGTGGTATGTGGGAAGGTCTGACAATGAAACGTTTGATGAATTCAGGAAGATAATACCCGAAGATGTGAAGTGGTGTGAGGAGCACGGGATTGACTTTGCCGGCGACGTCTGGCCCGGTTTCAGCTGGGAGAATCTGAGTCCGGGTGCCGGTGACGCCGTTGCCCGCAGGGGAGGGGAGTTCCTCCAGAGGCAGATTGACGCCTGTCTGGAGGCCGGATGCAAGAGCATCTACGTCTCGATGTTCGACGAGGTCAACGAAGCTACCGCAATCTTCAAGATAGCCCGCGAGGTGCCGGTTCCCAGGCCCGGAGCCGTGCTGGTTCCGCTCGAAGAGGGCGTACCTTCCGACAGATATCTCACGATAGTGGGACAGGCTTCAAGAAGACTCAAGGAATTTCAAAAGGTTGCAAAATGAAAAGACTTTATCTTATTTTGATTCTCCTGATTGCGGTCTCTTTCGCATCCAGGGCGGACCGCAAGGATATCATGGACCGGAAATTCATCACTCCGACAAGGATAGTCTGGACGGGAGGTGGTGTTAAGGATGCGGAAGCCCTGCTTCTGGAGGGGTCCGGGCAGGCCGCGATGATAGGGGGCCGTATGTGCGAGATGGTCACAACACCCGGGGATACGGCATCGGTCATTCTGGACTACGGCAAGGAACTCCACGGAGGCTTGAAACTTGTGATGGCCGGTTATGAACGTTATCCGAAACTGGTGAGGATACGTTTCGGGGAGTCCGTTTCCGAAACTTGCAGTCAGGTGTGTGACACAGACTGGATTGCCGGACATTCCACGGATGACCACGCAATGAGGGACATCGTGATGAAGATTCCCCGCGACGGCTCAATAGAACTGGGCAACAGCGGTTTCCGCTTCGTCAGGATAGATCTGCTTGAGACCGGATGCACCCTTGAGATAAGGGAAGCCACGGCCATTCTCAGGTGGAGGGACATCCCGTATCAGGGCTCCTTCAAGTGCAATGATGAAAGGCTCAACTCAATCTGGCGGACCGGAGCCTGGACCACCCATCTCAATATGCAGGAATATATATGGGACGGCATCAAGAGGGACCGCCTGATATGGTTGGGGGATATGCACCCCGAGATGGCAACAGTTGCCGCCGTCTTCGGCTACAACGATGTCATAGACCGCAGCGTGGATATGGCCTGTGAGCAGTTCCCGCTGCCCGAGTGGTTGAACGGTATGAGTTCCTACTCGATGTGGTATCTTGTGATTCTGTACGACTGGTATATGCAGAACGGCAATCTTGACTATGTCAGGAAACATCACGGCTATATCACCGGGCTTCTCGATCTCTATGAAGGATTGACAGGGGAGGACGGGAGCATCAATATCGAAGGCAGAATATTTCTGGACTG